>JAICJD010000200.1 GCA_025928645.1 Gemmatimonadales bacterium
ACGGTCAAGACCATCGCGCTCTGTTACGGCACCCGGCCGCAGCTGGTAAAGGCGTCGGTGCTCTCGAAGGCGTTGCGCGGCCGCTGGCGGGTGCTCGCGGTCGATACGGGCCAGCACTACGACTACGAGCTGAACCGGCTGTTGTACGAGCAGCTCGATATCCCACCGGCGGATCACTTCCTCGAGGTCGGCTCCGACACTCCGCCGACGCAGACCGCGAAGGTGCTCGAGCGCGCCGGCGAGCTGCTGGCCCGCGCCCGGCCGGATCTGGTCGTGGTCATCGGCGATACGAACAGTACCCTGGGATGTGCCATCGCCGCGAGCAAGCTGGGCCTCCCTCTGGTCCACGTCGAGGCTGGATTGCGCGCCCCCGAGCCGGGACTGCCCGAGGAGGGCAACCGCCGCGTCGTTGATGTCCTGGCGGACCTGCTCTGTGCTCCCTCGGAGGCTGCGCGCGACCGGCTGCTGGAGGAGCGAGTGCCGGGATTGACCGTCCTGACGGGGGACGTGGCCCGCGACGCGCTCACGGACCATCTCCGCCACCTCCCGCCCCGCGTGAAGCACCAGCCGTTCGTTCTCGCGACCGCCCACCGGGCGGCGCTCACGTCCGACCGTGCCGCGCTGGCCGCGGTGCTCGCCGCCCTCGGCACACTCGACATGCCCGTGGTCTTTCCCCTGCACCCGCGGACCCGAAGGGCCATCGACCACTTCGGGCTCTGCGACGAGGTGCCGCCGAACGTGCGCCTCGGCCCTCCGCTGGGATATACCGAGACGATCGCGGCGGTGCGCGACGCGAGCGCGGTCGTGACCGACTCGGGTGGCGTCCAGCGCGAGGCGTACTGGCTTACCACCCCCTGCGTCACGCTCCGGGCGCACACGGAGTGGACGGAGACGGTGGACGCCGGCGCGAACGTGCTGGTCAGCCCGCTCGAGGCGCTCGAATGCCTTCGAACCGCCGTCCGCGGGCAGATGCGACGCCGGAGCGAGGCGCCCTGGCTGCCCGACGCGTACGGCGATGGTGAAGCAGCCCGGCATATCGCGGACGCGGTCGGACGCCTGCTCGGGGTGGAGGCGGGCCCTTCGACGTAGGGCGCGCCGCCGAGCCCGTGAGTCGCGAAGCACCGGTAAATTCCCACCCCATGGAAGTCCAGATCTTCGGCACCCGCAAGAGCCCCGAGACCCGCAAGGCGCTCCGCTTCTTCGCCGAGCGGCGGGTCAAGGTCCACTTCGTGGACCTGCGGGAGCGGGCCGCCTCGCCGGGAGAGCTTCGCCGGTTCGCCGACAAGTTCGGGGTCGCCGCGCTGGTGGACCGGGAAGGGGCCCGCTTTGCGGATCTGGGGCTCGGCGCCGCCCGCCTGAGCGACGCGGCCTGGCTCGCCCGGCTGGCCGACGAGCCGCTCCTCCTCCGCCAGCCGCTGGTGCGGTACCAGCAGCGCCTCACCCTGGGCGACGCCGAGACGGTCTGGCGGGAGTGGACCGGCCGATGACGCAGCTTGCGATTGCGGGCGCCGCGGTCGAGTTCGGCGCGACGCGGGTCTTCCAGGACGTGACGCTGACGGTGGCGCGGGGCGACCGGTGGGGCATCATCGGCCGGAACGGCTCGGGGAAGACGACCCTGTTCCGGCTCATCACCGGCGAGGCCACGCCGGCGGCTGGCACGGTCTCGCGCGCCGCCGGACTTCGGATCTCGGTCATGGAACAGCACCGGGAGTTCGCCGGGGCGACGACCGTCTGGGAGGCCGCGGCCGGCGCGTTTCACGAGCTGCTGGCGCTCGAGCGGTCGCTCGCGGAGCAGGCTGCGGCGCTGGCGGAAGCCGGCGACCGCTGTACGCCGCAGATGCTCGCGCGCTACGACCGCGATCTCGAGCGGTTCGACCGTGAGGGCGGCTACACGCTGGCCGCGCGGATCGACGCCGTGCTCGAAGGTCTGGGATTTCCGCCCGACGGCGCCCGCACGCGCTCCCTCGCGAGCCTGAGCGGTGGCGAGCGGGGCCGGCTCGGCCTCGCGCAGCAGCTCGTGGCCCCGGCCGACGTGCTGCTGCTCGACGAGCCCACCAATCACCTCGACCTCGACACCACGCGCTGGCTGGAGGGGTACCTTCGCGGCCTCGATGCCACGGTCCTGCTCGTGAGTCACGATCGAGCCTTTCTCCAGACCGTGGTGGACCACGTGCTGCACCTCGAGGCCGGGACGGCGGAGACGTACGAGGGCGACTACGCGGCGTTCCTCCGCCAGCGGGCGGAGCGCCGCCTCAGCCGTCAGCGCGCCTTTGCCCGGCAGGCGCGCGCGGTGGCGGCTCAAGAGGAGTTCATCCGCCGCAACATCGCCGGGAACAATAGCGCCCAGGCGAAGGGCCGTCGCCGGCGGCTCGACCGGCTGGACCGGTTGAGCCCGCCGCCGGGCGAGGACGACGCGATGGCGCTCCGGCTCGTCGCGGCGGAGCGCGGCGGCGACCAGGTCCTGCGCGCCGAGGGGCTCGCCCTGGAGATCGGCGGGCGCCGGCTGCTCACCGGTTTCGACGCGCAGGTACGCAGGGGTGAGGTCGTCGGGCTGGTGGGCCCGAACGGGGCGGGCAAGTCGACGCTGCTCCGCGCCATCCTCGGTGAGATCGCGCCCGCCGAGGGCGCGATCCGCATGCCGGATTCGGTCCGCGCGGCCTACTACCGGCAGGACCTCGCGCAGGTGCCGCCGGACGCGACGCTCTACGACATCATCGCGGACCTCCGGCCGCACTGGGGCCGTGGGCCGGTCCAGGGGCACTTGGGCCGCTTCGGCTTTTCGGGCGATTCGGTGCAGCGGCGCGCCGGGACGCTCTCGGGTGGGGAACGAGCCCGCGTCGCCCTCGCGATGATGATGCTGAGCGGCGCCAACCTCCTGGTGTTCGACGAGCCCACGAACCACCTCGACGTCGAGTCGATCGAGGCGCTGGAGGACGCGCTGGACGCATTCGATGGTACGGTTCTCCTCGTGAGCCACGACCGGACGCTGCTCCGCTCGCTCACCACGCGCGTCTGGCTGCTGCACGACGGACGCATCACCGACTTTCCCGGCTCGTTCGAGGAGTGGGAGGTGGCGAGCCGCGAGCGGGCGCATGCCGCCGCGGTCGCGGCCGCCGAGGCGGAGGCGCTCCGCAAGGTGAAGGAGCGTCGGCGCACTCACCCGCCTGAAGACGATCGCCGGCGCCGCGACGCGGCCCGCCGCTCGGCGGAGCGGGCGGTGGCCGACGCGGAGGCGGGCGTCGCCGAGTGCGAGTCGCGGGTGGAGGCGGCGCGCGTCGCGCTCGAGGACCCCGAGCTGTACGTCACCCCCGAGGGAGCGCGGCGGTCGGTCGAGCTGGGCCGCGAGCTGGACGCCGCCCGCGCGGCCCTGGACGAGGCGTTTGCCCGCTGGGAGGCCGCCACCCGGGAGGTCGAGGCGCTCGCCGAGCGCTGACGCCTGCCGCGGGCGGCGATGCGACATTGCCGCAACCCCGCCGTCCCGACTAGCTTCCTCCGCGCCGCGCACCGCGGCCTCACCCATCACACTCGCGTTTCAGGGCTTATGCCGTTCGAAACCGCCGTAGTTCCCGCCGGGCCGGCGGGATTCGAGACCCCGCTCCTGGCGGTCGCCGTCGCGCGCGGCGGGCTCCCGTCGTCGCTCGCCTCGCTCGACAAAGGCACCGGAGGCGCCCTCGGCCGCCTGTTCGCCGCCGGCGACTTCAGCGGCAAGAAGGACGAGACCGCGCTGGTCTATCCGCCGGGGCCGGCGGCGCGCGTGCTGCTCGTCGGGCTCGGCAAAGGCGAGGAGATGTCGCGGGCGAGTCTCCGGCGCGCGGCCGCGGCCGCCGCAAAGCGCGCCCGCGCGCTCGGCGTGGCTCGCGCCGCCTTCCACGTCGTGCCCGAGGCGCTCGGACCGGTGTCCCCGCGAGAGGCGGGGCAGGCGATCGCCGAGGGCCTGGCGCACGGCGCCTGGCAGTACAACGAGATGAAGCGGCCTGCCGACGATCAGAAGCCCCCGCTCACGCGAATCGATGTGCTCGCGCCGGCCGATACCGATGCGCTCACCGCCGGCCACCGCGTCGGCGCCGCGATCGGCGCGGGGCAGACGCTGGCCCGAGGGATCCAGGTGCTGCCGGGGAACGTGTGCACGCCCTCGTACGTGGCGCGCACGGCGGAGGAGATCGCGGCGCGCCACGGCTTCGCGGCTACCGTGCTCGACAAGGCGGCGATCACGAAGGAGGGCATGGGCGCGCTGCTCGCGGTCGCGCAGGGCAGCGCGGAGGAGCCCCGGTTCGTCGCGCTCGAATACGCCGGCGCCGAGGGCGCGCCGGTCGTCCTGGTCGGCAAGGGCGTGACGTTCGACACCGGCGGCATCTCGATCAAGCCGGCGCAGAACATGGAGGACATGAAGTACGACATGTCCGGCGCCGCGGCGGTGCTCGGGACCTTCGAGATGCTCGGGCGGCTCCGGCCGAGCGTGCGGGTGGTCGGCCTCATTCCCACCACCGAGAACATGCCGTCGGGCACCGCGGTGAAGCCGGGCGACGTGATCACGAGCCTGTCGGGCAAGACGATCGAGGTGATCAACACCGACGCCGAAGGCCGCCTGATCCTGTGCGACGCTCTGACCTATGCGCGCCGCTACCAGCCCGCGTGCGTGCTCGACATCGCGACGCTCACGGGCGCGATCGTGGTCGCGCTGGGCCACACCGCGAGCGGCGTCATGGGCACGGACGACCGCCTGATCGAGGACGTGCGCCAGGCCGGCGAGCGCGCCGGCGAGCGGGTGTGGCCGCTGCCGCTCTGGGACGACTACCGCGACCTCATGAAGTCGGACATCGCCGACGTGAAGAATTCCGGCGGCCGTCCGGCGGGGAGCATCTCCGCCGGGTGGTTCCTGCGGGAGTTCGTCGACGGATTCCCCTGGGCCCATCTCGACATCGCCGGCACCGCCTACACCGACCGCGAGGACGCAACCCGGGTGAAGGGTCCGACCGGCTTCGGGGTGCGGCTGTTCAGCGAGTTCGTGCTGAGCCGGCAAGCGGCGGCGGGGGCGGCGGCGCGCTGAGCGGCGGACGGCGGGTCGTGCGCCGGATGCATCAGGGGGCCTGCCCGGACATGGCCCCCTTCGCGGCGCTCGGGGTGAGTCCCAGGACGCTCGGGCCACCTCCCGCGAGCTCGGCGTGACTCCGTCCGCGTGCACGGCCACCCGCCCGGCACTAGGCCGCACCTGCGTGCTCGTGCTCACGCTGCTCTGCCCGCGGCCCGCGGCCGTCCACGCGCAGAATCTGCAGGACACCCTCACCAGCGACTCGCTCCAGCGAGACACCGTGGATTACACCGCGCGCTACCTGCGCGCGCTCGAGCAGGAGGAGGTGCGGATGCCGGTGCTGCCGGCGCTCGAG
>JAICJD010000127.1 GCA_025928645.1 Gemmatimonadales bacterium
ATCGTGACCCACAACATGCAGCAGGCCGCCCGCGTGTCCGACACGACCAGCTTCTTCTACATGGGCACGATGGTCGAATCCGGCCCCACCCGGCAGATCTTCACCGCGCCGGCGGATGAGCAGACCGAGGCCTACATCACGGGGAGGTTCGGATGACCAGCGCCGCCGCCGCGCGTGGGCGGGCGGGGTCCGTCGCCGCGGCGCGGGCTACCCTCGCGCCCCGGCCGGCGGTGGACGTCCGGAATTTCAGCTTCGCGTACGGCCGCAGGCAGGTCCTCCGGAACCTGAGCTTCGGGATCGAGCGCAGGTCGGTGACGGCCATCATCGGGCCGTCCGGGTGCGGTAAGTCGACCTTCCTCCGCTCCATCAACCGGTTGAACGACCTGATCCCCGGTATCCGCCACGAGGGCGACATCCTGGTCGAAGGCACCTCGGTGTTCTCGCCGAGCACCGACCTGGTGGCGTTGCGCCAGCGCGTGGGCATGGTGTTCCAGCGCCCCAACCCGTTCCCCAGGTCGGTGTTCGACAACGTGGCCTACGGCCCCGCCCTCAACCGCCTGCTGCCGCGGCGCGACCTGCCCGGCCTGGTCGAGCGCTGCCTCCGGCGGGCGGCCTTGTGGGACGAGGTGAAGGACCGGCTGGACGACAGCGGCGCGGGGCTGTCCGGCGGCCAGCAGCAGCGGCTCTGCATCGCCCGGGCGCTCGCCAACCAGCCCGAGGTGCTGCTGATGGACGAGCCCTGTTCGGCGCTCGACCCGATCGCGACGCAAAGGGTGGAGCAGCTCATCGTCGAGCTCAAGCGGGACTACACGATCGTGATCGTGACCCACAACATGCAGCAGGCGGCCCGGGTGTCGGACTGCACCGCGTTCTTCGATCGCGGCGAGCTGGTCGAGCTCGGCGAGACCGAGCGGATCTTCACCACGCCTGCGCAGGAGCGCACGGAAGCCTACATTACGGGGAGATTCGGATGACCGCCGACACGCACCGCCATTTCCACGACGCGCTGAGCCACGTCAAGGTCCGGCTGCTCACCATGTCAGGCGAGGCGGAGGCCGCGCTGGGCCTCGCGGTGGAAGCGCTGCTCGAGCGGCACGAGGAGAAAGCGCGCCGGGTGATCGCCGGAGACCGGGTCATCGACAGCATGGAGGTCGAGATCGAGGAGGAGTGCATCGGTCTCCTCGCGCTCCAGCAGCCCATGGCGCGCGACCTCCGGATGCTCACCTCCGCGCTCAAGATCGCGAACGACCTCGAGCGGGTGGGCGACCATGCGGTGAACATCGCCCAGAGCGCCGAGCGGCTGGCGCGGGCCCGGCCCATCACGCCGGAGCCCGAGATCGTCGAGATGGCCCGGCTGGCCCGGGACATGCTGTCGGACGCGCTGGAGGCGTTCGTCCGGGGCGATGCCGGCGCAGGACGCGAGGTCTGCCTGCGGGACGACAGGGTGGACGCCCTCCACCGCTCGGTCTTCCGGATCCTGCTGACCCACATGATGGAGGACCCGCACATGATCAGCGCGGGCATGGAGCTCTTTCTCGTCAGCCGGAATCTGGAGCGCGTCGCCGACCTCGCCACCAACATCGGTGAGGACGTGGTCTTCCTGGTGGAGGGCAAGTCGATCAAGCACCACGCCGAGGACCGTGGCGTGCCGGCGGCGTCCGGCGCGTGAGCGCGAGGCCCGCCGCCAGAAAGGCCGCCGCGGAGGCGCCGGCGGTTCGTGACCGCATCGCCGCCATCGACGTCGGCAGCAACTCCATCCGCCTCCTCGTGGCGGAGGTCGATCCCGCCTCCGGCCTCTCCATCATCGATGAAATGAAGGATCAGCCACGGCTCGCCACCGGGCTCGCGGCCACCGGGAGCCTGGACGAGCACGCCATGGAGCGCGCCCTCGAGACGCTGGCGCGCATGCGCGAAGTCTGCCAGCGCCGCGGCGTGAAGCGCATCGCCGCGGTGGCGACCGCCGCCGTGCGCGAAGCCGACAACGGGCGGCGGTTCGTGCGCCGGGTGCGGCAGGAGCTGGACATCCCGCTCCGCATCATCGACGCCGAAACCGAGGCCGCCCTCTCCTACCGCTCGGTGGCGCACCACTTCCGGCTGGCGGGTGAGCGGACGCTGGTGGCCGACATCGGCGGCGGCAGCCTCGAGCTGATCGGCGCGGTGGACGGACTGGTGGAGCTCACGGCGTCGCTGCCGCTCGGCGCCGTGCGGCTCACCGAGCTCTACCTGCCCGGCCAGCGCGCCACCCGTCGCGAGGTCGACCGCCTCCGCGCGCACGTCCGGAAGCGGCTCAAGCGCGGCATCTCCGGCCGGCCATGGGCGGCCGCCACCGTGATCGGCTCGGGGGGGACGTTCACCAGTCTCGGCCGGATGGTGCAGGCGCGGCGCGGCCAGCCGCCGGGCGACACCGTGCACGGCGTGAGCGTCACGGCTGCCGAGGTGGAGCAGATCCTCGACTGGCTGGCGAGCCGCACCGCCGAGCAGCGGCGACAGGTGGCGGGGCTCAATCCGGAGCGCGCCGACATCATCCTCGCCGGCCTCGCGGTCACCGCCGAGCTACTCGACTGGACCCGGTCGCGCTCGCTCACCGTCAGCGCGTTCGGCCTTCGCGAAGGCCTCCTCCTGGAGATGTCGGGCGCGCGGGAGGTGGTCGCTCCCGATCCGCTCCGCCTCTTCCGCGAGTTCGCCGAGCGCTGCCAGAGCGACCGCCGCCACGTCGAGCAGGTGCGCTACCTGGCGCTGCAGCTGTTCGACCAGCTCGGCGAGGAGCTCGGCTGCGAGCCGGAGGAGCGGGTGCTGCTCGAGGCGGCCGGGCTGCTGCACGACGTCGGGCAGCTCGTGAGCTACCGCAAGCATCACAAGCACAGCTACCAGCTCATCATGCACGCCGAGCGCCTGGGGCTCCCGCCGCGCGAGCGCGGGCTGGTGGCGCTGGTGAGCCGGTATCACCGCCGGTCTGGCCCGCGCCGGAAGCACGAGGAGCTCGCGGCCCTCCCGCCGGAGGATCAGGTGGTGGTGCGGCGGCTGAGCGCGCTGCTTCGCGTCGCCGACGGGCTCGACCGCGGCCACACCGCCGCCGTCGAGACGGTGACGACCGAGCTTACCGGACGCACGCTCGTCGTCCGCATTGGGCCCCGACTCCGGGCCGCGGACCTCGGCCTCGAGTGCTGGGGCGCTTCCCGCAAGGCGGACGTGCTCGCGAAGCTGCTCCGGCGCGACGTCGAGATCACCGGCGCGGTGCCCCCGGAGCTTGTGCCATGAACAGCCTGGGCATCATCCTCGCGCTGGGCTTCTTCCTCGGCATGCGCCACGCCACCGATCCCGATCACGTGATCGCGGTGAGCACGATCGTGACGCGGCACCGGCGTCCGCGCCAGGCGGCGCTGATCGGGGTCGCGTGGGGCGTCGGGCACACGGTGACCATCCTCGCGGTCGGCGCGGGCATCATCCTGCTCGGCTGGGTGATTCCGGCGCGGGTAGGTCTCTCGCTCGAGTTCTCGGTCGGCATCATGCTCGTGGTGCTGGGCGTGATCACGCTGCGGGCCGGACTTCGCGGCGTGGGCGAGCAGGTGGCCGAAGCGTCGGCCGACGACGGCGTCACCCACACGCACCCGCACCGCCACGGCGACTACATCCACTCTCATCCGCACCACCATCACCCGGACGCGCACCCGCACGCCGCCGAGCAGACGCCGCTGGCGCGGCTCGACCGCCGGCTTGGTAGCCTCGCACTCTACCAGCTCCTCCGCCCGTTCGTCGTCGGGATCGTGCACGGCCTCGCTGGGTCGGCCGCCGTGGCGCTGCTGGTGCTGGCGACCATCGGCAACGGCTGGTGGGCGATCGGCTACCTGGTGGTGTTCGGGCTGGGGACGGTGCTGGGGATGATGCTGGTAACCGCGCTGGTCGCCTGGCCCTTTGCCGTCACCGGCCGCCACGATCGGGCGCAGCGAGCCCTGCGGCTCACGTCGGGCGCGGTCAGTCTGCTGTTCGGCCTGGTGCTGGCCTATCGCATCGGCGTGAGCGGCGGCCTGTTCGGCGCCCACCCGGTCTGGACGCCGCGGTAGACGCGCGGAGTGGTCGAGGCGTAGAAGAGCGAGCGCCGCCTCGCTGCGTCACTCGCCGTACGGCACCCAGATGTTCTTCACCTGCGTCGCCTGCTCGAGGAACTCTTCGCCCTCAGCCTGGCGCGCGTCGGTCCAGTCCCGTCCCCGGCCGTAGTCCACCCAGGTGCGCTTCATGTTGCCGGCCGAGAGCCGCTCGACTTCCGCCGACCCCTCCGCCGAGCCGAAGTACCAGAGCCCATCCACATCGTCGTGGGCCGCCAGCACCGGCGCGAGCTCCCCGGGGAGGCCGGTGACGATGTTGACGACCCCGGGCGGCACGTCGGACGTGTCGAGCACCTGGTACAGGTCGGTGGCCGCGAATGGTGCGGCCGCCGAGGGAATCGCGACGACGGTGTTGCCCATCGCCACGCCGGGCAGCACGGTCGAGAGGAACCCGAGGAGCGGCGAGGTGTCCGGACAGACCACGCCGAGCACGCCGATCGGCTCGGGCATGGCCAGAGTGACGTTCCGGTAGGGCGTGTGATGGACGTACCCGTCGTACTTGTCGGCCCAGGCCGCGTAGGCGTAGAGCCGCTCGATGCCGAGCTCGACTTCCCGGCCCGCGCCGGCCGCGTCGCCGGTCGACCCGGCGATCCGGTGCCCGAACTCCTCCGCGCGCGCCGCCAGGTTCTCGGCGAGATAGTACAGCACCTGGGCGCGCTGATGCGCGGTGACCCGCGCCCAGCCGAGCGCCGTGTGGGCGGCCTCGACCGCATTGCGAATGTCCTTGCGGTTCCCCTGCCCCACCTCGCCCGCGACGGCGCCGCGCGCATCGAAGACCTGCAGACTGTAGCCCGAGTCCGGGCGAACCTGCTTCCCGCCGATGTACAGCTTGGGCGTCCGGTCGATCGGCGGCAGGGCCGGGCTTGCGGGTCTTCCGCCGTTCCTCCGCCCGTCCCTTGATTGCCGCGCCGCCGCCGCCTCCTTCCCCGCGGCCCGCCGGCCGGTCCGGGTGCGGCGTTTGCCCGCGGCGGCGACATCCCACTCCCACCGCACGTACTCCCGGAGGCCTTCCCGCCCCCCTTCCCGGCCGAACCCGCTCTCCCGGTAGCCGCCGAACCCGCTCGCCGCGTCGAACAGGTTGGTGCAGTTGATCCAGACCGTGCCCGCCTTGAGCTGCGGCGCCACGTCGAGGGCGAGGTTGATGTTCTCGGTCCAGACGCTGGCCGCGAGTCCGTAGCGCGTGTTGTTGGCGAGCTCCACCGCTTCGGCGGGCGTGCGGAAGGTCATCAGGACGACGACGGGGCCGAAGATTTCCACCTGCGCGATCGTCGCCGCGGGCGCGACCTCGGTGAAGAGCGTCGGCGGGAAGAACCAGCCTTCGCGCGGGCAGCTCCAGGAGGGCTGCCACCGGCGGGCGCCTTCCTCCTCGCCGCGGCGCACCAGCTCCTGGATCTTCTCGAGCTGGACGGGCGCGACGATCGCGCCCATGTCCACCGCCTTGTCCAGCGGATCGCCCACCCGTAGCGTCTCCATCCGCGCCTTGAGCTTCTCCACCAGCCGCGTGGCCGAGCCCTCCTGCACCAGGATGCGCGAGCCGGCGCAGCAGACCTGCCCCTGATTGAACCAGATGGCGTCTACGACGCCTTCGACCACGCTGTCGAGATCGGCGTCGGGAAAGACGATGAACGGCGACTTGCCGCCCAGCTCGAGCGAGAGCTTCTTGCCCGTGCCCGCGGTGGCCGCCCGGATGAGGCGCCCCACCTCGGTCGAGCCGGTGAAGGCGATCTTGTCGACGCCTGGATGGGCGACCATCGCCTCGCCGGTGCGGCCGTCGCCGGTCACGATGTTCACCACGCCGGCGGGCAGGCCCACCTCCTCGCACAGCTCCGCGAAGCGCAGGGCGGTGAGCGAGGTGAACTCGGCCGGCTTGAGCACGACCGTGTTTCCCATCGCGAGCGCCGGCGCGATCTTCCAGGCCAGCATGAGGAGCGGGAAGTTCCAGGGGATGATCTGGCCGATCACGCCGACGGGCGCGCGCCCCGGCAGCTCGCGCGCCATGAGCTGCGCCCACCCGGCGTGATGGTAGAAGTGCCGCGCGACGAGCGGAATGTCGATGTCGCGCGACTCGCGGATCGGCTTGCCGTTGTCGAGCGACTCGAGCACCGAGAACAGGCGGCTGTGCTTCTGCATTCCGCGCGCGAGGGCGTAGAGGTAGCGTGCGCGGCCGTGGCCTCCGAGCGCCCACCACCCGGGCTGCGCCGCCCGCGCCGCCCGCACCGCGCGGTCCACCTCGCCCGGCTGGGTCTGCCGGAGCCGCGCGAGCGGCGCCCCGGTCGCCGGATTCAGCGTCTCGAAGCTCTCGCCCGCCATGGCAGTCCACCCGCCGCCGATGAACCGGCCGAACCGACGCTCGTGTCCGTCCAGCCAGGCGCGGGCCGGGCCCGCGCCTTCGGGGGCGGGCCCGTAGGCCATGGTCTCGAAGATCTCAGGAATGGACGCCATGGAGTCGCCTCGTCGTGATGCTTCATCCCGAGCGCAGCGAGGGACCTGCTCATCGGGATCGGAGTTTCCGCGCGATCGCAGGAGCTGACGGAGCAGGTCCCTCGCTGCGCTCGGGATGAAGCGCTGCTACGCCACCGGATGCCGGTGCGCCGCCGAGTATCGGCCGGTGACGAAGTGCTCGAGCTGACGCTCGATGTCGTTCAGAAGCGAGCTCGCGCCGAAGCGGAAGAGGTCGGGGCGGAGCCATCGGTCGCCCAGCTCGTCCTTGACCAGGGCCAGCCAGTCCAGCGCCTCACGTGCGGCGCGGATGCCGCCGGCCGGCTTGAGGCCGACCAGATGCCCCGTCCGCTCCCGGTAGTCGCGGATGGCCCGCGCCATCACCAGGCCGACAGGCAGGGTGGCGTTCACCCCTTCCTTGCCGGTAGAGGTCTTGATGAAGTCGGCGCCCGCCATCATGCACACCAGGCTCGCGCGCGCAACCGTGCGGAGCGTCGCCAGCTCGCCGGTCGCGAGGATCGTCTTGATGTGGGCGTCGCCGCACGCCTCCCGCATGGCCCGCACCTCGTCGTAGAGGGCTCGCCAGTTCTCGGTGAGCGCGTGGGCCCGCGTGATCACGACGTCGATCTCCTCCGCGCCGGCCGCCACCGAGGCTCTGATCTCGCCCAGCCGCTCGGCCAGCGGCGAGAGCCCCGCGGGAAATCCCGTCGAGACGGCCGCCACCGGAATGCCCGAGCCCTCCAGGGCCACCACCGCCGTCTCGACGAAGGCGTGATACACACAAACCGCTCCGACCCTGATGGGCAGATGCGCCGCACCCATCGCGTCGAGCAGGTCGCGGCGGACCGGGACGCGGGCCTTGGCGCAGAGCCGCCGCACCCGCCCGGGCGTGTCGTCGCCGGACAGCGTGGTGAGGTCCATGAGGGTCACGGCGCGGAGCAGCCAGGCCGCCTGCCACGCCTGCTTGACCGTGCGGCGGGTGCGGAGCGTCGCCGCCCGACGCTCGACCGCGCTGCGGTTGACCCGAACCTCCTCGACCCATTCCAGCTGGAGCGGCATGCCGGGATTGCGCGGCGCGACCGGCACCTCGAGCGAGGCGGCGGGCGAGGGTGTGATCAGGCGCGCGGGGACGGGGTCCGGCATGGTGAGAACATAGCGCCCCGACTGAGCCGGGCGCCATGCAGAAACCCGGTCAGACGAACCGGGCCATCGCGCGGTGGCGCTGCACCAGGACCGGGTCCTTGAATAGCATGATGAGGGCCGCCCCCGCCAGAAAGCCGCCGACATGCGCCCAGAACGCGACCCCTCCCTCACTCTGGGTCGCGCTGCCGCTCACAAGCTGCAGCAGGAACCAGTATCCGAGCATGAGGTAGGCCGGGACCACGATGCGCGTGATGAAGAAGATCAGCACCACGAGCATGTGAATGCGCACCCGCGGATAGAGCACGATGTACGCCCCCATGACTCCGCTGATCGCCCCGGACGCACCCACCATGGGCACGATGCTGGAGGGGCTCACGAACGTCTGCGCGGCCGCGGCCGCCAGTCCGCACAGCAGGTAGAAGCCCAGGTACCGCCCGTGCCCCATCGAGTCTTCGACGTTGTTCCCGAAGAGCCACAGGAACCACATGTTGCCGATGATGTGGAGCCAGCTCCCGTGCAGGAACATCGAGCTGAGCGGGGTGTACCAGTGGTGTTCGACCCCGAGCACGCAGACTTCCCCGGGACTGAGCGGGATCGACGTCCCCGGCGCGACTCGGCCCAGGAATTCGGCCGGGATCAGGCCGAGCTGGCAGACGGAGCGGGCCAGCGTAGGATCCTGCCCCATGCCCTGGACCAGAATCCAGACCGCGGCGTTCGCGGCGATCAGGAGCAGCGTGACCACCGGCGTTTCGAGGGTTGGATTGTCGTCGCGGTAGGGGAACATGGCCAGAATATACCGGGGCGGGCGCGGGAGCCTGAGACCCCCGCGACCCGCCCCGGATCGTCGTCATCGATAGTGCCTGGCGGCGGGGGCCCGGCCGGGTGATTCCACGAGCCGGCCCGGCGCGCCCCCGGCGTCAGGCACCGGTCAGAGTGCTCGACGCCCCTGCAGGAGCTGCATGATGGCGATGATGACCGCCACCACGAGCAGAACGTGGATGAACCCGCCCAGCGTATAGGAGGTCACCACACCCAGCAGCCACAGCACCAGCAGGATCACGAAGATGGTCCACAGCATTCTTGCCTCCTCGGTTGCGCACTGCCCCCACGGCGGTTTCTGAACCGGGCCCATCATAGACCCCCTGCCGTTCGGCCGTCGTGAGCCGGGTCACGATGGCGAATGGGCGCCATTTTGGCAGTTCTGGCGGGTATGCCGCTTGCGCTTGCCCCTCCCGTTCGCTCCGGGCCGGCAGCCACCGGACGGTCCGAGCATCCCAAGCCTCTCAACGGAGTTCACATGGCCTCGAAGATCATCGGCATCGACCTCGGCACGACCAACTCGGTCGTGGCCGTGATGGAGGGTGGCGATCCCGTCGTCATCCCCAACGCCGAGGGCGGGCGAACCACCCCCTCGGTCGTCGCATTCACCAAGGAAGGGGAGCGGCTGGTGGGCCAAGTGGCCAAGCGCCAGGCCGTGACCAACCCCAAGCGGACCATCTTCTCGATCAAGCGGTTCATGGGCCGGCGCATGAACGAGATCGTCGAGGAGACGAAGCGCGTCCCCTACGAAGTGGTGACCGGGCAGAACGGACTCGCCGCGGTCAAGATCGACGGCAAGGCATACACCCCGCCCGAGATCTCCGCGATGATCCTGCAGAAGATGAAGCAGACCGCCGAGGACTACCTAGGGCACACCGTAGACAAGGCGGTCATCACCGTGCCCGCCTACTTCAACGATGCCCAGCGCCAGGCCACCAAGGACGCCGGACGCATCGCCGGGCTCGACGTGCAGCGCATCATCAACGAGCCCACGGCGGCGGCCCTGGCGTACGGCCTCGACAAGAAGAAGGAAGAGAAGGTCGCGGTGTTCGACCTGGGCGGCGGCACGTACGACATCAGCGTGCTCGAGCTCGCCGAGGGCGTGTTCGAGGTCAAGAGCACCAACGGCGATACCCACCTGGGCGGCGACGACTTCGACCAGCGGCTGATCGACTGGCTGGTGGCGGAGTTCAAGAAGGACCAGGGCATCGACCTCTCGAAGGACGCGATGGCACTCCAGCGCCTGAAGGAGGCCGCGGAGAAGGCGAAGATGGAGCTGTCGAGCACCACGCAGACCGACATCAACCTGCCGTTCATCACGGCGGACCAGTCGGGGCCCAAGCACCTGAACATGGCCCTCACGCGGGCCAAGTTCGAGCAGCTGGTCGACGACCTGATTCAGCGGACCATCCCGCCGATGCAGCAGGCGCTCAAGGACGCCGGGCTCGATCCCAAGAGCATCGACGAGGTGATCCTGGTCGGCGGCTCCACCCGCATCCCGAAGATCCAGCAGATCGTGAAGGACTTCTTCGGGAAGGAGCCCAACAAGTCGGTGAACCCCGACGAGGTCGTCGCCATCGGCGCGGCCATCCAGGGCGGCGTGCTGGGCGGCGAGGTGAAGGACGTGCTGCTGCTCGACGTCACCCCGCTCTCGCTCGGCATCGAGACGCTGGGCGGCGTGACCACGGTGCTGATCCCGCGGAACACGACGATCCCGACCAAGAAGTCGGAGACGTTTTCCACCGCCGAGGACAACCAGACCACGGTGGAGATCCACGTGCTCCAGGGCGAGCGCCAGATGGCCCAGGACAACCGGACCATCGGCAAGTTCCAGCTCACCGGCATTCCACCCGCCCCGCGCGGCATGCCCCAGGTCGAGGTCGGGTTCGACATCGACGCCAACGGCATCCTGCACGTGTCGGCCAAGGACAAGGCCACCAACAAGGAGCAGAAGATCCGGATCGAGGCGTCGAGCGGCCTGAGCGACACCGAGATCGACCGTATGGTGAAGGCGGCGGAGGCGCACGCGTCCGAGGACAAGAGCCGGCGCGAACAGATCGAGCAGCGGAACCAGCTCGACAGCCTGATCTACCGGGTCGAGAAGGACAGCAAGGAGTGGGTCGACCGGCTCCCGGCCGACGCCAAGAGCCGGCTCGACGCCTCGCTCGAGGGCGCCAAGCAGGCGCTCCGGGCCGGCGACGCCGACGGCATCCGCCGCGCGCTGGACGAGCTCAACGCCGCGTACTCGGCGGCGGGAGCCACCCTGTACCAGAGCGCCCAGGGCCAGCCGGGCGCGGAGCCTGGCGCCGGGCCCACCGGTGAGCCCGCGGCGGGCCAGGCCCCCGGGCAGGAAGACGTCGTCGAGGCGGATTACGAGATCGTCGACGACAAGAAGTAACCGGGTCGGCCGGAGGGCCGGCCGGGAGTCACCCTGAGCGAAGCGAAAGGGGGCATGCCCAAACGCATGCCCC
>JAICJD010000122.1 GCA_025928645.1 Gemmatimonadales bacterium
CGATCGTCTGGAATCTCGAGCGCCATGAAAGCGCTGGGGAAGCCACGGGTCAATTTGCCGCCCGGGGTCGGAGCGTACAAGGCTTGGCCGGGCCTGGGGGGGCGGGCCGGGAGTCACCCTAAGGCCGAGTCACCCTGAGCGAAGCGAAAGGGGGCATGACCGAACGCATGCCCCCTTTCGCTTCGCTCAGGGTGACGCTTCGCTCAGCACGACTCCCGACCCCCACACCGGCAATCCAGGCACCCGTGCTCGAGACACGTCCCGCACGCGCGCGCGAGCTGCCGCCGCAGCGCCGCGCGGGCGCGGTGCAGCCGCACCCCGGCGTTGCCGGCCGTGATGCCGGCTTCTTCGGCGTAGCCGCGGACGCTCGAGCCCTCCAGATCCACCCGCCGGATCGCGTCCCCGTACTCCGGCTTGAGCGTCTCGACCAGCGACAGCACGCAGGCGCAGGCCATCGCCTCCAGCTCGGCGTCGGGACCGGGCGCCTCGCCGTCGCTTTCCGCAGCGAGCGCGTCCAATGCGCGGCTCCGGGTGCCCTCGCGCCGGTAGTGGTCGACGACGGCGTTCCGGAGCACCCGGTAGAACCACGCGGTGGCCGACTCGGCGCTCTCGAGCTGGTCCGTCCGTCCGAGGCTGCGGACGAACGCCTCCTGCAGAATGTCCTCGGCCTCCTCGCGCGACCCGACCCGCCGCTCCAGGAAGCCGATGAACCGGGCATGGTTCTCGAGCAGCGTGCCGAGCACGCCCGGGGCGGGCCCTACGCGGTCGTGCATCCGCAGGTGCACGGCAGCGTGTTGCAGCGGCAGTCGGCGTCACAGGCGCACCCGCAGCCGCAGGCGCAGGTCTTGGAGGTGCTCTTGAGGTCGGTCATTGTGGTGCTCCTTCGAAGATTGGGTGGTCCGGCGTCGGCCCTCGCGGCCTTCATACCTGCTGACGCAGGACCTCTCGAAGCATTACACCCGTGCTCGGATTGCGCCAAGCACGGCGGAGGCGGGCCTACTCGCCCGCTCGCCCGTCCGCCTGCCCGCCCGTGCTTGCCCCCATCGCCCCCGGCACCCACATTGCCCCCAACCCGAACAGGAAGCTCACGATGGGCAAGAAGATCCTCATGCTGGTCGGCGATTTCGCCGAGGACTACGAGGTCATGGTCCCGTTCCAGGCGCTCCTCGCCGTGGGACACACGGTCCACGCCGTCTGCCCCGGGAAGAAGGCGGGCGACAAGGTCCGGACCGCCATCCACGATTTCGAGGGCGACCAGACCTACACCGAGAAGCAGGGCCACGACTTCACGCTCAACGCCGCGTTCGACGAAGCCCGCCCCGAGAGCTACGACGCGCTCGTCATCGCCGGCGGCCGGGCCCCCGAGTACCTCCGCCTCAACGACAAGCTGCTCGCCGTAGTGCGCCACTTCTTCACTGAAGACAAGCCGGTGGCCGCGATCTGCCACGGCGCCCAGATCCTCACCGCGGCCGGCGTGGTGAAGGGAAGAAAGGTCTCGGCCTATCCCGCGGTCGGCCCCGAAGTGAAGCTCGCCGGCGGCACCTACGCCGACATCGCCATCGATAGGGCGGTCACCGACGGCAACCTGGTCACCGCGCCCGCCTGGCCGGCCCACCCCGCCTGGCTGGCGCAGTTCTTCGAGGTGCTCGGCACGCGGGTGGTGCACGAGGAAGTCGCCGCGGCCGCGCACTAGATCCGGCTCGTGCGACACATCGGCATCCTGGCCCACAGCGCCGACGGCGCGGCCCTGTGCTTCCTGGAGATCGTCCGCGAGGCCGCCCGCCGGCTCGGCGCCCACCAGCACCCCGAGATCACCCTTTCGCTCCGCCCGATGGGCCCCGTGCTCGAGGCCTACGAGCGGAACGACCTCGCCGCGGTCCGGGCGCACCTCGCCCGCTCGGCCCGGCGGCTCGCCGATGCCGGCTGCGACTTCTTCGTCTGCCCCGACAACACCGCGCACCTGGCGCTCGAGCAGCCGGGCGAGCCACTGCCGCTACCGGGACTGCACATCGCCGAGATCGTCGCGCAGCGGGCCGCGGCAGAGGGGTACACCTGCGTCGGCCTGCTGGGCACCAAGTGGACGATGGAAGGCCCGGTTTACCCCGCCGCGTTCGCAAGGCACGGCATCGAGCAGCGCACGCCGGCCCAGACCGATCGCAAGCTGGTGGACGACGTCATCTTCGGCGAGCTCACTCAGGGAAGTCTTCTCGACACGTCCCGCACCGAGTACATCCGTATCATCGAGAGCCTCAAGCAGGCCGGCTGCGATGCGGTCGCGCTGAGCTGCACGGAGATCCCGCTGCTGATCACGCCGGAGCTCTCGCCGCTGCCGACGCTGGACTCGACCCGGCTGTTGGCCCGGGAAGCAGTAGCCACGGCGATCGATGGCCGGCTGCCGAGCTGGGGCGGCGGGCCAGGCTCGGCGCCGACCCGTGATGTCCCGATGCCGCCGGGGCGGGCGCGGGCGATGGGAGGTCCGTAGGGGCGCGTTGGAACGCGCCGGGGAGGAGACCGCGCGCAGTTTGCGCGGGCTCCGTACCAGAGCGTTCCGCAGCGCCCCGAAGGACCTCTCGTCGCCCGCCCCCGCGCGAAGATCTCAACGCCGCGCCGCGCGCACCGCCGCCGCCAGCTCGCGCACGCCGGCCCGTATCACTTCCTCGGTGCACCGCGCGTATCCGAGCAGCAGCATCGACGAATCCCCGCTGCGGTCGAGGTAGTAGTCGCTGAGCGCCGTCAGCGCGACGCCCCGCCGCGCCGCCTCGTCCCGGATGACCCGCCCGCGATCGTCCTCTCCAAGCTGAATCGTCACGTGCAGCCCCGCCCGAATCCCGTGCACCCGCACCTCGGGCAGCGTGTCGGAGAGCGCCTCGACCAGTGCGTCCCGCCGCGCCCGGTAGCGCGCCCGCATCCGCCTGAGATGCCGGTCCAGCTCCCCGCGCGAGAGGAAGTCCGCAAAGGCGTGCTGCTCGATCCGCGGCACGCCGAAGTCCGCCTGCCTCTGCTGCCACTGGACCGGACCCAGCAGCCGGGGCGGCACCACCAGCCAGCCCAGCCGCATGGCCGGCGCGAGCGTCTTGCTCGCGGTGCCGGCGTACACGATCCGCTCGGGCGCCATCCCCTGGAGCGCGCCCACCGGCGCGCGGTCGTAACGGAACTCGGCGTCGTAGTCGTCCTCGATCGCGATCGCCTGGTGGCGGCGGAGCCACTCGAGCAACGCGCCGCGCCGCGCGCCGGACATCACCGATCCCATCGGATACTGGTGCGCCGGCGTGACCAGCACCGCATCCACCGCCGTCCGCTCGAGCGCGTCGACCCGCAGTCCTTCGTCGTCCACCGGCACCGGGACCATCTCGAGCCCGGCGCTCGCGCACGACAGGCGAACCTCGTCGTGGCAGGGATCCTCGATCGCGATCCGCCTCGCGCCCAACGATACGAGCGCGTGACACAGGAGCGTCCTGCCCTGGCACCACCCGCTCGTGACCACGACGCGGTCCGCGTCGGCCACCACCCCGCGCACCCGGCCCAGGTAGTCGCGCAGTGCGAGCCGGAGCCCCGCGCTCCCGGTCCGTTCGGTGTAGCCGAAGTCGGACTCGCGCATCCCGGCGAGCGCCTCGCGCACCGAGCGGAGCCATGCCGAGCGGGGAAAGCTCGCCAGGTCGGGCGAGCCGGGGCGGAAGTCGTACCGCGGCTCGGTGACTGGTTCGAGAGGGTTGGCGGCGGGCGGACGGCTCTGACCCGCGCACCCGGTGACGCGCGGCCGCGCGCCGGCGCGAAGCTCGAGATATCCCTCCCCGGCGAGCTGGGCATACGCGTCCACCACGATCGGCCGGGAGACGCCGAGCTCGCGGGCCAGGTCGCGGGTGGACGGGAGCCGGGACCCGGGGTGTAAGGCGCAGTCCCGGATCGCGTTACGAAGCTGGTCCTCGATCTGGCGACCGAGGGTGCGGGAGCCCTCGCGATCGACGGCAACGAGCACGTCGAGTGGCTTACTGGTCAGGTCTTTGCCTCCGAAACTGGATCTTCTGTGCTGACCAGTCTGCTCCTACTTTCGCTCCATGTCAACGGTGCGCGCGCTTCTCGAGCGGCTCTGGCGCGTCCTCCCGCGCCTCGAGCGCGAGCGGCGGGTGGCGACCGGGGTCATTGGGCTGTACTAGGGGAGCCCTGGTGGTCAGCGGGGGTTCGGCTTCACCACGGAACCACGGAAAACACGGACAACGGCCACGGAAAACTGCTGGTGGGTGACAGCACACCGGTGGGGTTCCGTAGAGCAGGAACTCGACGAGTGTGCCGTTGACCAAAGGCTTTTTCCGTGGCTCTTGTCCGTGTTTTCCGTGGTTCCGTGGTGAAGCCGAACCCCAAACCCGCACCATAGCGCCGCGAGTGCACGCAAAACCTGCAACGGAGCCGAGATGGATTGGGTCCTGCTGATCGTCCCCGGCACCATCTGGGGCGCGTCGTTTCTGTTCATCGCCGAGGGCCTCGAGGCCATGGCCCCGAACGGCGTCACCTTCACGCGCCTCCTGGTCGGCTTCCTCACGCTCGCCCTGTTCCCCGGCTCCCGCCGCGCGATCCGCCGCGAAGACTGGCTCGGCACCGCGCTGGTGGGCATCCTCTGGATGGCTTTCCCGCTGAGCATGTTCCCCTTCGCCGAGCGGCACGTCTCGTCCGCGCTCACCGGCATGCTGAACGGCGCGGTGCCGCTCTTCACCGCGATCGTCGCCGCCGGCATCGCGCGGCGTTGGCCGTCGCGGGGCATCGCCATGGGGCTCGCGGTCGGTCTCGCCGGCGGCGTGCTGATGGGTCTGCCGACCCTCGGCCAGGGCCGGAGCACCGTGCTCGGCATCCTGCTCATCCTGGCGGCGCTGGTCTCCTACGGCTTCGCGCTCAACGTCGCGCGTCCGGTCCAGCAGCGGAATGGCGCGCTGCCGGTCATCTGGCGCGCGCAGGCGGTCGCGCTCGTGCTGACCGCGCCGCTCGGCCTACCGGCGCTGCTCCACGCGCACTGGTCGCCCGGCCCGCTGTTCTCGCTCCTCGCGCTCGGCTCGCTCGGTACCGGCGTCGCCTACGTGCTGACGGTGATGGCCGCCGGACGTGTCGGCGCCACCAAGGCCTCGGCCACGGCTTTTCTCATTCCCCCGGTCGCGTTGCTCCTCGGCGTCCTGGTGCGGGGCGAGCACGTGGCGGGGCTGTCAGTGCTCGGCGGAGGGGTGTGCCTGGCGGGAGCGTGGCTGATGCGCCGCGCGCAGCTCGAGCACGCGGTGCGGCCGACGCCGGCGATCGGCGCCGCGCGGGCAGCATAGGTCCGCAGTGCGGCAGGGAAAGAATCCGGATTGGACCACGTCAGATGCCGAGGCAGTGGAGATGGTCCCTTAGATCAAGTCGCTGTTCGTGAGCGTTGGGATCCATCGAGCCGTGTGCATTGCCATAGCCGCTATCGCCCGCACGGTCCACGACCACGCACAGGCGCTGTCCCCGCGAGAATCCCTGTCGCCAGTCGGTCGAGTCTGGCCGACCTCCCAGCCCCCGCCCACCAGCATCGCCGGCCCGCGGCCGCGCGGCGCCAGCACCCGCCCGGACCTCAGTGGCGAGCACCGGCGTCGGCGCTCGCCGCCGCACCCGACGCCTAGTGCTGGTGCGCCGCGCTGGCCTGCGTCCCGGCGAACTGGCAGCTCACCTTCATGTTCCACGGCGAGAAGATCCCGCTCGAGTTGTGCCGGCCGACCCAAATGTGCAGCCCCCACACGCCCGCCTCCGGCACCCGCGAGAACTCATGCCCGAGCAGCGTCGGCGCGTCCGCGGTGGAAGGGATATCCGTAAACGGCACGATGTACTCCACGCCCACGAACCGCAGCTTGCCGTTCTTCTCCGGCTCGTACAGCAGCAGCTCCGGCTGAAGCAGGTTCACCGCGCCGTGGTCCAGGATGTAGGTGAGATTCCCCCAGTGGAAGCCCATCGCGCCCGTCCCGGGCTGGCTCGGCAGGTCGGCCGAGGTCCAGCAAGGGGTGATCGGCGCCGACCAGCCCGCCTGGACCGCCGCATTGAAGTCGTGGAACGGGGCGACCAGCCGCCGGAGCTGCGCGATCTGACTCGCCTCGGAGGCGTTGGCGGTTGCGGATGCCTTGACCGCAGCCGGTCCGTCGGGAGCGAGGGTGCCCTGGTGATCCTCGCAGGCGAACAGCGCCGTGACGAGGGCGAGGGTGATCGGGATGCGTGCGCGCATGGATACCTCCCTGGAGAAACCGACCTTGGATCCGGCTGAAGCGAAGGCCACGGGTGTTTTCGGGCGTACCGAGTGTAAGGAGGAATCGTTAATTCCGGGTTAGCTGAGACATCCGTCCCTGGCCGCCGCGCTTTGACGGCCGGTCGTTGAGCCCGTATCTTCTTTCTCCACGCCATTTTCCATCTTGCCCCGCCGAGGAACTGCGACCGTGGCCTCCCCGATCGCCCAGCTCATCCGCCACGCCGACGCCGGCGACGGTGCCGCGGCGGACCAGCTCTTCGCCGCGCTCTACCGGGAGCTGCACGCCATTGCCGAGCGGCAGCTCCACCGGGGCGGCTCGGAGCTGAGCCTCGGCACCACCACGCTGTTGCACGAGGCCTACCTCAACATCCGCGGGCGCGAAGGGGTCGAGTTCCCGGATCGGGACCGGTTCCTGGCCTATGCCGCCCGGGCCATGCGCGGCCTGATGATCGATTACGCCCGCCGGAGCCGCACCAGGAAGCGAGGCGGGCATCTGCAGCTGATGCCGGCCTGGACCGAACTCGCGGCCGCCGAAGCCGCCGTCCCCGCCGGCGACCTCGAGCAGCTCGGCGCCGCGCTCGAGCGGCTGTCGCAGGTGGATGCCGAGCTGGCGCAGCTGGTGGATCTCCATTTCTTCGGCGGGTTCTCACTCACCGAGCTCGCCGAGCTCCGCGGCGTCTCCCGCCGCACCGTCCAGCGCGACTGGACCCGGGCTCGGCTCCTCCTGCACCGCATGCTCCAGGAGTGACGCTCGGATGAGCGGCGTCTCCGACCACCTGCTGGCCACCCTCGATGCCCTGATCAAGCAGGCGCTCGAGCTCGAGCGGCCGGAACGCGAGGCCTGGCTCGCCCGTCTTCGGCGCGACCAGCCCGGTCCCGCCGCCGAGCTGGAGGCGCTGCTCGCGGAGCAGACCCGGCTCGACGCGAAGGGATTTCTTCGCACCGGCGCGGAGAGCCCCGCGGCGCCGAACGCGCCGGCGAGCGCGGCGGGAGGTGCGTCCGCCCGGCCAGGCCTCGAGGGCCGGCGGCTGGGCGCCTACACCCTCGAGCGTCCCCTCGGCCACGGCGGAATGGGCACCGTCTGGCTTGCCCGGCGGAGCGACGGCCGCTACGAGGGCAGGGCCGCGGTCAAGCTCCTCAACCTCGCGCTCCTCGATCCGGTCGGGAGCGAGCGGTTCCGCCGCGAGGGCACCGTGCTCGCCCGGCTGAGCCATCCCAACATCGCCCGCCTGCTCGACGCAGGCGTCGCGGAGGGCGGCCAGCCGTATCTCGTGTTGGAGTACGTCGAGGGCGCGCGCATCGACAAGTACTGCGACGAGCGCCGGCTCCCTCCCGAGGCGCGGCTCCGTCTCTTCCTCGACGTGCTCGCCGCGGTGTCGCACGCGCACGCCAACCTGATCGTGCACCGCGACCTCAAGCCCTCGAACATCCTAGTGACGGCGGACGGGACGGCGAAGCTGCTCGACTTCGGCATCGCCAAGCTGCTGCAGGAGGGAGGGGGCGACGCGGAGGCCGCGACGCTCACCGACGTGGGCGGACGGGTGCTGACGCCCGAGTACGCGGCGCCCGAGCAGGTCCGGGGCGAGCCCGTCACCATCGCCACCGACGTGTACAGCCTCGGCGTGCTGCTCTACGTGCTGCTCGCGGGGCGGAATCCGATTGGCGATCCGGGCCGCTCGGTGGCGGAGTACCTGCACGGGGCGCTCGACACCGAGCCGCCCCGGCTGAGCACGGCCGTCACCACACCGGAGGCACGGGGCAGCTCGCTCGAGCGGCTCCGCCGGCTCTACACCGGCGATCTCGACAACATCCTGGCCAAGGCCCTGAGAAAGCGTCCGGAGGAGCGCTACACGTCGGCTGCGGAGCTGGCCGAAGACCTCCGGCGCTATCTCGACCACGAGCCGGTGCGGGCGCGAGCCGAGTCGTGGCGCTATCGGGCGGGCAAGTTCATCCGCCGCCATCGGGCCGGCGTGCTGGCCGCCGCGGTCGCCGTGCTGTCACTGGTGGGAGCCACGGCTTTCTCGCTGGTGCAGCTCGGGCAGGCGCGGCGGCAGCGCGACGCCGCGGTCGCGGAGTCGCGCCGGCGCCTCGCCATGGCCGACGTGCAGGGCGTGCTCGCCGGCGACACCCGCGGCGTCGGCGGGCGCACGCTGTCGGTGCTGGAGCGGATCGAGCTCGCCGAAGGCATGCTTCGGCGGAAGTACCGAGCCGAGCCCGCCGTGGTGGTCGAGGTGATGGCGCAACTGTCCGCCCGGCTGTTCGACATGGGCGACCACCCGAACCACCGCCGGGTGCTTGGCCGCGCGCTCGCCATCGCCGAGGCGGCCAACCTGCCGGCCCACGCGGCGTTGGCGAACTGCCTGGAGGTGCTGAGCCTGGCCGACGACGGCCTGCTCGATTCGGCGCAGTCGGCGCTGGCGGCCGCGCGGCGGCAGATGAGCCGGGCCGGCTCGGTGCCGCTCGAGATCCGGATCCAGTGCCTGGACGCCGAGGGCCAGTACCTGGTCGCCGGCGGCCGGCCCGACTCGGCGATTCGCGTGCTCCGGCGCGCCGTCGCGCTCACGCCCGATCCGGAGATGATGCAGGGGCTCGAGAGCCGGAACGATCTCGCCGGCGCGCTCCGGTCGGTCGGCCGTACCCGCGAGGCCACGCAGGTGCAGCGGGACATCCTCTCTCATCTCGCGTCGTCCGGCTACGGGGACACCGAGGTGTACCCGACGGTGCTCTCGTTCCTGGCATCGGCCCTCGCCGAGCTCGGCGAGTTTCGTGTTCTCGACTCCATCGTCGGGGGCTACATCCGCGGCATGGAGGCGACCTACGGGAAGGGCGCCGCCGGCGGCCGGGCCGCGACCCTCTACGGCATCACCAAGCTGCGGATGGGCGACCTCGACTCGGCCGCGGCGTGGCTCGACGCCGCGGTGCGCGACACCAGCCAGACCACGCGGCTGGTGACCGGGGGATGGCTCCCCCCCGCGCTGACGCAGTTGTATCTGGAGCAGGGTCGCCTGGCCGAGGCCCGGCGGGCCGCCGCCACGCTCACGGGGGATACGCCTACCCGGCGCATCACCGGCGCGTGGCTCCGCGCGTGCCTCCGCCGCGCGCAGGGCGACTCGGCCGGCGCCCGAGCGATGCTCGACAGCGCCCTCATCGCCGTGAAGGCCGCGGACAAGCCGGCTCCGAACATGGTTTACGCCCTGCTCACCGCCGCCGAGTGGCGCAGCCAGAGAGGCGACCTCCGCGGCGCCGACTCCCTCGCCGCGCTCGCCATCAGTGCCGCGGGCCTGGATTCGCTCGCGATGTCGCGGAGCGCGCATGTGGGACGGGCTGAGCTGCTACGGGCGAGAATTGCGGCAGCGAAAGGGGATCAAGCGGCAGCAGTCCAAGCAGCGCGCCGAGCGCAGCTAGCGCTCGCAAATGGCCTCGGCCCGGCCCATCCGCTGACAGCGGAAGCGAGGGCCCTGATCGAGCGCGTAGTGAACGAGCATTAGCGCGCCGAGCTAGCAGCCCCCCGCGCGGACTCATTCGACCCGAACCGGCACCTCCAGCCGCCACACCGCAAACGGCGAGTCCACCTCGAGCCTGAGCTCCCCGGGCCGGTCCGCCCGCACCTCGAAATCCGCCGTCTCTCCTGGTCCGGTGAGCAGCCGCCCCGCGGCTACCGCCTGCGACGGCGGCAGGTCCGCCCCGTCCTTCGCCACCGCGCGCCATGCCACGAGCGACGTGTCCGGGGCCGCGCGCCTGAGCCCGAAGTACGTCCGCGCGTCGCCGATGTTGATCAGACGGAAGCGGTAGCTGCGGCCGGCGCGGATCGTGATCGGCGCGGGCTCGAGCCGCCCGTTCACGACCCCGAACGCGCTGTCGTTCCGGAACAGGCCGCCGACTACCACGACCCGGTTGCCAGCCGTGTCGTAGGTGGTGCCGGGCTCGGCCACGATCAGCGGTCCGTACAGGCCGCCCTGGATCTGGACCAGCTCGTTCGCGTGCGAGTGGTAGATGAACGTCCCCGCCCGCGGCGCGGTGAACTCGGCGGTGAACGAGTCGCCCGGCGCGATCGCCTGGAGCCGGCGATCGGCCGTGCCGCTCCATCCCGGCACTCCGTCGGGATAGCTCTCCAGCTCGATCCCGTGCCAGTGAACCGCCGTCGGCTCCGCGAGCCGATTGACCACCGTGATGCGCACCGGACGGCCGCGCTCCAGCAGCAGCACGGATCCGGGGATGGGCGCCGAGTCGGCGGCCGGCTCGGCGCTGCCCTCCTGCAGGGCGTAGCTCATGAGATGAGCCGAGTCCGCCGGGGCGCGTGCCGGCCGGACCAGGAGTCGGAACCGGTCGGCCTCGCCGGGCTGCACCGATGTGCTGCTTCCCGGCGGTGCGTTTCCACCCGCCGGGTCCGCGCCGTGTCGCCCCGCTGTTCCGCGTACCGCACGGGCGTCCACCCGTATGCCGAGCACCAGGCCGGCCATGTGGTGACGCGAATGCTGGCCGGCGCGGCCCGCGGTGTCCGGTGGCGCGGCGAGGAACTGCTCGTCCGAGATGTGAAAGGCGAAGTGGCAATGGAAGAGCCAGTTGCCCTGCCGGACCGGGACCCAGCGCACGGTCATGGTGCCGCCGGGCGGCATCAGCTCCGTCACCGCCAGTCGGCGCTCGGCCGGCGAGTATACGGTGTCGGCCGCCCAGCTCCCCCGGCTCCCCACCTCGAAGAAGAAGCCGTGCAGGTGCATGGGGTGCGAGCTGGCGCTGGGGTTGAGCCAGCGCCAGCGCACGGTGTCGCCGGCGGTGTAGTGGAGCCGCTCGGTCTCGGGCCAGGACTTCCCGTTGATCACCATGAACTCGCCGCCCGGATCGTGGGCCGCGGTGTCGGCGGGCTTGAGCCAGACGCCCATGAGGAACACGCGCTCGCCGGGTGGCGGCGTGGTGCCTCTCGGGTCGACGATGAAGCCGCCGGAAAGTTGGCTGTCGATCCAACGGTCGTCGTTCATCCCCTTGCCGGTGGTGGTGCCCCAGTAGTAGTAGGTCCCCGCGCGGCCGGCCTCGAACCGCACGCTGCGCGTGGCGCCCGGCGGGACGCGGATGGCATCGCCGGCGGCGCCGCCGTGCGCCCCGAACCCGTGCAGGACGAGCGTCGAGTCGCGCAGCCGGTTCCGAATGGTGGCTTTGATGACCGTGCCTTCCGGCACCCTGATGAGCGGACCGGGGATCTGCAGCGGCCGCCCGGCCTCGCCGAACGCCTGGACCTCGACTCCCGGCCCGTCGTCGGCGTGGGGGCGGAACAGCCCCGTGCGGAGCTCGAGGTCGAGGCTGAGGACGCCGCCGCGCAGCCGGCCGGCGGGCACCTGGTTGGAGTTGGCGGCGATGCGCTCGACGCTTGGGACGCTGCCTGCCGTCGGCGCGCGCGCCGCGCGCGCCGACCGCAGCGCCACCCCCGCTAAGAGCGTGTGCAAACCCATGGCGAGCGCGCGGCGTGCGGGCCCCAGCATGACGTAGCCACGCGGCTCAAGTACAATGTCGACCACCG
>JAICJD010000276.1 GCA_025928645.1 Gemmatimonadales bacterium
CGAGCCGCACGCCCTCGCGGTCGCCCGGCGCCTGGAAACCGGCATGGTCAACGTGAACGGGTACGGGTTCGATCCACTGGCGCCGTTCGGGGGCTACAAGCAGTCCGGTGTCGGCCGGGAAATGGGCGTCGACGGGCTGCACGAGTTCCTGGAGGCCAAGGCCGTGCAGTGCTACCCGACCAGGTGACCGCAGGCCGACCGATCCACGGGCTCGCTCGGCCGCCGATAGTCTGGCGGGGACTGCTGACAACGGACCCGGACCGTTCCGCGTGGATGAGTGGGGACGGCGGCAACCCCGCCGATGCCGGTCGCCGCCCTGCTCGAAAGAGGTGAGTCATGACGTCGCCGTCTCCCGTGAGCGCGCTCTCGCCCCTGACGCGGAAGCCGTTGTACGAGCGGCTCGTGGAGCATCTGCGCGCCTACGTCGTGGAGGCGGGCCTCTCGGCGGGCGACCGGTTGCCCTCGGAGCGGGAACTCGCCGAGCGACTCGGGGTCAGCCGAGCGTCCGTGCGGCAGGCGATCGTGGCGTTGGAGGTCCAGGGCATCCTGGAGGTCAAGCATGGCGGGGGGACCTTCCTGCGGACCACGCGCGTGGACAGCCTGCCGATGGCGCAGCTGGCGGACCTGAAGCGGAGACTTCCGGACATCCTGGACGCCCGGGAAGCCATCGAGGTGAAGCTCGCCGAGCTCGCTGCCGAACGGCGGACGGAATCGGATCTCGCGGCGATCGATGCGGCTCTCGAGTCGATGCGGCAGGAGATCGAGCGCGGCGCAACCGGCGAGCAGGGCGACCACGACTTCCACCAGAGCGTGGTCCGCGCCGCCCGCTCGGAACTGCTCGCGCAGATGTACGCGCTGATCCTGCAGGACATCACGCTCTCCAGCCACGAGACGGTCGACCAGATCGGAACTCCGACCACGCTGCTGGCGCAGAATCGCCGCATCGGTGACGCGATCAGCGCCGGCGACGGTCCCGCTGCAGCGGCGGCGATGAGGGAGCATCTCGAGACGACCGCACGCCTGAAGTTGCTGGCCTGGTCGCCGCTGTCCGACTGATCGCGACGCCCGCTGGGCGGGCACGCGGCTCGGGCGACAGCCACAGCCGTTCATGGGTTTCGGTGCGCTGCGCACCACCTTGACGCGCCGGGCACGCGGGAGTAGGCATCCCTCTGAGTGTCCTAGTGGTCTGACCTGTTCTATCCGTCCCGGCTGCCACCGGAGGGATGCTGTGACCAACGCCGCCATTCCCCAGCCCATGCTCGAGGCCCCGGAAAGCGGGGGTCTCCACCGGGTCCTCAAGGTGAGGCACGCGGTGATCACGTCGTTCGCCGTGATCACGCCCGCCGGGGCGATCCTGTTCCTCCCGATCCCGATAGCCGCCTTCGCAGGCGCAGCCATGCCGCTCGCGCTGGTCTGTGCGTTCGTCGTGATCCTCGTGATCATGAACGCGGTCTACCGATTCGCTCAGCGGATCGCACACGCCGGATCGTTCTTCGCCTTCGTACGAGATTCGCTCGGCGTCGAGGCCGGTTTCTTCGCGGGGTGGCTGTTCCTGGCGTTCTACCCCGTCCTGGTCGGCCTCGACATGATCCTCTTCGGGGCGACCCTCAACGGGATCATCCTTGCGCACCACGGGCCGGACATCCCGTGGTGGGCGCTCTCGCTGGTCGGCCTGGTGTTGATCTGGGGCATCGCCGTGCTGGGGATCCGGCTGTCGGTCCGCTCCGACCTGGCCCTGCTCGTCTTCGAGTTCGGCGTCCTGATCGCCCTCGCCCTCACCATCCTGGCGAAGGGCGCTCCCGGCGGGAACTGGCACGGGCAGGTCTTCGACCCCAGCTCGGCACCCGGCGGGTTCGGCAACGTCGCCGTCGCTGCCGTGTTCGGCGTCCTGGCCTTCACCGGCTTCGAGGCCCCGACCTACCTGGGCGAGGAGATGCGCAACCCGCGCCGCACGGTGCCCCGGGCGCTCCTCATCACCGTGGGCCTGATCGGCGTCGTCTACCTCTTCTTCTTCTACATGACCACCGTGGGGTACGGGCTCGGCAACATCTCGAAGCTGCCCTCCGACCCCGCGCCGTGGGACACCATCGCCCGCACGTACTGGAACTCCGGCGCGGCCGTGCTCGTGGACATCGCGTCGGTGGTCGCCCTCATCGCCGGCGGGCTCGCCGCCCAGAACGGCGCTGCGCGGATGACCATGGCGCTCGGCCGGGACGGCCTGCTGCCCAGAGCCCTCGGGCGCACCCTGCCGCG
>JAICJD010000265.1 GCA_025928645.1 Gemmatimonadales bacterium
CAGCTCGAGCGAGGCCCACGACGCGCCCGCGTCGCGGCCGCGCCAGAGCGAATCCGCGATGTCCACCATGCGCGCCGCCGCCGGATCGTGCCGATCGAGCGCCAGCTTGGCCTGCAGGGTGGCCGCCAGCCGACCGTCGATCCCGTCGGTCGAGTCCTTCGCGGCACGGTCCCGCCAGGTCGTCAGCAGCCGCTGGCCCGCGGCGGCGTCACCCCGCCAGGTCAGCCACACGTCGCGTTGCTCCGGCTGCATCATGGCGGTGTCCGACGGCCCACCCCCGAACCAGTAGGTGCCGAGCACGGACACCAGGGAGGCCTGGCGCTGGCTCAGGGTCGCGAGCGTGTCGATCCATTTCGCGGCCTCGGCGGGCCGCCCGACGTTGAAGAGGTAGCGCGCACGGTCACCGGCCATCGTCGCGCGGTCCGGCTTCGACGCGGCCAGCCGCTGTACCGCGGCCAGCAGCGCGTCACGGTTGGCGATCGTGACGCTGTCCAGCGTCCCGAAAAAGAGAATCCCCTGCGGCACCTGCATCGGGCCCGCGTCGAGCCCCGCAAGGAACGCGCGGATGCCCGCCTCGTCGCGGGTGGCCTGGAGCAGGTTCCACCGGGCATTCGGCACCCCTTCGCCGGCCGAGTCCAGCGCCACGAGCCGTCGAGTCCAGAGCCGCTGCGCCGCAGTGTCTCTTGCGGCCCAGGTGAGCGCCGCCAGGTGCTGGATCGGGCCGCCGTTGAGTGAGTCACGCTGAAACGACTGCTCGAAGGCCTGACGCGCGCGAACCTCCGGATCCGGAATGTCCGAGAGGCGGCCGAAGTGGAACAGGTCGTCGCCCAGGTAGTACCAGGCGTCGGCGCTCTCGGGCATCACCTGCACGGCGTGCTCGGCGTCCGCGATGCGCACGGTCCACGGCGTCTGCTTCGGGTAGAGCGAGCCCAGCCGGAGCGACAGGAAGAGCTGGTCCTGCGGGTTCAGGCGGTCGCGGTAGCGCCAGGCCAGCCCGCGGACCCGATTCATGTCCGTGGTCGCGGGGTGCCAGCCATCGGACTCGACCAGCGCGGAGAGCGCGAGCGCGAAGGTCGAGTCCAGCTCCACGGCGTGCGAAAGGAGCGGCGTGGCGTTCTGGAAGGCGCCCCGACGGTAGGCGGCGACACCATCCAGATAGGCGCGGAGCGCGTCGAGGTTGGTGGTGGTGAGCGCGCTGAGCTGGGCCGTACTGGCGCCGGCGCCGAGCGCCAGGAGCTGGGCGGTGAGCCGGTCGATCAGGACGAACAGGCTGTCCTTCGACCCCGTCACGCTGGTCTGCGCCAGCGTCTTTCCGTCGGGCACGGCCACGAGCGCCGCGTTCATGACCAGGTGATCGGGCGTACCCACGATGCTCCCCTGCAGCACCCGCCCCGCTCCCAGCTTCTTCGCCACGCGCGCGGCCGCGTCCTCGGTCAGGTCCTGACTCTCGGTGCCGCCCGCGTCGCGTACGGCCGCGAGCACCGAGCGCGCGTCGGCGGCGCGCGGGCCGCCCTCGCCGGTGAGCTTGGCCTGCATCAGGTCCACCATGCCCTGCCGCAGGTACTGCACGCTCGGGTCGGCGCCGGCGGTGCGGAACGGGAGCACGGCGACGAGGTTCTGGTCCAGCGGGCGCGCGGTGGAGCGGGCCCACGGCTTCCAGACCACGAGCGCGGACAGAAGGATCACCGCGACCACCGCGGCTGCGACATACGCCCAGCGACGTCCCGCTGGCCTGGCGAGGGCGGTCGCCGCGACCGGTTGCGTCTGCGTCGGCGTGACCCCGCCGCTCGGCCCCGCCAGCGGCTCGAGCGCCGCGACCAGCTCGTCGGCGGTCTGGAACCGGTCGGCGGGACGCTTGGCGAGGCAGCGCATCACCACGGCCTCGAGCGCCGGCGAGAGCCCCTCGCGCTGGCGCCCCACCGGCACCGGCGCGCGGGTCACGTGGGCGGCGAGCGTCTGCTGCGCGTTGAGGCCGGGGAACGGCGTCGAGCCGGTGAGCATTTCGTACGCCATCACTCCGATGGCGTAGATGTCCACCCGCGCGTCCATCTGCGGGTCCGCGGTGGCCTGCTCGGGCGCCATGTAGGCCGGCGTGCCGAGCGCCACCCCCACCGAGGTGAGGGTGCCGCCGCTCGATGCGTCGGACACCGCCTTGGCCACGCCGAAGTCCATGACCATCGCGTGCCGTCCCGAGAGCATCACGTTCTCGGGCTTGATGTCGCGGTGCACCACGCCCGCCCGGTGCGCGGCCGACAGCGCCTCCGCGGTCTCGCCCAGCAGCCGCACGGCCTCGGGCACCGGCAGCTCGCCCTGGCGGGTCAGCCGGTCGCGCAGGGTCTCGCCCTCGACGTAGGGCATCACGTAGTAGAAGAAGCCCTCGGCGTCGCCCGAGTCGATCAGCCCGAGGATGTGCGGATGCTGGAGCCGAGCCGCCACCTCGATCTCGCGGGCGAACCGCTCGGGGCCGAGCGTGGCGGCCAGCTCGGGGCGAAGCACCTTCACCGCCACGCGCCGGTGGTGCTTC
>JAICJD010000277.1 GCA_025928645.1 Gemmatimonadales bacterium
GCCGCGCAACATCGCGCCGGCCGACGTCACCGACGTGCTGCAGCGGCTCAAGGCGCTCGACGCGATGCGGCCGCAGATCCCGATGCCGAAGGGGCCGATGCCGACAAGCGCCCGCCAAGCCCGCCAACAGGCCCGCCAATCCATGCGCGGCCGCTAACTACCCAACCAGACACCGCCTGCCCGGGCGAATGTCCGGCCGTTTCGCCCGGATTCGCCGCGCAAGCGGTGTCCGGGCGCGCTCTGGCCGAGCGCCGGCACGCTACCTGTGCCGCCAGACGACATCGAACGCTCCCTGCGCGCCCAACGCACCGGGTACGGCCCGCGTCACTCCCTCCGCGCTCCGCATGACCACGCGGGTGGCAGCGAGCTGGTCAAGGGTCGCAGCGCCCACCGATGCACGGGTGAAGCGCAGCCGCCCGAAGTCGGCCAGTGGTTGCCGATCCCCAGCGGTCGTCGCCGACTTGGCGATGAAGTACGCCCGATGCCTGGCCGGGAACGGGATGTCAGCAGCGCCAGCGCCGGCCCCCGCTCCGCTGGTCAGATCCTCGATGCTGAGGTCAGCCTCCTGGTAACCGCAGAAGATGTCGGCCTTGATGGTGTCCCCGGCCCGCACCGGGAGCCTGGAACGGCCGAAGACGTTGATCCAGCCGAAATACGTTGCATTCCCTCCGCTGCAGACGGCTGTCGTTCCAGCCGCGAACGGCACCGTGCGCTTGTGCCCGCCGACCTGGCCACTGAGCCGCACCAGAAACTCAGCGCGCGCATCCGTCTTTCCGCAGGTAACCGAGGGGACTACCCATTCGGCCCTCGCGTGGTGAATCGCGGCATCGGCTCGTACGACGACGTAACCTGCCCGGTTGGGGCTGCTGGTCGCCGTACCGGGTGCCGACGCAGCGACCGCCGGCGCCGTGAGCGTCCCGACCCCCAAACCGACCGCGCCCAGCACTGCGATGGCGGCCCACGCTCTCGATGTCCTCATTGCGCGCCCTCCGTCGTAGCCGCGACGCGAAGTGGCGCCCCGCGGTGTCCGGCAACGTATCAGTCGCCTCCCGCCCCGCTCACCCTTTCCACCGAACACCGCCTATCCGCCGAATGGCCCGGCGTTTCGTCCGGATTCGCCAACGAAGCGGTGTCCGGTCACGTGACGGAGCGGCGACGCGAGGCGCGCCGCCAGTTGCTGCCCTGTCCCACCTACCGGCGCAGCGCGATCGAATCCACCGCGAGGTCGTGCAGCCCGCGCTGGTCGCGGTTGTAGATCACCGCCGGCACCACCAGGCAAATGAGCACCGTCCGGATCAGGGCGCGCAGCGGATCAAGCGACTCCCCCGTCGTACGTCGGATGACCAGCCGCATGACCAACTGACCCGCCGACGCGCCGAGCAGCGACGTCAGCAGCCACACCTCCACGGCAAACACCGCCAGCGGCCCCCACTGACCGACCCCCTGCCCCAACCAGACGTCGCGGCCGATGAACGCCCCGACAGCCAGCATCGACAAGGCCCAGTCGATGATCAGCGCGACGATCCGACGCCCCCAACCCGCGACCGCACCCCGCCCCGACTGCGGCAGGCCGAGACGCTGCCCCGGCCACTCCTGGTCGCCAGGCACTCCAGTAGCCGGCGGCTGCCGATCCACATGTCGATCAGCAGGCACGGACTCCTCCGACGGCCGGTCGAAATGTGCCTCCTGCTCAGCAGGCGGCGTCCTCTCCCCTGGCCTCGACACGCTTTGCAAAGTAACACGCGGGAAACACACATGACACGGCCGGGAAACCCCTCGCTCCTAGGCTGCTGAGCAGTTCCGGTGGTCGACGGCCCACCGCCGTACCACTCACGTCAAGCCCCGCAATGACACCCAATGACACGCGATGAGGAGAGCCGATGTTCGCCGATCGAGACCAACTGCTGCAGTTCGTCGCGGACGAGGGCGTCGAGTTCGTCGACGTACGCTTCTGCGACCTGCCCGGGATGATGCAGCACTTCACCGTGCCGGTGTCGTCCTTCGGGCCGAAGGTCTTCGAGGAGGGCCTGCAGTTCGACGGGTCGTCGATCCGCGGCTTCCAGGCGATCCACGAGTCCGACATGTCGCTGTTCCCGGACCCGACGACGGCGTACCTCGACTGCTTCCGCGCCGCCAAGACGCTCGTCGTCAACTTCTTCATCCACGACCCGCTGACCGGCGAGGCCTACAGCCGCGACCCGCGCAACATCGC
>JAICJD010000090.1 GCA_025928645.1 Gemmatimonadales bacterium
GGACCGAGCTGGGCATCGGCCAGAGCGCGCTCATCGGCGCGATCCTGCTGGTGCAGTTCGTGGGGATTCCCTGCTCGTTCCTGTTCGGCATCGTCGCCGGGCGGGTCGGCGCCAAGCCGGCGCTGTTCGCCGGGCTCGTCGTGTACACCGTGATCAGCGTGCTGGGGTACTACATGCGGACGGCCGCGCACTTCTACGCGCTGGCCGCGCTCGTGGGGATGGTGCAGGGCGGCACCCAGGCCCTGAGCCGCTCGGTCTTCGCCAGCATGGTGCCGCCGCACAAGAGCGGCGAGTTCTTCGGCTTCTGGAGCGTGTTCGAGAAGTTCGCGGGCATCTTCGGGCCGCTCATCTTCGCAGCGACGATCGCCGCCAGCGGCTCGAGCCGGAACGCGATCCTCAGCGTGATCGCGTTCTTCGCCGTCGGCGCGGCGCTGCTCGCGTTCGTGGACATCGAGGCGGGACAGGCGGCGGCGAGGGAGCACGAGAGGACGGAGACGACGGAGAGGGGACGGAGAGGTCAGTGATCGCCTCTCCGTCCGGCCCTCTCCGTCCTCTGCGTCCTCTCCGTCGTCTCCGTCCTCTCACGTCGTCCCGCACGCCACCGGGATCCGCACCGTCACCGTCTTCCCGGGCACCACGGTCGAGAGCAGCGGGTTCGGCACCGACACCACGCAGGGCACGTCCACGTCCTTGAGCGTGATCAGGTGGCGGCCCGCCTCGAGGCCGGTCCAGGTGATGCTCCCGTTGGCCGCGACGTGCCGCGTGTCCGCGCCGGCGACGTTCACGTCGTAGCCGTCCGCGTCGGGCGAGGGACCGGTCGTGGTGATGACGACCATGAACCCGCCGGTCGTGGGCAGCGCGCAGATCACCCGGAAGGTCACCGATCCCTGGCCGTCCGCATTCACCTCCACCGCGCGCGGGTTGCTCCCGTCCACCTGGCAGTTCTCGGGCAGGCCGCTGAGCTGGACGGTGTGGCTCCCGGGCGCGAGGCCCCGCAGCGTGAGGCCCGCGCCGGGGGCGACGAACTGGACGGTCCCGCCGTCCACGCTGATGCTGAACCCCTCGACGTTGCCGGCGAACCCCGACGTGCTCACCGCCACGTCCACCCGTCCGTCGCTCGAGACGTTGATCATCGTGTCGTCGCAGCCTGCGACGAGCCCGATCAGTGCGAGCGAGGCGCCCGCGATCCATGTGCGCATGTGGCCCTCCGGTGCTGAACGGACTTGCCGTGCACAGGCGCTTTTCCTAAGTTGCGCCTTGCTCAATAGTACGCGGCGGAACGCGCTTCCGCTTCCCCGCCAACCGGAGCCCTGCCGCGCGCTGTCGCCGGCGGGGCGCTTGCATTCATGGACTCACTGGCCGACGCCCTGGACCTGACCCGCGCACTCGTCGCCCTCGAGACCCCGACCGGGTCGGAAGGGCCCGCCACCGATCTGCTCGCGCGCACGCTCGACCGCGCGGGCTATCGCACGATCCGGCAGCGGGTCTCGCCGGGGCGCGACAATCTGCTCGCCTTCCGCGAGCCGCCGGCGGTGGTCTTCTCCACCCACGTGGACTGCGTGCCGCCCTACGTGCCGCTCTCGGAGGACGACGAGACGATCCGCGGCCGAGGAAGCTGCGACGCCAAGGGGCTCGCCGCGGCGATGGTCGCCGCCGCGGAACGCCTGGCGGCCGCGGGCGAGCGCCGCATCGGCCTCCTCTTCCTGGTGGGCGAGGAGAACGGCTCCGACGGCGCGCTCGCCGCCGCCGATCTCGAGCCGCGCGGCCGATTCCTGGTGAACGGCGAGCCGACCGAGAACCGGCTCTCGATCGGCCAGAAGGGGTCGCTCCGCGTAGACCTGCGGGCCACCGGACGCGCGGCCCACTCGGGCTACCCCGAGGAGGGCGAGAGCGCCATCGCCGCGCTGCTCGACACGATCCGCCGCATGCGCGAGATGTCCCTCCCGCACGACCCGCTGCTCGGCGCATCCACCCTCAACGTGGGCGTGATCCACGGCGGCGTCGCGCCCAACGTGCTGGCGCCCGACGCGAGCGCGCAGGTCCTGATCCGCACCGTGGGCCCCACCGACGGGCTCAAGTCCGCCATTCGCGCGCTCGCCGCGCCCGGCGTGCTGGTCACGTTCGGGCCCGAGCTGCCGTATCACAAGGGCGGGCCGGTGCCGCCGGGATGGGAGACGACGGTGGTGAGCTACGCCAGCGACCTGCCCTTTCTCGCCGCCGCATGGGGCGAGTGCTATCAGCTCGGGCCCGGCACCATCCGCGTGGCCCACTCGGACGAGGAGCACATCATCAAGGCCGACCTTCTGCGGGGCGTGGAGCTGTACGCGCGCCTTGCCACCGATCTGCTCGCGCGGGAGACAGCGTGAGCGGCAGGATTCCGGTCAGCGTGCTGGGCGCCACCGGCACGGTGGGGCAGAAATTCGTGCGGCTGCTCGCCGACCATCCGTGGTTCGAGGTGGCGGCGGTGGCGGCCTCGTCGGCGAGCGCCGGCAAGCGCTACGGCGACGTGGTCCGCTGGCGCGAGCCGGTTCCCATCCCCGAGCGGATCGCCGGCCTCACGGTCCAGGAGAGCGCGCCGCCGCTTCCGGGGCCGATCGTGTTCGGCGCGCTCGACGCGGAGGTGGCCGGACCCATCGAGCAGGCCTTCGCCCGCGCGGGACAGTACGTCGTCACCAACACGCGCAATCACCGGATGGAGGCCGACGTCCCGCTGCTGATCCCCGAGGCGAACCTCGATCACCTGGCGCTGATGGACCGCCAGCGCGACCGCGGCTGGCCGGGGGCGATCCTCGCGAACCCCAACTGCTCCACCGCCGCGCTGGTGCTGGCGCTGGCGCCGCTCCACCAGGCCTTCGGCATCGAGAAGCTCTTCGTCTCGACCATGCAGGCCGTGTCGGGCGCGGGGTATCCGGGCGTGGCGTCGCTCGACATCGTCGGCAACGTGGTGCCGTACATCGGAAACGAGGAGGAGAAGATCGAGCGGGAGAGCCGGAAGATCCTCGGCACGCTCGGCCCCGCGGGCGTGACCCCGGCGGAGTTCGCCGTCAGCGCCCACACCAACCGCGTGCCCACGATCGACGGCCACCTGATGACGGTCTCGGTCGGCTTCCGCCGCCGGGTGACGCCCGACGACGCGCTGGCCGCCTTGCGCGCGTTCCCCGCGAACCCGCGCGTCGCCTGCCTGCCCTCGAGCCCCACGCCGCCGGTCGAGGTCGAGACCCGGATGGACCGCCCGCAGCCGCGGCTCGACCTCGAGCGCGGTCGCGGGATGGCGGTGACGGTCGGCCGGGTGCGGCCCTGCCCCATTCTGGACCTCCGGCTGGCGCTCCTGGGCCACAATACCATCCGGGGCGCGGCCGGCCAGGCCGTGCAGATCGCCGAGCTGCTCGTGGCCGAAGGCCGGGTGGATCGGCCCGCATGATCGTCGCCAAGTTCGGCGGGACCTCGGTGGCCGACGCCGCGGCCATCCGCCGCCTGGTGGAGATCGTGCGCACGCGGCTGGCCGACCGGCCGATCGTGGTGGTGAGCGCCCTCGCGAAGGTGACCGACACGCTGCTCGCGCTCGCCCCGCTCGCCTGCGCGGGCGACGACGTCACGCTCGACGCGGCCATCGGCGCGCTGCTCGAGCGCCACGCCGCCACCGCGCACGGCATCGGCCCCGCCGCGGAAGCGGTCCTTCCCGCCATCGCCGACGACGCGGCCGCGCTTCGGCGCGAGCTCGGCGCGGCGTTCGGCCGCCCGCTCCGCCCCGCCGAGCTGGACGCGCTGGCGGGACGAGGCGAGCTGTGGAGCAGCCGGCTCGTCGCCGCGGCCTTCGCCGAAGCCGGTCTCGACGCGCCCTGGGTGGACATGCGCACGGTCATGCTCACCGACAACCGGTTCGGCCGCGCGACGCCGCAGATGCAGGTGTTCACCGCGCGCGCCCGCGAGCGGCTGAGGCCGCTGGTCGAGGCGGGCGGAGTCCCGGTGACTCAGGGCTTCATCGGCGCCACCTCCGACGGCACGCCGACCACGCTCGGCCGGGGCGGCTCGGACTTCACCGCGTCGCTGCTCGGCGCCGCGCTCGGCGTCCAGCGGGTCGAGATCTGGACCGACGTGAGCGGGCTCATGACGGCGGACCCGCGGATCGTACCGGCTGCGCGCACGCTCCGCGCCGCGAGCTACGAGGAGGCGGCGGAGCTCGCCACCTTCGGCGCCAGGGTCCTGCACCCGGCTACCGCGCTGCCGCTGGTCCGCGCCGGCATCCCGATCGTGGTCCTCAACTCGACCCGTCCGGACGACCCCGGCACCACGGTCGAGCCGTCGGCGGAGCTCGAGCGCCTGGGCGACTCGCCGGTGCGGTCTATCAGCTGGAAGCGCGGGATCACCGTCGTCAACGTCCGCGCGCCGCGGATGCTCGGCGCCTACGGCTTCCTCCGGGCGATGTTCGAGGTGTTCGAGCGGCACGAAACCGTGGTAGACGTGCTCGCGAGCGGCGAGGTGAGCGTCTCGCTCACGGTGGAAGACCCGGGCCGGCTCGACGCCGTCGTGCGCGACCTGAGCGAGCTCGGCGAGGTGTGGATCGAGACCGGCCGCGCGATCGTCGCGGTCGTGGGCATCGGCATGCGGACGACGCCGGGCCTCGCGGCGCGGCTCTTCCGCGCGGTGCAGCCGGCCAACGTCGAGGTCATCTCCCAGGGCGCGTCCGCCATCAACGTCACCTTCGTGGTGCGGGAGGAGGACGGACCGGGCGTCGTCCGTCGCCTGCACCAGGAGTTCTTCGGGATCTGATCCGGTGCGCATCGTGATCGTGGGCGACGGCAGGATGGGCCGGGCCGTGCGGCGGCTGGCGGAGGAGCGCGGCCACACGATTCACGCCCTCGTCGGCGCCGCGGAGAATCCGGGCGGCCGCGCCCTCGCCGCCGACCGGCTCGCCGGCGCCGACGTGGCCGTCGAGTTCACTACGCCGGCCGCTGCCGCCGCCAACCTGGAGCGGTTGATCGAGGCGGGCGTGCCGACGGTCACCGGCACCACCGGCTGGCTCGAGGCGCTGCCGCGGATCACCGCGCTGGTCGAGCGCCGGGGCGGCGCCCTGCTCCACGCGGCCAACTTCTCGCTCGGCGTCCACCTGTTCCTGCGCACGGCGCGCGAGCTGGCGCGCCGCTTCGCGGGGCGCGCCGAGTTCGACGCCTTTATACTCGAAGAGCACCACGCGGCCAAGCTCGACGCGCCGTCGGGCACCGCCCGCGAGCTGCAGGCGCGGCTCGCCGCGGCCGACCCCGAGCGCGCGTTCCCGATCACCTCGATCCGGGCGGGCGCCACGCCCGGGACGCACCTCGTGGCGTACGACGGCCCGTATGAGCGGGTGACGCTGTCGCACGAGGCGCGGAGCCGCGACGGCTTCGCGGCCGGCGCGCTGGCCGCGGCCGAGTGGCTGCCGGGTCATCCGGGGGTCCACACGATCGACGACATGCTGGGCGGAGGGCCGGAATGACGCGCTTCCAGGGCTGCGGCACCGCGCTCGTCACGCCGTTCACCGCGGACCGCGCGGTGGACCCGCGGGCGCTGAAGGCGCTGGTCGAGTGGCAGATCGCGGAAGGCATCGACTTCCTGGTGCCCTGCGGCTCGACCGGCGAGGCGCAGACCATGGACGAGCGCGAGCGTGCGCTGGTCGTGACGACCGTGGTCGAGACCGCGGCCGGACGGGTGCCGGTGATGGCCGGCGCCACCAGTAACGACACCGCCCGGGCCGTGGAGGAGACGCGGCGAATGTGCGCGGCCGGCGTGGACGGCATTCTGAGCGCGACGCCCTACTACAACAAACCCACCCAGGAAGGTCTCCGGCAGCATTTCCTCGCCATCGCCGATGCCTCCACCCGTCCGGTGTGCCTCTACAATGTGCCCGGCCGCACCGGCGTCAACCTGCAGCCGGAGACGGCGCTTCGGCTCGCGGAGCACGAGAACGTCGCGGGCATCAAGGAGGCGAGCGGCGAGCTGCGCCAGGTCATGGAGCTGATTTGGCATCGGCCCGACGGCTTCGTGGTCCTCTCGGGGGACGACTGGCTGGCGTTTCCCGTGGCCGCCGCCGGCGGCGACGGGCTCATCTCCGTGACCTCGAACGAGGTGCCCGGCCCGATGACCGAGCTGGTGCACGCTGCGCGCGCGGGGCATCTGGAGGCGGCGCGGAAGTGCCAGTATCGGCTGCTGCCGCTGATGGACGCCAACTTTCTCGAGACCAACCCGACGCCCGTCAAGGCGGGCCTGGCGATGATGGGTCGGATCGGCGAGGTGCTCAGGCTTCCGCTGCTCCCGGCGAGCCCCGGGACGCGTGACGCGCTCCGCGCCGCGCTCCAGTCTGCCGGGGTCCATGTCCGCTGATTCGGGCGACCTGAGAGCGCGGCTCGAGCGGTTCACGGCCGCGGCCGCCGCGCGCGAGCTCGCGCCGGCCGACGAGTCCGCCGCGCGGGCTGCCTTCGTCGAGCTCAAGGCCGCGCTCAACGCCGGGACCGTCCGGGCGGCGGAGCGCGGCGCGGACGGCGCGTGGCACGCCAACGCGTGGGTCAAGGCGGGCATCCTGCTCGGCTTCCGGCTGGGGCGCATCGGGCCGGCCGCCGGCGGCGGTCCGTTTCCCTTCTACGACAAGGACACCTATCCGCTCCGCCGGTTCGGCGTGGAGGACGGGGTGCGCATCGTGCCGGGCGGCTCCGCGATCCGCGACGGCTGCTACGTGGGCCCCGGGGTCGTGTGCATGCCGCCGATGTACATCAACGTCGGCGCCTGGGTGGGCGAGGGCACGATGGTGGACTCGCACGCGCTGGTCGGCTCGTGCGCGCAGATCGGAAGGCGGGTGCACCTCTCCGCCGCCGCGCAGATCGGCGGCGTGCTCGAGCCCGCCGGCGCGCTGCCGGTGATCATCGAGGACGAGGTGCTGGTCGGCGGCAACTGCGGCGTGTACGAGGGCACGATCGTGCGGGAGCGCGCGGTCCTCGCGCCGGGCACGCTGCTCACCGGCGGCACCGCCGTGTTCGACCTGGTGCACGACCGGGTGTACCGCCGCGACGGAGATCGCCCGCTCGAGATCCCGGCGGGCGCGGTCGTGGTGCCCGGGACACGACCGGTGCGGTCCGGCGCGGGGGCCAGGGCTGGCCTCGGCTTGTACGCGCCCGTGATCGTGAAGTACCGCGACGAGAAGACGGATACGGCCGTGCGGCTCGAGGAGCTGCTTCGGTGACAATGAGTTGGGACCTTGCCGGGCCGAGTTCGAGCCATTCCCGAGCAAGGTCCCTCGCTGCGCTCGGGATGAAGACACATCCCCGCTGAGCCAGTCCTGCTTACGCTCCCCCGCACCCCGCTTCCCTCACCGGTCCACCCATGCCCACCCACACCGCCTATCTCTGGTTCGAGACCAAGCGCCGCCAGGAAATCATCGACATCACCGATCAGGTCGACGCCGAGGTGCGTGCCAGCGGCATCCGCGAAGGATTCGTCCTGGTCTCCGCCATGCACATCAGCGCCTCCGTGTTCGTGAACGACCACGAATCGGGGCTGTGGCACGACATCCTGCAGTGGCTCGAGGGCACCATCGCGCCCTGGGATCCGGACCGCTACCAGCACAACGAGACCGGCGAAGACAACGCCGCGGCCCACCTCCGGAGCCTCACGGTCGGCCACGAGGTGATCGTGCCGATCACCGCGGGCCGGCTCGATTTCGGCCCGTGGCAGCGGGTGTTCTACGGGGAATGGGACGGTCAGCGCAGGAAGCGCGTGATCATCAAGGTGCTCGGCGAGACCTGAGCGACGCCGTCACCTTCGTCTGTGCCACCGCCGCATCGAGCCGCTGCTCGCCGGACACGGCGCTCGGCGTCCAGCGCACCGCCGCGCGGCCCGACGCGTCCGTGCGGACTCGCGCAGGCGCCACCTTGCCCGAGCGGCTGGTCAGGCTCACCGACGCTCCGCCCACCGGGTTTCCGTACGCGTCCGTCACCAGCACCTCCACCTGACGCGTCCGCGGCTGGCTCGCGGCCGCCGGCGCACCCGTCAGTGTGAGCTTCGCGGCCGGACCCGCCCGGACCTGGACGGTTACCTCGGCCCGCCGCTCCAGGCCGTTCACCGACGCGACGAGGTGCTGCACGCCGGCCGTCTGACCCGCGGTCCAGGCCACCAGCACGCGCCCGGCCGAGTCGGTGATCGGCGCGCGATCGCCGACGGAGCCCGCGGAAGGCCGGAGCGCCACCGCCACGCCGGGCACCGGATTGCCACCTCGGTCCATGAGCCGGAGCTCGATGGGCGGCGCGACGGCTTCTCCCGCCGCGGCCGTCATCCCGTTGCGCGCTACGCTCAGCGATGCCGGCGCGCCCGGCCGGGCGACCGTCTCGAACGCGAGCCGCTGAACCGCCCGCCCGGCGCCCACCATGGCGAACGCGCGCTGCGCGCCGGCCCGCGGGCCGAGCGACCAGCGGGCCCGCGCGACCCCAAGCGAATCGGTCCGAGCGGCCTCCCCGATGATGGTCCCGCCACGCTCGACCGCCCACGAGACCAGCACGTCGCCGAGCGGCGCTCCGAGGGAGTCGGTCACGCGTACCGCCACCGGCGACGCGAGCGTCTCCCCGACGGCCGCGCTGCCAGGCGACTCGACGGCCTCGAGGCGTGTGGCCTCGGGCGAGGGGTCGGCATCAGCGGTGACGGTGGTGCCCACCGCGCGGCCGCCGACCGCCAGCGTGAGCCGCTGGCGCCCCGGACGCGAGCCGAGCGTCCAACCGGTCCGCACGATGCCCTCGGTGTCGGACGTATCGGTCGCGGGCTCGAGCCGGCCGTCGCCCGCGCTGAATTGCACGGCGACGCCGCCGAGCGGCCGACCGCCGCGCGAGACGACCTGCGCGCGGACCGGAAGCGCGAGCCGGTGCTCGACCGCGGCGCGCTGTCCGTCGCCGGCCTGCACCGTGATGCTCGCCGGCACCGGAAAGACCTCGACCGGAAGCTCGGCGGTGAGGTCGGTGGACGACGCCACCAGGGTCGTGCGCCCCGCCCCGGCCGCGCCGAGCCGCGCCGCGCTGTCCACCGTCGCGATCGACGGATCCGCGGAGCGCCACGCGACCGGCTGGCCGGCCACGAGGTGCCCGCGCGCATCGACCACGCGGGCGATGAGGCGTAGCGTGGTATCCTCGGGGACGCGGAGCAGCGAGTCGGCGAAGATGCGGATGGCCGCGGCGCGGGGCCGGACCACGATGCGCGATTGGGCGATCCGCCCGCCCACGGCCGCCACGACCGTCGCGGTGCCGGGCGCGCGGGCGACGACGCTGCCGCCGCTGTCCACGGCCGCGACCGCCGTGTCCGTGCTGCTCCAGCCCACGCGGACACCCGGGAGCAGTCCACCGTGGCCGTCGGTGATCGTGGTGGCGAGCTGCAGCGTGTCACCCAGCGCCCAGGCCGTGTCGGCCGCGGGCGCGACCCCGATCCAGCGCACCTGCTCGGGGCCGGTGATCGAGCGGACGGACGAGAGGATGGAGACGAGCGCCGCGCACGCGGACAGGGAGCCCGCGCCCCACTTCCAGGCCCGCACGATCCATGAGGGCGCCGGATCGAGCGCCACCACGGCGCGCCTCGAGCTTGCCGTCGCCATGCGCTAGCGCATCCGGTCGCAGAGCGGGACACCTTCCTCGCCGGCCATCTCGCGGTCGCCGTCGGTGCGCGGCGCCTCCGCGGCGAGCGTGCCCACCCACACCACGCAGCTTCGTCCGGGTTGCGCCGCGTGCACGGCCTTCGCCTGCCAGCCGTCCGCGCCCGCGGCCAGGATCTCGAGCCGCACGCCCGGGTCGGCCTTGAGCCCGAGCCGGTCCGCGGTCGCGGCGTACACAGCGTGCACGGCACGGTAGCGCTCCTGCGAAGCGGCAAGCGAGCGGAGCGCGCCCTTGAGCACCGACGCCGGCGTCGCCTGCCAGCCCGCGGGCGTTCCGGCCTGCGCGGCGGCACGCCCGCACCGGCCGAGCGAGAGCGCGGCGGCGAGCGCGGCGACAGCGAGCGTCCGACTGGCGTGCACGTGTCCTCCCGTCAATGGACGAGGTGGGCGGCGACGGCGATGATCGGGACTGATTCAAGCTGCGGCGCGCCCCAAGGCGACGCAATCCGCAGGAACCGGACAGCGTTCAATCCGTTGTCGGTCGGGGTGCAGAGAATGCCGAGGCGGGGACAACCGGGCCGCCGGCGCACGCTTACCGGCGTGCAATCCGGTGCGGCGAGTTACATCGAGCGGTACTTGGGCCCGCTGCCGCCCTCCCGAGGCGTCCACCGCGGGCCGAGGACGTCGGTGGCCTTGCAGTCCACGCAGTTGGGCGGGTTGACGCGGAGCTCGTCGCCCACGCGCTCGTATACGCCCGCGGGGCAGACGTGCGAGTAGAAGTCGGCGACGTCGCCGGTGACGTCGGGCCCGACGATGAGATGCGAGGGGATCGTGTCGCGGGTGGCGTTGCCCGACTTGAACACCGCGTCGAGCTTGCTGAACGTGAGCTTCCCGTCGGGGGTGAACGGCCGCGCCGGTCCCGTCGTGCGGGGCGCGCGGGCATCCTCCTCCATGCTGATGCGGCGGCCGGGAAACCGCCCGCGCGTCAGCGTCATGAGCCCGGCCTTGATGCCGCCCGCGTAGAGCCCGTTCTTGAACGCGAGCCGCATGTTGCGGGTCCGGTGCATGTCGTCCACGATGTAGCTCTGGTTCACCGCGTGATCGTACGGCGCGAGCGCGCCGGCGGAGACATCGTTCGCCTTGAGCGCCGCGTAGGCGGCCCGGGCGGCGTAGATCCCCGACTGGATCGCGTAGTGAATCCCCTTGAGCGACGGCACGTCCACCAGGCCCACCGTGTCGCCCACGAACAGCACGCCCGCGCCGGAGCGGCGCACCGGCAGCGCATGGTAGCCGCCCTCGGGAATCGTCTTGGCGCCCCACTCGAGCAATTGTCCGCCCTCGAGTCGTTGGCGGAACAGCGGGTGGAGCTTCATCCGCTGGAGCAGCTCGTGCACGTCGAGATTGGCGTCGTGATAGTCGAGCCCCACGACCAGGCCGAGCGCCACCTGCGACGGTCCCAGCGGATACATGAAGCTGCCGCCGAAGGCATCCGCCGGCACCGGCCAGCCCAGCGTGTGGATCACGGCCTCGAGCGGCCGCGGCACCTCCCACAGCTCCTTCACGCCGAGCGCGAAGAGCTGCGGGTTGGTCGAGGAAACGTGCTGCCACTCGCGCCAGGCCTGACCCAGGGTGCCGCGCGTGCCCTCGGCCACGACCGTGACCCGCGCCGTGAGGTCGGTCGGCGGCGTGTGGTTGCCGCCCGGCCTGCCGTCGCGCGCGAGACCGGACGGCGTCGTGCGCACGCCGCGCACGGCCTGCCCCTCGACCAGCAGCGCGTCGGCCGGAAACCCGGCGAAGAGGTTGACGCCGACTCCTTCGGCCCGCTCGCCCATCCAGCGCACCAGCTCGCAGATGGACGCGGTGTAATAGCCCGCGTTGTGCATGGTCGGCGGCGTGGGAATACGCTGCGCCCGGCCTTCGGTCATGAAGTAGACGGCCTCGGCGGGGACGGGCTGGCGGAAGGGGAAGTCGGACGGCTGAAGCTCGGGGAACAGCTCCTGAAGCGCGCGCGGGTTGATCACGGCGCCGGACAGGTTGTGCTCGCCCAGGCTCTCGGCCTTCTCGAGCACGCCGATGTTGAGCTCCGGCGCGTCCCCGCCGGCCTCGCGGTCGCGCGCGGCGAGCCGGGCCAGCTCGATCGCGCAGGCGAGCCCGGCCGGTCCGGCGCCCACGATGAGGGCGTCCATCTCGATCGCCTCGTTGCCCGGCGGCTCGCGCAGGATCAGCCGGTCGAGCGGGAGCGGCGCCTGATGGATGACCGGAAGGATGGTAGACACGTGGCAGAATATAACCCGGGATGAAGAGCCGTTCCCCCACCGCACTCGCTACCTTTCACGCCCATGACCGCTCCCCCCATCCCTGGCTTTCGCCCCGTTCCCTTCACCGGCGTCATCTACGTGATGGCGGAGGCCGCGCGCCGCGGGTTCCGCTACGGCCACCCCGACTGGTGCAACCTCGGCCAGGGCCAGCCCGAGACCGGCCCGCTGCCGGGCGCGCCGCCGCGGGTGCACCAGGTGGAGATCGGCGTGGACGACCAGGAGTACGCGCCGATCCCGGGCATCTGGGAGCTGCGGCGCGCGGTGGCCGAGCTGTACAACGCGCTGTACCGCGAAGGGAAGGCGTCGCGCTACACGGAGCGCAACGTGTGCATCTGCGGCGGGGGCCGGGCGTCGCTGACGCGCGCCGTCGCCGCGCTCGGTGAGGTCAACCTGGGGCACTTCCTGCCGGACTACACCGCGTACGAGGAGCTGCTCGACATCTTCAAGCTGTTCACGTCCATTCCCATCCTGCTCGACGGGGCGCAGGGGTACCACTTCAGCCTCGAGGCGCTCGAGCGGGAGATCACCGGCCGGGGCCTGTCCGCGCTGCTGCTTTCGAACCCGTGCAATCCGACCGGCCGCGTCATCCGCGGCGACGAGCTCGCCGGGTGGGTGGGGCTCGCGCGCGAGCTGGGCTGCTCGCTCCTCATCGACGAGTTCTACTCGCACTACATCTGGAGCGGAGACGAGACCACGGTCTCGGCGGCGCGGTACGTGGAGGACGTGGACACCGACCCGGTGGTGCTGTTCGACGGCCTCACCAAGAACTGGCGCTATCCGGGATGGCGCACGAGCTGGATCGTGGGGCCGCGCGCAGTCATCGAGGCGGTGTCCAGCAGCGGCTCGTTCCTGGACGGCGGCGGCAGCAAGCCGCTGCAGCGCTCCGCGGTCCCTCTGCTCGAGCCCACGCTCGTGCGCGCCGAGACCGCCGCGATCCGCGACGCGTTCCTGCGAAAGCGCACCATCCTGGGCGACGGGCTCCGCGCCGCGGGCGTCCGGTTCGATCTCGATCCCGAGGGAACCTTCTACTGGTGGGGCGACGTGTCCGCGCTGCCGCCCGCCATCAATACGGGCATGACGTTCTTCCGGCACGCGCTCGAGCGCCAGGTCATCTGCGTCCCCGGCGAGTTCTTCGACGTGAATCCGGGGAAGCGGCGGAGCGGCCGCCCGTCGCGGTTCCGGAACTACGTGCGGTTCTCGTTCGGCCCGGACGAGCGCTCGGTGGCGGAGGGGGTGCGGCGGATCGGCGAGATGGTCAGGGAGAACGGCGGGCGGGCCAGCGAGTCACCCTGAGCGGAGCGAAGGGGGCATGCGTCAGCTCATGGCTCCTTCGCTTCGCTCAGGATGACTCGTCGCTCAGGATGACTCGTCGCTCAGGATGACTCGGCTGGCGGCCCTCTCTCAACGCCCCTTCGCCTTCCGCACCTCTTCCGTCAGCCTCGGCACCACCTCGAACAGATCACCGACGATGCCATAATCCGCCACCTTGAAGATCGGCGCGTCCTTATCCTTGTTGATGGCCACGATCGTCCGCGACGTGCGCATGCCGGCCAGGTGCTGGATGGCGCCCGAGATGCCGACGGCGACGTAGAGCTCCGGACTCACCACCCGTCCGGTCTGGCCGATCTGATCGGTGGCCGGACGCCAGCCGTCGTCGGTGACGGCGCGCGTCGCGCCCACCGCCGCGTTGCCGAACGCGGCCGCCAGGTCCTCGACCAGCTTGAAGTGCTCGGCGCCGCGCAGCCCGCGGCCGCCGCTCACGATCACCGGCGCCTCGCCCAGGTCGAGCGCCGTAGCGGTCTGTTGCGCCAGCTCGGTCACCACGACGCGGGCCGCCGAGGGATCCGCGGCCGGCTCGGCGCGTTCGACCCGGGCCGTCCGCGGCGCCTCGGTGACAGGGAGCGCGCCCGGCCGGAGCGACAGGATCGCGGGCGTACCGGTGAGCCGAAGGGTAAGGTTGATCTTGCCGGTGTAGCCCGGATGCTGGACCAGTACCGCGTCGCCCTGAAACTCGAATGCGGTCACGTCGGAGGCGAGCGGAAGCCCGAGCCGCGCCGCCACGCGGGGTGCCAGGTCCCGCCCCTCTGCGGACGCCGCGAAGAAGCCCGCCCGGTAGCTGCCCGCCTTGAGCCGCTCGGCCGCGGTCGCGGCGAACGTTTCCGCGCTGTAGCGCTCGAGCGCCGGATGCTCCACCACCATGACGAGGTCCGCCCCGTAGGTGCCGAGTGCCGCGGCCCGATCGCCGATCCCCGGCGCGCCGAGCACGAGCGCGTGCACCTCGCCGCCGCCGGTCGCGTCCGCCGCCCGGCGGGCCGCCGCCACGGTCTCGAAGGCCACCTTGCGAAGCTCGCCGCCTCGCGCCTCCGCGAACGCGAACATATTCGCCATCAGAGCACCTTCGCTTCCGTGCGGAGACGCTGCACCAGCTCGGGCACGGCGTCCGCGCCCTCGCCCATGAAGCGGGGGCCGGAGCGCTCGGGCGGCAGCGCCATGCTCTCGACCGTGAGCCGGACGTCGCCGAGCGCCGCCGGCCTGGTCTCGAGCGGCTTCTTCTTCGCGGCCATGATCCCCTTGAGCGTGGCGAGCCGCGGGCGCGCGATGCCCTCATCGATCGTGAGTACGGCCGGAAGCGGAAAGCGCACCGTCTCCGCCGCGCCCTCGAGATCGCGCCGCGCGGTTCCCTGCCCGTCACTCAGCTCGAGATGCGAGATCGACGTAACGCAGGGGAGCTCGAGCAGCTCCGCCACCATCGGCCCCACCGCGCCGCCCGCCGTATCGGTGGCCATCCGGCCGAACAGGATCAGGTCGTAGCCGCCTGCGCCCAGCTCGGCCGCGAGCGCGCGGGCGAGCGAGAGGCCATCCACCGGCACGTCGTCCGCCTTGAGCTGCACCGCGCGGGTGGCGCCCATCGCGAGGCCCTTGCGGAGCGTCTCCTGCACGCCGTCGGGACCCAGCGAGATCAGCACGACTTCGCCCTGGCCCTGCTTCTCGACCAGCTGGAGCGCCACCTCGAGCGCGTAGCCGTCGAAGTCGCTCATGTCGTATTTGAGACCGCTCGGGTCGAGCGATTTGCGGTCCGCCGCGATGGCGAACCGGAGCTCCATGTCAGGCACCCGCTTGATGCA
>JAICJD010000010.1 GCA_025928645.1 Gemmatimonadales bacterium
CCAAGGAAGAGGGGGGGCGGCACACGCCGTTCTTCAAGGGCTACCGGCCGCAGTTCTACTTCCGGACGACCGACGTGACGGGGTCGGTGGAGCTGCCGGGTGGGGTGGAGATGGTGATGCCGGGGGACAACGTGCAGATGACGATCGAGCTGATCACGCCGATCGCGATGGACGAGGGGCTGCGGTTTGCCATCCGCGAGGGCGGCCGCACCGTGGGCGCCGGCGTGGTGACCAAGATCCTGAAATAGCCGGGCAGGGGACCAGGCGAGCAGGCAGCGGAACAACCCGCTCGCCCGCTCGCCCGCTCGCCCGCTCGCCTGACCGCCTGAGGACCTACTAATGGCTCAGAAAATCCGCATCCGTCTCAAGGCGTTCGACCACGTCGTCCTCGACCAGGCCGCGGCCGACATCGTGCGCACCGCCGAGAAGACCGGCGCGCAGGTCTCCGGACCGATCCCGCTGCCGGTCAAGACCGAGCGGTGGACCGTGCTCCGGAGTCCGCACGTGGACAAGAAGAGCCGGGAGCAGTTCGAGCTCCGCACGCACAAGCGGCTCCTGGACATCAACGACTCGCGCCCGCAGACCATGGACGCGCTGACCAAGCTCGACCTCCCCGCAGGGGTCGACGTCGAGATCAAGGTCGAATAGGGCGGATCGAGCGATGACCAACGGATTGATCGGCCGCAAGCTCGGCATGACCCGGGTGTTCGCGGAAGACGGCACCGCGGTGCCGGTGACGGTGATCGAGGCGGGGCCCTGCCGGGTCGTGCAGGTGCGCGACGGCGGCGTGCAGCTCGGCTTCGGCGCGCGCCGCGCCACGCGCACCACCCAAGCCGAGCTGGGACACGCCAAGAAGGCCGGCCTCGAGGCCGCGCCGCAGGTGCTCCGCACCTTCGCGACCGCCAACGGCGCCGAGGCGCCGGCGCCCGGCGCCGAAATCAAGGTGGATATTTTCGCGGCGGGCGAGCGGGTCAAGGTCACCGGGACGACCAAGGGCCGCGGGTTCCAGGGTGTGGTGCACCGCCACGGCTTCGGCGGCGGGCCGGCCACCCACGGCAACACGCGCCACCGGAAGCCGGGCTCGATCAGCCCGGGCACCGATCCGTCGCGAGTCATCAAGGGCAAGCGGATGCCGGGGCACATGGGTGCCGCGCGCCACACCGAGCTGGGTCTCACCGTGGTCAAGGTGGACGCCGAGCGCAACCTCCTATTCGTCCGGGGCGCCATCCCGGGCGCCCGCAACGGGATCGTCACCGTGGCCAAGCAGGGAGGCCCGAGCCGTCATGATTGAGGCCCCGCACTACTCGCCGGCCGGCGCCCGGCGCGACGCGTCGTTCGCGCTCCCGGCCGACCCGTTTGATGGCACCGTGAACGAGCCGGTGCTGCACCAGGCGGTGAAGGTGTACCTGAACAATCAGCGTCAGGGCACCGCCAAGACCAAGACCCGGAGCTTCGTCTCGGGCGGCAACCAGAAACCCTGGAAGCAGAAGGGCACCGGCCGCGCGCGCCAGGGCTCCACCCGAGCCCCCCACTGGCGGGGCGGCGGTACCGTGTTCGGGCCGATCCCGCGCGACTACCGCACAGACGTCCCGCGCAAGGTGAAGCAGCTCGCCCGAAAGAGCGCGCTCAACGCCCGCGCGCGTGAAGGCGCGCTCCACGTGGTGGAGCAGTTCGCCTTCCGCACGCCCAAGACCGCGCGGCTCGCGGCGCTGCTCGCGAGCCTCGGCCTCGCCGACCGCAAGGTGCTGGTGCTGAGCGCGGCGGCGAACGACGCGCTCTATCTCAGCGGGCGGAATCTGCCGTCGGTCGAAGTGATGCCCTACGCCCAGGTCTCGGCGTATGACGTGCTCTGGGCCGAGGCCGTGGTGGTCGAGGAAGGCGCGCTCACCGGCGAGAGCCGCGAGCTCGGTGCCGAGGAGCTGCCCGCCCTGCCCGAGCGCGCGGCCCGCCCGGCCGCGGAGGCCCGGGCACCGAAGGCGGCCAAGAAGCCGGCCAAGCCTGCCCCGAGCCGCAGCGAGGGGACGGCCGCGCCCAAGGCGAAGGCCGCCAAGGCGGCGAAGAAGCGCACGGCCAAGACCGCCAAGCCTGCCACGACGCGAAGCGGGGGGAAGAGCAAGGCCAAGGCGGCGAAGAAGAGCACCACCAAGGCCGCCAAAAAGGCGGCGCCGAAGAAGAAGGGGAAGAAGTAATGCCCGCCCTGCACGAGATCATCGTCCGGCCCGTGGTCACCGAGAAGAGCTCGGCGGCCTACCAGACGGGTAAGGTGTACACCTTCGAGGTGCACCCGCAGGCCAACAAGTACCAGATCCGCGAGGCGCTGCAGAAGCTGTTCGGCGTCACGGCCACGGCCGTCCGCACCATGCAGATGCGCCGCCATGCGGTCACCCGCGGCCGGATCCGCGGTACCACGGTCCGGTGGAAGAAGGCCGTGGTCACGCTCAAGGACGGCGACTCCATCGCCGTGTTCGAGGGCTGAGATGAGCATCCGTCAATTCCGGCCGATGACGGCCGCCACGCGCTTCAAGTCGGTGAGTGGGTTCGACGAGATCACCCGCGCGACCCCCGAAAAGTCGCTGCTCGAGCCGACCAAGAAGTCGGGCGGGCGGAACAACCTGGGCCACCTGACCTCGCGGCATCGGGGCGGCGGCCACAAGCGGCAGTACCGGAGGGTCGACTTCAAGCGCAACAAGTTCGGCATCCCGGGGCGGGTCGCGGAGATCGAGTACGATCCCAACCGGAGCGCTCGCATCGCGCTCATCGTGTACGCCGACGGCGAGAAGCGCTACATCCTGCACCCCAAGGGCCTCAACCAGGGCGACACGGTGGTCTCGGGTCCGGGCGCCGACAGCCGCACGGGCAACGCGCTCCCGCTGAGCGAGATCCCGCTCGGCACCGCGGTGCACAACGTGGAGCTCAAGGTCGGCAAAGGCGGCCAGCTCGCCCGCACCGCCGGGGCGAGCGCCCAGGTCGTGGCCAAGGAAGGCGAGTACGTCACCCTCCGGCTCCGCTCTTCGGAGATGCGCATGGTGCACGGCCGCTGCCTCGCGACCATCGGCGAGGTGGGAAACGCGGAGCACGAGCTGCTCTCGGTCGGCAAGGCGGGCAAGACCCGCTGGCTCGGCCGGCGCCCGAAGGTGCGCGGCGTGGCCATGAACCCGGTGGATCACCCGCTGGGCGGTGGTGAAGGGAAGAGCTCGGGCGGGCGTCCGCCGACGAGCCCGTGGGGCAAGGTCGAGGGCCGGAAGACCCGGCACCGGAAGAAGCAGTCCACCAAGCTCATCGTGCGCGGTCGGAAGCGCGGGAAGGCGACTCAGTAATGGCGCGGAGCGTCAAGAAGGGCCCGTTCGTCCAGGAGGCGCTGGCCACCAAGGTCCAGATCCTGAACAGCAAGAACGAGAAGCGCGTGGTCAAGACCTGGAGCCGGGCGAGCACCATCCTGCCCGAGTTCGTGGGCCATACCTTCGCGGTGCACAACGGGAACAAGTTCGTCCCGGTCTACGTCACCGAGAACATGGTCGGCCACAAGCTGGGCGAGTTCGCGCCGACGCGGCTGTTCCGCGGGCATAGCGGCAAGATCGTGGCGGACAAGAAGGCGAAGCCGGAGTAACCATGAGCGGCCATGCGATTCAGCGGCTGGTGCGCCAGTCGCCCCGGAAGATGCGGCTCGTGATCGACCTCATTCGCGGCAAGGACGTGAACGAGGCGTACGCGATCCTCAAGTTCAACAAGAAGCTCGCGGCCAAGCAGATCGCCAAGACGCTCAAGTCGGCGGTGGCCAACGCGGAGCAGAAGGCGCTCAAGGACAACGAGCGGTTCGACCCCGACGCGCTGGTCGTGACGAAGGCGATCGTGAACGGCGGCCAGCCGCTCAAGCGGTTCACGGCCGCGGCGCAGGGGCGCGCCACCCCGATCCGCAAGCGCACCAGCCACGTGGAAATCCACGTGGACAGCAAGGAGAGCGAGTAAGCATGGGCCAGAAGACGCATCCGATCGGGCTCCGGCTCGGCATCGTCAAGCAGTCCTCCTCCCGGTGGTTCGCCGACAAGGACATGCCGGCGCTGCTCAAGGAGGACGAGCTGATCCGGAAGTACCTCAAGACGCGGCTGGGCCACGCGGCCATCGCGCAGATCGACATCGAGCGGCGGCCGGGCAAGGTCACCATCACGGTGCACACCGGGCGGCCGGGCGTGGTGATCGGCAAGCGCGGCGCCGAGGTGGACAAGCTGCGCGACGAGCTGGCCCAGCTCACCGGGAAGGAAGCGGCCATCAACGTCGAGGAAATCAAGCGGCCCGAGCTCTCGGCGCAGCTCGTGGGCGACAACATCGCCCACCAGCTCACCCAGCGCATCTCGTTCCGCCGCGCCATGAAGCGCGCCGTGCAGAGCGCCATGCGGATGGGCGCGCAGGGCATCAAGGTGCGCGCGGCGGGACGTCTGGGCGGGGCCGAGATCGCGCGGACCGAAGGCTACCACGAGGGCCGGGTGCCGCTGCACACGCTGCGGGCGGACATCGACTACGCCACCAGCACCGCGAAGACCACCTACGGCACGATCGGCATCAAGGTGTGGATCTTCAAGGGCGAGGTGATCGAGGACGTGTCGGGCCGCACCTACAGCACGGGGGCCTGATCGATGCTCGCGCCCAAGCGAATCAAGTTCCGCAAGACCTTCAAGGGCCGGACCCGCGGCATCGCCCAGCGGGGGAACACGGTGGCGTTCGGCGAGTTCGGGCTCATGAGCCTGGAGCCGGGGTGGGTCACCAACCGGCAGATCGAGGCCTCGCGCGTGGCCATGACCCGTGAGATGAAGCGCGGCGGCAAGGTGTGGATCCGGATCTTCCCGGACAAGCCGATCACCAAGAAGCCGGCCGAGACCCGCATGGGCAAGGGCAAGGGCAACCCGGAGGGCTGGGTGGCCGTGGTGAAGCCGGGCCGCGTGATGTTCGAGATCGAGGGCATCAGCGAAGACCTCGCCAAGAAGGCGCTGGCGCTCGCCTCCGCGAAGCTGCCGGTCAAGACGCGCTTCGTCCGGCGCGAGGAGGTGTAGGGTGAAGGCCAACGAGATTCGGGAGATGTCGGTGGACGACCTCAAGGCGAAGCTCGAGGAGCTCACGACCGAGCGCTTCAACCTTCGCTTCCGCTCGGCCACCGAGTCGATCGAGAACCCGATGCGGTTCCGCGCCCTCCGGCGCGACATCGCGCGGCTGCAAACGATCCTGCGGGAGAAGCAGACCAATGGCTGAGCAGCAGACCCAGGCCGGCGGCCGCGAGCCCGCGGGCCGCGCCCGCCGCAAGGTCCGGACCGGCGTCGTGACCAGCGACAAGATGACCAAGACGGTCACCGTCTCCCTGGTGCGCCGCTACGCGCACCCGGTCTACGGCAAGCAGGTCACCCGGACCAAGCAGGTGAAGGCCCGGAACGCCGAGGGTGAGGGCGCCGCCCGCGCGGGCGATACCGTGCGCATCATGGAGACGCGGCCGCTGGCCAAGACGGTCCGCTGGCGGGTCACCGACGTGGTCGAGAGGGCCAAGTAGCCATGGTCCAACAGGAATCGATTCTCCGGATCGCGGACAACTCGGGCGCCCGGCGCGCGCTCGTGATCCGCGTGCTCGGCGGGAGCAAGCGGCGCTACGCGGGCCTGGGCGACACGGTGGTCGTCGCCATCAAGGACGCGATCCCGACCGGCCAGGTGAAGAAGGGCGACGTGGCCAAGGCGGTCATCGTACGGACGGCGAAGGAGACCAAGCGCAAGGACGGCTCCTACATCCGGTTCGACGAGAACGCCGCGGTGCTGATCAACGACGCGGGCGAGCCGCGGGCCACCCGCATCTTCGGGCCCGTCGCCCGCGAGCTGCGCGAGAAGCGGTACATGAAGATCGTCTCGCTCGCGCCGGAGGTGCTGTAGCATGAAGCCGCTGGTCTACAAGAAGGCCCGCCGGGTGCGAAGCAAGACGCCGGTGCGCCAGCGCCTGCACGTCACCAAGGGCGACACGGTCCAGGTGATCTCGGGCGACGACAAGGGGAAGCGCGGCACGGTGCTTCGGGTGGATCCCAAGACGGGCCGGGTCACGGTGCAGGGCGTGAACATGATCAAGCGCCACCAGCGCCAGACCCAGACCGCCGAGGCCGGGATCATCACCCGCGAGGCGCCGATCCACCATTCGAAGGTGATGCTGCTCGACCCGAAGAGCGGGGAGCCCACCCGGGTCCGCCGGCGCAAGGACGCCGACGGTACGGTGGAGCGGCTCGCCGTCAAGTCGGGACAGTCGATTCCGAGGAGTCGTTGACGATGGCCGAGACCCAGGAGAAGGCCCCCAAGGCGCCGGGGAAGGGCGGCACCAAGCCCGCGCCCGAGGGCGGCAAGGGAAAGAAGGACAAGGCGCCGGCCGGCGCGGTGGACCACGCGCCCAAGGCGGCCGAGGGCACGCCCAGGCTGCAGGACTACTACCACCAGACCGTGCGGCCCAAGATCCAGAAGGACTTCGCGCTCCCGAACCCGCACCAGGTGCCGCGGCTCGAGAAGGTCGTGCTCAACGTGGGCATGGGCGACGCGGCCAAGAATCCGAAGCAGCTCGAGACGGCCGTCGAGGAGCTCGGCCTCATCACCGGGCAGCACGCGGTGATCACCCGGGCCAAGAAGGCGATCGCCAACTTCGGGCTCCGGGCGGGGATGCCGGTCGGCGCCACGGTGACGCTCCGCGGCGCGCGGATGTACGAGTTCCTGGACCGCTTCATCACGCTGGCGATCCCCCGCATCCGCGACTTCCGCGGGCTGCCCAGCCGGAGCTTCGACGGCCGGGGGAACTACACGTTCGGCATCAAGGAGCAGATGATCTTCCCCGAGATCAACTTCGACAAGGTCGAGAAGATCCACGGGATGGACATCACGATCGTGACGTCGACCGAGCGCGACGACCTGGCAATGGCGCTCTTGCGCGAGCTGGGCTGGCCGTTCCGCGGCGAGACACCTCAGAGGGTTGCGTAAATGGCAAAGACCGCCTGGATCGAACGGGCCAAGCGTACGCCGAAGTTCAAGGTTCGCACGGTGCGCCGCTGCCAGCGCTGCGGCAGGAGCCGCGCGGTGCTCAGGAAGTTCGGCCTGTGCCGTATCTGTTTTCGTGAGCTCGCCCTGAGGGGAGAAATCCCGGGCGTGCGCAAGGCCAGCTGGTAAGGGGAACGAGGGAATGAGCCTGACAGATCCCGTCGCGGACATGCTCACCCGCATCCGGAACGCCTGCTCGGCGGGCCACCGGCGGGTCGACATGCCGGTGAGCAAGCTGAAGACCGAGGTGGCCCGGCTGCTCAGGGACAACCACTACATCGCGGACTACAAGATCCTCGATGACGGGGCGCACGGCGTGCTCCGCCTGTATCTGAAGTACCACAACGAGCTCCCCGTCATCCGCGAGCTCCGCCGCATCTCGACGCCGGGACTTCGCCGGTACGTCAAGTGCCGCGAGCTGCCGCGGGTGAAGAACGGCCTCGGCATGGCGATCGTCTCGACCCCGAAAGGGCTGATGACCGACCGCGAGGCGCGGAGCGCGAACCTGGGCGGCGAGCTGCTCGCCGTGGTCTGGTAGGAGGCGGCATGTCGCGAATCGGCAGGAAGCCGGTCACCGTGCCCAGCGGCGTGACCCTCGAGCTGCAGGGCAACACGGTCGCGGTCAAGGGGCCCAAGGGCGAGCTCCGGCGCACGCTGCATCCCGAGATGCAGCTGGCCCTGAGCGACGGGAGCTTCACCGTGGCCCGGCCGAGCGACGAGCCCCGCCACAAGGCGCTGCACGGGCTCTCGCGGACGCTGGTGCAGAACATGATCGACGGGGTCACCAAGGGCTTCAGCAAGACGCTCGAGATCCAGGGCGTAGGCTACAAGGCCGAGGCCAAGCCGTATGGGGTCAACCTCATCGTCGGGTTTTCCCACCCGGTGAAGTACGAGGCCCCCAAGGGCATCAAGATCTCGGTGGAGAACAACACGGTCGTGAAGATCGAAGGCGCCGACAAGGAGATCGTCGGCCAGGTCGCGTCGGAGCTCCGCAACGTGCGGCCGCCCGAGCCGTACAAGGGTAAGGGCGTGCGCTACCAGGGTGAGCAGGTCCGCCGCAAGGCCGGCAAGACAGGAGCCAAGTAAGCCATGCGCACCATTCACGCGCCGAAGGGCCGCCGCCAGCTGCGCTATCGTCGCCACCTCCGGGTGCGGCAGCGGATGGCCGGGACGGCCGAGCGTCCGCGGCTGGTGGTCTTCCGCTCGCTCAAGCACATCTACGCCCAGCTGGTGAACGACGATTCCGGCGTCACGCTGCTCGGCGTGGGCGACGCGACCGAGGGACTCCAGGTCGAGGGCACGGGCAAGGTGGCCCGCGGCAAGGCGGTCGGGAAGCTCCTGGCCGAGAAGGCGAAGGCGGCGGGGGTCACCCGGGTGGTGTTCGACCGCGCCGGCTACCGTTACCATGGGCGCGTGCAGGCCGTCGCCGACGGCGCGCGCGAAGGCGGATTGGAGTTTTAAATGGCTGACGAGACCACAGGCACCGAAGGCGCCGCTCCGGCCGCCCCGGCCGCCCCGAGCGAGGCGCCGGCACCGACCGAGACGCGGACCGGCGGGGAGCGGCCGCGGGGTCGCGGCCGCGGCGGCGAGCGGGGCGACCGCGGGGGCCGTGGGCCCCGGCGAGACCGCGGCGACCGCGAGCACCAGAGCGATCACGTCGAGAACGTCATCGCCATCAACCGCGTCGCCAAGGTGGTGAAGGGCGGCCGGCGGTTCTCCTTCAACGCGCTCGTCGCCGTGGGCGACGGCAAGACCCGGGTGGGCATCGCCACCGGCAAGGCGAACGAGGTGAGCGAGGCGGTCCGCAAGGCGGTCGATGCCGCCAAGCGCGCCATGGTCGAGCTGCCCAAGACCGGCTCGACCATTCCCCACGAGGTGGTGGGCGAGCACGGCGCCGGGCGGGTGCTGCTCAAGCCCGCGGCGACCGGCACCGGCGTCATCGCCGGCGGACCGGTGCGCGCGGTGCTCGAGTGCGCCGGGATCACCGACATCCTCACCAAGAGCCTGGGCTCGTCCAACGCGCACAACATGGTGCGCGCCACGATGAACGGCCTGAGCCAGCTGGTGAGCGCCCGGCAGGTCGCGCGCGAGCGCGGCGTCGAGCCCGACCAGATCGCGTACAAGCCGCGCCAGGAGGGCTGAGCATGGGCCGCAATCCCGTCGTGGGCCGGCAGGGCCCCACCTATCACGCGGCCGCCATTCCCTCCGAGCAGGAGGCCGCGCGGATCACCGTGAAGCAGATCCGCTCGGACATCGGCCACCCGGAGACGATGCGGCAGACGCTGCGCGCCCTGGGCCTCCGGCACCACCAGCAGACCGTCACGCTCGCGAACACGGCCGGCGCCCGCGGGATGCTCTACAAGGTGCGGCACCTGGTCGAAGTGGCTCCGGCGGGCGGCGAAACGCGATGAGCGCTTCTCGAGTCATCCCGAGCGGAGCGAAGGAGCCTGAACGCATGGCAGACAAGATCATCACCCTGTCCACCCTCGCGCCCGCCAAGGGCTCGCACCGCGCCCGCAAACGCGTCGGCCGCGGCCCGGGCTCGGGCCTGGGCAAGACGTCGGGCAAAGGCCACAAGGGCCACAAGGCCCGGACCGGCGGGGGCACGAACCCCGGGTTCGAGGGCGGCCAGATGCCGATGTACCGGCGGCTGCCCAAGCGCGGGTTCACCAACCCGTTCCGGGTGGAGAACCAGCCGGTCAACCTCTCGCAGCTCAAGAAAGTCTCGGCCACCGACGTGAGTCCCGAGACGCTGTACTCCGCGGGGCTCATCGGGAAGCCCGACGCCCCCGTGAAGCTCCTGGGCACCGGTGACGCCGACCGGGCCTACACCGTTCGTGGCGTGTCCCTGTCCGCGTCGGCGCGCGCGAAGATCGAGGCGGCCGGCGGCAAGATCGAGGGGTAAGTGACCACACCCCGCGTCCCCGCGCTGGCCATCGACGACGAGCTCCGGCGCAAGCTCCTGTTCACGCTGCTCGCGCTGGTGATCTACCGGATCGGCGCCCACATCGCCGCCCCGGGCGTGAACGTCACCGCGCTGGCCGACTTCATCCAGAACTCCGCCGCCGCCGGGTTCTTCGGGCTGTACGACGCGCTCGGCGGCGGGCTCTCCCGGGCCACGGTCTTCGCCCTCGGCATCATGCCGTACATCTCCGCGTCCATCATCTTCCAGCTCGCCGGCGGCGTCGCCCCGGCGATCAGCAAGATGCAGAAGGACGAGGAGGGCAAGAAGAAGATCACGCAGTGGACCCGGTATCTCACCGTCTTCATCTCGCTGTCGCAGGCGTACACGTTCGCCCTGTTCACCGAGTCCATCCCGGGCGCCATCGACGCGCCGGGCCTCGCGTCCCGGCTGATCATGGTGGTGACGCTCACCACGGGCGCGGTGTTCGTCATGTGGCTGGGCGAGCAGATCACCGAGCGCGGCATCGGCAACGGGATGAGCCTGCTCATCACCTTCTCGATCCTCGAGCGGCTCTGGCCGGGCGCGGTGCACCTGGTGCAGTACATCAAGAGCGGCGTGGTGAGCGGTCCGGGGGTGCTGCTGTTCCTCGCCATCCTGGTGGCGGTCATCGCGGCCGTGGTGGCCATGACGATCGCCGCGCGGCGGATCCCCATCCAGATCCCGCGCAAGGTCATGGGCCGGGGCCGGATCCGCGAAGGGCAGAAGACGTTCATCCCGATCCGGCTCATCACCGCGGGCGTCATGCCGATCATTTTCGCCCAGACGATCATCATCGTGCCGGGTACGCTGGCGAGCTTCACCAAGAACCCGGTGCTCACCGACGTCGCGAGCTTTTTCCAGCCGGGCGATCTGCCGTACGACCTGACGTTCGCGGTGCTCATCCTCCTGTTCAGCTACTTCTACACGTCCATCATCTTCAATTCGGTGGACCTGGCGGAGAACCTGAAGAAGCAGGGCGGGTTCATCCCCGGCGTGAAGCCCGGGGCCAGTACGGCCGACTACATCGACGGGGTGCTGGCGCGGATCACGCTGCCGGGCGGCCTGTTCCTGGCGCTGGTCGCGCTCCTGCCGATCCTGGTCTCGAAGGGTCTCGGCATCCCCAACCAGGGCTTCGGCGGCACCTCGGTGCTGATCGTCGTCGGCGTGCTGCTGGACACCATCGCCCAGATCGAGCAGCACCGCACGCTGCGGAAGTACGACGGGTTCATGAAGACCGGGCGGGTCAAGTTCCGGGGTCGGCAGCAGCGCTACATGTAACGCGGTAGCGGAACCGAGTCACCCTGAGCGGCGCGAAGGGGGCATGAGCAGACGCATGGCCCCTTCGCTGCGCTCAGGGTGACTCGTTCTCGCCTATCGCCGGATCTCACCTTCTGGGGAGTCGAGTGGATATTCTTCTGATGGGACCGCCGGGCGCCGGGAAGGGAACCCAAGGGGCGCTGCTGGCCACCGGGCTCGGCCTGCCGAAGTTCGCCACGGGCGACCTGCTTCGCGACGCGGTCAAGCGCGGCACGCCGCTCGGCCTCAAGGCGAGAGCCGTCATGGAGGCCGGTCACCTGGTGAGCGACGACATCATTCTCGGCGTCGTGCGCGAGGAGCTGGCCAAGCCCGAAGCGGCCCACGGCGTCATCTTCGATGGCGTCGTGCGGACCATTCCGCAGGCGGAGGGCATGGATCGGATCCTGGCCGAGAAGGGACGCACGATGGACGTGGTGCTGTTCTTCGACGTGACCGACGAGGAGATCCTGGCGCGGCTCGACCGCCGCCGGACGGTCGAGCAGCGCCCCGACGACGACCCGCCGGCCGTCGCGACTCGGCTCCGCGCGTACCGCGACCAGACCGCGCCCCTCCTCGCCTGGTACGAGGCGCGGCGCCCGGTGCGCCGCATTCCCGCCGTGGGGACGGTCGAGGAGATCGCCGGCCGCGTGCGGCAGGCCCTCGGCCGGTGACATGATCACGATCAAGTCTCCACGCGAGATCGAGGTGATGGCCCGGGCCGGGCGGATCGTGGCCGAGACGCTCGCGCTCATGGGGCGCATCGTCCGGCCCGGGATGTCCACCGAGGATCTCGACGACGCGGCGGAGACGTTCATCCGGAGCCACGACGGTGCCACGCCCTCGTTCAAGGGCCTCTACGGGTTTCCCAAGACGCTCTGCACCTCGATCGACACCGAGATCGTGCACGGCATTCCCTCCAGCCGCCGGTTGCTGTCGGAAGGCAGCATCGTGAGCGTGGACGTTGGGGTGCACCTCGAGGGGCTGCATGCCGATTCCGCCACGACGCTGGCGGTGGGGACCATCGCCGCCGAGGCCGAGCGGCTGCTCGAGGTGACCCGGCAGTGCCTCGCGGCGGGCATCGCGGAGGCCCGGGTGGGCAACCACGTCGGCGACATCGGCCACGCGGTGCAGCAGGTCGCGGAAGGGGCAGGGTACGGGGTCGTGCGCGAGCTGGTGGGCCACGGCATCGGCGCGCGGTTCCACGAGGAGCCGCAGGTGCCGAATTACGGCAGCCCGCGCCGTGGCCCTCGGCTGCTCGAGGGCATGACGCTCGCCATCGAGCCGATGATCACCATCGGCGACCCGGCCACCCGCACGCTGGGCGACAAGTGGACCGTCGTCACCGCCGACGGGAGCTTATCGGCCCACTTCGAGCATACGGTCGCTATCACCGCCAACGGGCCGCGCATTCTCACGGCGGCGTGATGGCGAGTGACCCGCTCAGGGTCACTCGTGCCGATTGTCGAGCATCATGGAACCCGGCCCTCCAGCCGGTGTCGCACCCGGCGCTCCCCGTCCTCCACGCGTTCGAGCAGGGTTTTCGCCGTGGCGAGCCGCTCTCGGTCGCCGGTGCCGCCTCCCGCGTCCGCCAGGTTGCTTCGGACCGACCAGTAGGCACTCCGCGCCGCGCCCAGCGCGAGGAACGCCGCCGTGGCCGCATCGCCCACCGCCGTCGCCAGCCCCTGCTCGGCAACCTCCAGCGCCAGCTCGGTCACCTGGGCCAGGTGCGAGAGCAGCTCGAGCTGCACCGCCGCCCCGGCGCCCAGCGCGTCGGCCTTGGCGCGTGAGCGGCGCTCCCGCTCGTCCGAGGCGCCGGCCGGCATGGCGAGCGCGCGGCCGAAGGCCTCGAACGCGCGGGCGTCGCGGGCAGCCAGGGCCAGCGCGCCGTCGCGGAGACGCTCGGCCTTCACCCGGGCGCGTGCGGCAAGGTCGTGGACGTCGGCATACTTCTCCCGCTCGACCGTGAGGCCGGCGACCATCTGGACGAGCGCGGCGGCCAGGGCGCCGGCCACGGCGGCCGCGGCGCCTCCGGCCGGCGTCATGGTCGGGGCCGCGAGGGCGTCGAGCCACTGCTTCAGCGAATCGTTCGGTTCAGGCGTAGGCATGAGCATGCGTAGAGGGAATTGGGTGGTTGGCCGCCGGCGCTAGCTGCGCACGATCTCGAGCAGCCACGCGTGCATCGCCGGATTGCCCGCGACCACCGCGCTATGCTCGGGGCCGATCGGCCGACCAGCAAAATCCGTGACGACGCCGCCCGCTTCGCGCACCAGCAACGTGCCGGCCGCGAGGTCCCAGGCGGAGAGGCGCTGCTCCCAGAAGGCGTCGTACCGCCCTGCCGCGACGTCGGCCAGGTCGAGCGCGGCGGAGCCTGGGCGACGGATGCCGCTCGTTTGCGCCGCGACGCGGGCGAATTGCGCCAGATACTCGCCCATGCTGGACGTATCCTTGAAGGGAAAGCCCGTGCCGATCAGCGCGTAGCCCGGGTCTTTGATCGGCGACACGGCCAGCCGCCGCTCGCCGCACCACGCGCCGTGGCCGCGCGCGGCGGTATAGCTCTCCTGCCGCGGCACCTGCTGGACCACCGCGGCCTCCAGCTCCCCGTCCACGGCCGCGGCGATGGATACCGCATAGCTCGGAAAATCGTGCAGAAAATTGGTGGTGCCGTCGAGCGGGTCCACGATCCACACGAGGCCCTCGCGTACCACCTCGGGGCTCAATTCCTCGCCGACCATGCGCCCCGACGGCTCGGCCGAGAGCAGGACATCGGCGATGATCTGCTCGGCGGTCCGGTCGATCTCGGTGACGAAGTCGCGTACGCCCTTGACGGTCCAGGCGCTGGGGTCGGCCGGCCGCTCCACCCCGCGCAGGTAGGCCCCGGCCCGGTCGGCGGCGAGTCGGGCCACATGGAGTAAGTCCAAGGCAGACACTATCTTGCTGGCTCTCCGCGAACCGGGTAACTTGGGCGCATGCCACGCATATTCTCGGGAATTCAGCCGTCCGGCGAGCTGCACATCGGCAACTGGCTCGGTGCGGTCCAGAACTGGGTCACCCTGCAGCAGAGCTACGACTGCATCTTCTGCGTGGTGGACCTGCACGCCATCACGGGCAAGTACGAGCGGGAAACGCTGGCCCAGCGGACCCGCGACATGGCCGTCGGCCTGCTCGCCGCCGGGGTGGATCCCGATCGCGCGGTCCTGTTCGTGCAGTCGCACGTGCCCGAGCACGCGGAGCTCCAGTGGCTGCTCAACACCATCACCCCGGTGGGCTCGCTGGAGCGGATGACGCAGTACAAAGATAAGGCGCAGCGGTTTGAAAGTGTGCCGGCCGGCCTGCTCAACTATCCGGTGCTGATGGCCGCCGATATCCTGCTGTACCGCGCCGACCTCGTGCCGGTGGGAGAAGATCAGATCCAGCATCTCGAGCTCGCGCGCGAGATCGCCCGGAAGTGGAACGCCGAGTTCGGCGACGGCGAGGAGTGGCTGCCCGGGCCGAAGGCGCTGCTCACCGAGGCCAAGCGGATCCTCGGGCTCGACGGCGAAGCGAAGATGTCCAAGAGCCTGGGCAATACGATCGGGCTGCTGGAGTCGCCGGAGGAGATCTGGCAGAAGCTCCGGCCGGCCAAGACCGACCCCGCGCGCGTCACCCGGCGCGACCCCGGCACGCCCGAGGTGTGCAACATCTACCACCTGCACAAGTACTTTTCGCCGCCGGAGACGGTGGCGCTCGTGGCGGAGAACTGCCGCGGGGCGCGCTGGGGCTGCCTGGACTGCAAGCGCGTGCTGGCCGACAACATGGTCGCCGCGCTCGCACCGATCCGCGCCCGCGCGCTCGAGCTGCAGGCCGAGCCGGGGCGGGTCGAGCAGATTCTGGGCGACGGCGCCGCCACCGCCCGGCGTCTGGCCGAGGACACGATGCGCGAGGTGCGGGCGCGCATGGGTTTCCTGGTGCCCGCTCCCGCCGTCGCCCGGGCCGCAGAAGCCGACTAGCACATCCACCCTCGCCGGTGAGGGAGCATGGAAAAGATCATCAAGGCTGCCGTCGAGCGCGGCGCCTCGGATCTCCATATCAAGGCGGGCGACGTCTTCCGCGCACGCATCAACGGCAAGCTGGTTCCGCTCACGAAGCAGCGGCTCACGCCGGATCAGACGCGGGCCATCGCGCTCAAGCTCATCAGCAGCGACGAGGACCGCGCCAAGATCGAGCGCCTGCGCGACTTCGACTGCTCGTGGGGCATGCCCGGCGTGGGGCGGTTCCGGGTCAACGTACTGCGCCAGCGCTCCTCGTTCATGATCGTCATGCGGGTGATCCCGTTCACCGTGCCCACCTTCGAGTCGCTGCGGCTGCCGCCGGTCCTGGCGCAAATCGCCGAATCCGACCGCGGCCTCGTGCTGGTCACGGGCGTGAGCGGGAGCGGGAAGAGCAGCACCGTGGCGGCCATGGTGCACCATATCAACCGCACCCAGCACAAGCACGTCGTCACGATCGAGAATCCGATCGAGTTCCTGCATCGCGACCTGAGCTGCTCCATCACCCAGCGCGAGGTGGGGGTGGACACCGACAGCCTCACCATCGGACTCCGGGCCGCGCTGCGGCAGGATCCCGACGTGGTCGTGCTGGGTGAGATCGCCGACGCCGATACCATCGACACCGCCATCAAGGGCGCGGAGACTGGACGGCTGGTCCTCGCGATGATGCCGACACCGGACGTCGCGGCCACCATCGATCGGGTGCTCACCACGCTGCCGCGGGAGGAGCGTGAGATCGGCCGGATGCGCCTGTCCGAGGCGCTCCGGGCGGTGGTGTCGCAGCAGCTGCTGCCGCAGAAGGACGAGAAGGGCCGGGTGCCGGTGGTCGAGGTGCTGATCGCGACGCCGGCCGTCCGTGAGGCGCTCAAGCATCCCTCGCGCGCCCCCGACCTGCGCCGCCACATGGCCGACGGCCCGAAGCAGCTCGGCACGCAGACCTTCGAACAGCACGCGCGCGAGCTGGTCGAGGCCGGGCTCATCACTCCCGAGACCGCCAAGGCCGCGCTCACGCTCGGCGTCCCCGCCCCCGCGCCTTCCGCACCGCCCAAGAAGGGATCCAAGCAGGCCGCCTCGGCCTGACCGTGACGCCACTCCAGGATACGATGGCACGGTTGCTCGCCATGCCGCGCGAGGCGGGCACGGCGGCCGCGGCGGGCGCGCGCGACATCGTGGCCGCCCACCTCGCGGCCGGGGGCTGGCAGGTCGAGCGTCAGCGCTTCCTGTTCGTTCCCAGCGCCGTGCTCGGCCTGCCGGTGTTCGGCGCCGGCGTCGGGGCCCTCGGCCTGCTCCTGTTTCCGGCGCTCACCGGCACCATCCTGCCGGGATGGACGGCCGCGCTGCTGCTGGCCGGCGGCCTGGCGGCGCTGTTTCCGCTCGCGCTCGGCGTTGGGCTCGGCTGGCTGCCGCTCTGGGGCGGCGCGCGGGAGGACGCCAATCTGATCGCCACGCGCGGCGGCGGGCCGGTCCGTCGGTGGATCGTGGCGCATCTCGACACCAAGGCGCAGGTCCAGTCGATGGCCGGCCGGCTGGTCGCGGTCTGGGCGCTCGGACTCGCGCTCGCAATGCTGACCGGCCTCGCGATCGTTCGGCTGTCCGAGCCGGTGCCCTTGGCCGCGGCGGCGGTCGGCGCCGGCCTCGCGGTCCTGGCCGGTGCCCTTGCAGGAAGGGGACGGCTGCGCGGCACGACGCCGGGCGCGAGGGACAACGGGACCGGTGTGGCGGCGGCGCTCGCGGCCGCCGGCGCGCTCGCGGGCGACGGCACCGGGATCCTGATCACCGGCGCCGAGGAGTTCGGGCTGGTGGGTGCGCGCATCTTCGTCACCGCGCGTCGGGAGCTGCTGGCCGATGCCGTGGTGGTGAACCTCGACACGATCGACGGGGAAGGGGAGCTGGCACTGGTGAGCCACGACGCGCGGGGCGCCCGGCTCGGCGCCAAGCTCGCCCCGGTGCTCGCCGCGGCCGGCCTGCGGGCGAGGCTCCGGCGCCTGCCGCTCGGCATCCTCACCGACAGCGTGCCCTTCGCACGGCGCCGGATCCCGGCCGTCACGATCGGCCGGCTCACCTGGCGGACGCTCCGCACCATCCACACCCCGAGCGACACGCTCGACGGGCTGTCGCTGGAGACGGCCGAGCGCGTCGGCCGGGCGCTCGCGGCGAATTGACGGGGCGCTCTGGCGTACATAGGTTTGCCCGAGGATTCAGGAGCCCCGAGAGGGGCTTTTTTCGTTGGAAGGGGAGCCGCCATGTTCGACGCCAGGACCGCCTGCGTGGTGGTCGTGGGCGCCCAATGGGGCGATGAGGGCAAGGGCAAGCTGGTCGACGTTCTGGCCGAGCGGGCCGACTACGTCGTGCGCTACCAGGGGGGCGCGAACGCCGGCCACACGGTGGTGATCGGCGATTCCCACTTCATCCTGCGCCAGATTCCGTCGGGAATCCTGCATGGCGGCGTGACCTGCGTGGTCGGCAACGGCGTCGTACTCGAGCCTGCGACCTTCTTCGGCGAGCTGGACCAGCTCGCCGAACGCGGCGTGGACACCAGCCGCCGCATCCTCGTCTCCGATCGCGCGCACCTGGTGCTGCCTTACCATAAGCTGCTCGACGCGGCGAGCGAGAAGAGCCAGAACATCGGCACGACCGGCCGCGGCATCGGCCCGGCCTATGAGGACAAGTACGGACGGCGAGGCATTCGCGTGGCCGACCTGCGCCGGCTCGACTGCGCGCGCGCCCTCCTCACCGACCGCGTGACGCGGGCCAACCGGCTGCTCGAGCTCATGGGCAGCGCGGAGCGCGCGTCGCTGGAGCAGCACGAGGAGCTGCTGGCACGGCTCGCACCCCGGCTGCTCCCGCTGGCCGTGGATGCCGGACTCGTGGTCCACCGCGGGCTGCGGGCCGGCAGGCGGGTGCTGCTGGAGGGCGCCCAGGGCGCGCTGCTGGACGTGGACCACGGCACTTACCCGTACGTCACCTCGTCCAACACGACGGCGGGAGGCGCCGCGGTCGGTGCCGGCATCGGCCCGACCGCCATCCAGGGCGTCCTCGGCGTGGTCAAGGCCTACACGACGCGGGTCGGCAACGGACCGCTTCCCACCGAGGCGGAGAGCCCCGTCGGCGAGCGGCTGCGCGAGCTGGGCGGCGAGTTCGGCTCGGTCACCGGCCGCCCGCGCCGGTGCGGCTGGTTCGACGCTACGGTGGTCCGCTACGCGGTGCGAGTGAACGGACTCACCGGGCTCGCCGTCACCAAGCTGGACGTGCTGGACAGCTTTGCCGAAATCCCCGTGTGCACGGCCTATCGGCTGGACGGCGCGGTGTGCGAGGAGATGCCCGCCGTCGCCGACGCGCTCGGACGGGTGAAACCCGTCTACGAGGTGCATGAGGGATGGCGCCAGCCCACCGGCGGAGCACGCCGTCTGGCCGACCTTCCCGCCGCCGCCCGCGCCTATCTCGACCGGCTGCAGACCCTCTCGGGCGCGCCGGTGCGCTACGTGAGCGTCGGCACCCGCCGCGACCAGATCATCGAGGTATGACCGAGACCACCGAGCTCATCGTCATCGGGGCGGGGCCCTGCGGGCTCGCGGTCGCCATCGCCGCGCGCCAGGCGGACCTGCCGTGCGTGGTGCTCGACCGCCGGACCATCGTGTCCACCATCGAGCGCTACCCCCTGCAGATGACGTTCTTCTCGACGCCGGAGCGGATCGAGATCGGCGGGATTCCCTTCATCGCGAGCCACGAGAAGCCCACCCGCGCGGACGGTCTCATCTACTACCGGCGGGTGGCCGAGCATTTCGGGCTCGACATCCGGCCGGGCGAGGATGTGGTCGACGTCCGGCGCGAGCCGGAGGGCGGATTCATCGTCGACGTCCGCCGTGCGCACGACACGCGGCGGTACCGTGCCGCCAACGTCGTGTTCGCCACGGGCTACTACGACAACCCCAACTTCCTCGGCATTCCGGGGGAGGAGCTGCCGCACGTGGCCCACTACTTCCTCGAGGGTCACCCCTACTGGCACCGGCGGGTCGTCGTCATCGGGGCAGGGAACAGCAGCGTGGACGCGGCGCTGGAGTGCTGGCGTGCGGGCGCCACCGTCACGCTGGTCCACTTCGGCGAAGGGTTCGACCGCACGGTGAAGGCGTGGGTGCTGCCCGACATCGCGAACCGGGTCAAGGAAGGCAGCATCGCGGTGCGGTGGCGTACCCGGGTGCGCGAGATCACGCCCACCGACGTCGAGGTGGTCTCGGACACCGGGGCGGCCGAGCGGCTCCCGTGCGACGCGGTGCTGGCCATGACCGGCTATCACGCCGACACCTCGTTGCTCCGCCGGCTCGGCGTGCCGGTGGACGAGGCGAGCGGCGTGCCCTCCCACGACGAGCGGAGCATGGCGACGCCGGTGGAGGGCGTCTACCTCGCCGGCGTCATCGCCAGCGGCAACGACGCCAACCGGCTCTTCATCGAGAACGCGCGCGGCCACGGCGAGCTGATCGTGCGCGACATCCTGGTGCGGCGCCGGCCGGCCGCCGCCCGCACCGGCAGAAAGGTGGCGGGCGGGGAGCGGTAGGACCCGCTAGTGCGCGTTGGCCGGTCGGGCCGCGTTCGCGGGGCTCACTCTAGGCGGTCGGGGGGATCAGGTGGTCAGAGGGTCCCGCGGCCAGCGGTCGAGTGTCAGGCGCTCTCCTGCAGGGAGATCCGGCCGTCCCAGCGCGTCATCATCTCGATGAAGGCCGACGCCATCGCGGGGTCGAACTCGGAGCCGGCCCGGCTCTGGATGTACGCCAACGCCTCGGTGGAGGACCAGGCGTCGCGGTAGGGGCGCCGCGTGCGCAGCGCGTCGTACACGTCGCAGACATGGACCAGGCCGCTGGCCTGGTGCGCGGCGCGGGGGTAGTGGATGCAGGGGTAGCCTCCGCCGTCGTGGTAGCGGTGGTGCTCGTAGGCCACGACCGCGGCCAGGTCGAGGGCCTCTTGCCCCTGCAGAATCAGGCGGGCGCCGTCGGCCGGGTGCGCCTCGATGACGGCACGCTCCGCCGCGGTGAGCTTGCCGGGCTTGGACAGGATCTCCCTCGGGATGCGCACCTTGCCCAGATCGTGGAGCAGGCCCGCCAGACCGAAGCCGCGGACGGCCGCGGGAGCGAGCTCCAGAAACTCACCCAGCGCCATCGCCAGGACCGACACGTTCATGGAATGGGTGGTGGTGTATTGATCGAACTCCTTGAGCGTGAGCAGGGGCAGCACCATCTCCTGGCTGCCGTGCATCGCGAGCGACAGCGACCGGACGACGCCGTACGCCTCGAGCAGCGGAATGGCGTGGCCGGCGGTCACTTCCTCGTGCAGCCAGCCCACCGCGTCGCGCTCCTCGCGCAACGAGTAGCCGAGCGTGGCGACGGGCAGCGACGCGGACGCCTCCGCGCCGCGCGCGGCGGCCTCGAGGCGCACGCGGCCGAACCGGATCGTCTCCGGGCCGTCCTGCCACAGCTCCGCGCGGGGCTCGCCTGCCAGGCCGAGGATGGCCGCCGTGTGGGCGAGGACGCGCGCGAACTGGGGCTCCGACACCGGGCCGTCGATCTCGATCCGCTCGATGCCGGCCGTCGCGAATCGGGCGCTCCATTCCCAGCGCTCGAGCTCCGGCACGAGGTCGCGCCCGAACAGCACCTCTTCGGACAGGAACGTGAAGGCCGCGGCGCCACGCCCGCGCTGAAGATCGGTGAGCGTGCGGTACGCGCTTTCGACGGCGCGGTCGGTGGCCGGGTGCCGCTCGCCGTAGAGCGCCAGTGTGGACAGGGCCTGGGAGAGGCCGGTGAGGAATCGGACCGGATCGCTCATGCGGATCGGATCCGGGCGGCGAGCCGCAGCTGGGGATCGCTGTGGGCCCGCGCCGCCTTCAGGAGCCCCGTGACCTGCGGGTGGGCGCTCCAGTGCCGCGCGAGCGCGGCGATCGCGGCGACCGCCACGGGCGAGGCCGCGTCGAGCCGCCAGCCGAACAGCGCGCGCCGGGCGCCGGTCAGCTGCACCAGTCGGCTTACTGCCTGCGGCCCGCTGCTGCGCGCCAGCGCCCGAACCGCGAGCGCGCGAAGCTCGGCCGGACGCCGCCAGTCGTCGGTGAACCGCTCGAGGGCGCGCAGCGCGTCGTAGGGGCAATCGTCCACCGCGGCCCGGAGCACCAGCGTGACGATCTCGGCGTTGTCGTCCTGCAGCCCGTGGAGGATCGCGGAGGTGCGGTGCGCCGGAAACTCGAGCAGCAGCTTGTACGCCTCGCGCCGGAGCCGCGGCTCGGGATGGCGTGCGAACGATACCGCCGAGAACCCCGCCGGCCAGACGCGGAGCATCCGAAGCAGCAGGAGCAGGTTGCGCTGCACGTACCAGGGGGCGTCCTTGAGCCGCGCGGCCGCTCCCACCGCGACCGAGGGGCCGAGCCCCGCGAGGAGCCGTAGCGCCTTGCCTCGGATCGTGGTGGTCGCCGCCCGCTCCAGCAGGTCGAGCAACGGCTCGGTGGCGGCCGGCCCGAGCTGACCCACCAGGCCCTCGATCATGAGGAAGTCCGGCTGCGGCGCCATCAGCTCGGTGCGGAGCCTCGTGGGCGTGGCGAGCTGCCGCCAGAGCGCGGCGGCCGTTTCGTTGCGCGCGCCGGGCGCCTTGCGCAGGAGGCCGACCACCGCGGCCGTCCGCCGCTCCGCCAGCAGCGCGTCCAGCGCCGCTTCCACCCGCGGTCCCGTGCATTCGAGCTCGAGCGCCAGCTGGAGGATCGTGTCGGGCTCGCATTCGAGCCGCTCGTCGGGGTCGGCCGGACCGCTCGGCGCCGAGCGGACCATGCCCTCGAGCACCGCCGTGTAGGCCGTGGGGTTGGGATCCTCCAGGCTCCAGTCGCTGATGAGCTGCGCCACGTTCCGGCGCAGGGTCGATTCCGCCTCCGCGCGCCCGCGCTCCGGCCCCCGCTCGGCGTGCTGCGCGAACTTGTGGAGCAGGCGGAGGAGCTGGTGCGAGATCGTCTGGCCGGTGGTCGACGCGGCGGCCTCCACCACTTCGATCACCGCGTCGGCCGCCAGCACCTCGGAGGCGCTCAGCGCGAACCGCCGGCGCTCCGCGTGGTCGGTGCCCGCCTCCAGGACGCGCCGGAGGGTCTCCGGCTTGAGCGAGGTGACCAGCCGGGAGACCCGCTCGCGGACCCGCGGCTCCATGGCGCCCTGGCGTCCCGACATCTCGTCGGCCATCTGCCCGAGGTAGTCGAGCACCACGCGGTCGTAGGCGACCTGCTCCGGCTGCGTGTCGATCGCGCGGGCAACCAGCAGCGGATCGTCGCTCGCCTCCCGGGCCTCGCCGTCGCTCGATAGCGCGAGCTGCGCGAGGCCGAGCCACAAGGCGCCGGCGGGCGTTTCGGGCTGCGATTCCGCGCCGTCATCATCCTGCAGGAAGAGCCGGCCCAGCTCGGGAGGCTGGAGCCGGAGGCGGGACCAGCCGGCGCCGGCGTCCGGCTGGAGTCCGAAGGGTCCCTGGTCTCCCTTGGGATCCGCGGTGAGCCCGGCGAGCAGCTCGTCGATCTCCTGCGCGCTCACGCCGCGCTCGAAGCGCAAGGTGGCGATGCGGTGGCGGTGCAGCCGGCGGGCGAGATCGCTCAGCAGGGCGTTGCGCGGGTCGGTGGCCGTCGAGGCGACGATGAGCTGGTGGCGGGCCACGCCGATCGCGAGCGAGTCGCAGGCGGCGAGCAGCGATTCCAGCCGCTCCACGAAGCGAGTGGTGGAGTCCTGCAGGTGGGGATGGCCGAGCGGATACATGGCGCGCTTGTGCAGCACGATAGAGAACTCGACGAGGACATCCGCCAAGTCACGCGCGAGCGTCGCGACGGAGCGCGCGCCAGCGGCTGGCGTTGGGGAATCGGTGCCCTCCGGCATCGAGCTCATTCGCATCCGGGTGTGAGCGGTCGGGACGAACGGTGCAAGTTTGCCGCCACCGCCACCCGAGCCCCAAGCCTTTGTCTCGTAGGAGGTTGGGTAGTTCGAGCGATCCTGACCCTCAAGCAGAAAGCGCCGGGGCTGGGCAGAATCGGACGCCAGAGCCGGGCGCGCTCGAACCGGCCCGCAAGCGGGCTTGCCGCCGCTAGCCTGTGCTGCCGGGCGCACCTATCTTCCCCGCTCGCCGCCGATCCCTGCTCCCGTCACCGACCCGTTCCATGGCCGACACCACCCTGATGGACAAGCTGGTCTCCCTGTGCAAGCGCCGGGGATTCGTGTTCCAGTCCTCCGAGATTTACGGCGGCCTGGGCTCGGTGTGGGATTACGGTCCGCTCGGGGTCGAGCTCAAGAAGAACGTGAAGGACCGGTGGTGGCGGGCGATGGTCCACGCGCGCGACGACATCGAGGGGATCGACGCCGCCATCCTGATGCACCCGCGCGTGTGGGAGGCGTCGGGCCACGTCTCCGGATTCACCGACCCGCTGGTCGACTGCAAGCACTGCAAGAACCGATTCCGCGCCGACGATCCGCGCATCAAGGGCACGCCCGGACAGCCGGACGCGCAGTGCCCGGTCTGCGGCAGCCGAGGCACGCTGACCGAGCCCCGCCTGTTCAACCTCATGTTCAAGACGTTCATGGGGCCGGTGGAGGAGCAGGCGGCGGTGGTCTACATGCGCCCCGAGACCGCGCAGGGCATCTACGTCAACTACCTCAACGTGCTGCAGAGCTCGCGGCAGCGGATCCCGTTCGGCATCGCGCAGATCGGCAAGGCGTTCCGGAACGAGATCACGCCTGGGAACTTCATTTTCCGTACCCGCGAATTCGAGCAGATGGAAATGCAGTTCTTCGTGAAGCCGGGCACGGACGCCGAGTGGTTCGAGCGCTGGCGCGAGTGGCGGATGCAGTGGCACCGCGACCTCGGTCTCGCGCGGGCCAAGCTGCAGTGGCACCAGCACGGCAAGGACGAGCTGGCCCACTATGCCCGCGCCGCGTTCGACATCCAGTACGAGTTTCCGTTCGGCTGGCAGGAGATCGAGGGCATCCACAACCGCGGCGACTTCGATCTCGGCCGGCACCAGGAATATTCGGGAAAGAAGCTGGAGTATTTCGACCAGGCGGCGAACGAGCGCTACTTGCCCTACATCGTGGAGACCTCCGCCGGCGCGGACCGGGTCACCCTCACGCTCCTGGTGGACGCGTATCGCGAGGAGCAGGTCGAGGGCGAGACGCGCGTGGTGCTCGGGTTCCATCCCGCGGTGGCGCCGATCAAGGCCGGCGTGTTTCCGCTGGTGAAGAAGGACGGGATGCCCGAGCTGGCCACCAGCCTCTACCACGACCTCAAGCGGCGGTTCACCGCATTCTACGACGACAGTGGGGCCATCGGCCGGCGGTACCGCCGCATGGACGAGGCCGGGACGCCGTTCGGCATCACCGTGGACGGCGAGACGGCGGAGCAGCGGACCGTGACGGTCCGCCACCGCGATTCCATGCAGCAGGAACGGGTCGGGCTCGACCAAGTCGCGGCCTATGTCGCGGAGCGCATCGGCGGAAGCTGAGTGCGCCTGACCGACTTCGAGGCGATGGTGGACCGCATGGCGGCCGAGGTGCCGCCCGAGTTCCTCGAGGGCATCGTCGAAATCGTCGTGTCGCCGCGCGCGGCGCCGCACCCCGAGCGGGCCGGCATCTTCACGCTGGGCGAGTGCGTCCCGTTGCCGGCGCCGGCCGGGGCGGAGCTCGGCGAGGTGCAGAGCCGCGTCATCCTGTACTACGGCTCGTTCGTCGCCCTCGCGCGGGACACGCCGGGGTTCGCCTGGCGCGAGGAGGCCTTCGAGACGCTGACGCACGAGCTCCGGCACCACCTCGAGTGGCGGGCCCGCACGGAGGATCTCGAGGCGCTGGACTGGGCGGCGGAGCAGAATTACGCCCGGCAGGACGGGGAGCCGTTCGATCCGGACTTCTACCGCGACGGCGCGCCCGTGGGCGAGGCGACATGGCAGGTCGAGGATGATGTGTTCATCGAGCACTTGGTGCGCGGCATGCCCGCGACGCTGCCGCTTCACTGGGCCGGCCGCGACTACGTCGTCCCGATTCCGGCCGACGCGGCGCTGCCGGCCTTTCTGACGCTGGAAGGGCTCGAGAGCCCGCCGCCCGGCCAGGCCGTGCTGGTGCTGCGGCGCAAGCCGAGCGTGCTCGGCCTGCTGCGCGCGGCGCCCGCGTACCGCGCGGCCGTGCAGGTGGGGAAGGGCTGAGAGGTTATCTTCCCGATTCACTTTTCGACGGCAGGCACATGGTGTACGAGGTCGTGACCGCGCTCGACGGCGCGGAGGTGCTGCAGCGCGCGAAGCGCTTCTTCGCCGAGCGGGTGCCCATGCAGGCGGCATTCCCGGAAAAGGCCGGGCCGACCTATCTGCTCCTCCGCGGCCAGGGCGGAGAGGAGATCGCCCTCGCGGCAACGCCGGCCGCCGGCGGGACGCGGGTTCGCGCGTCGACGCTGCTGTTCGACCAGCCGCTCCAGCGTTTTCTCTCGACGCTGCCCTGGGCCCCCGACGCGCCGGCGTCCGATGGATCGGCGGCATGAGCGCGACGTTGCCGCTCAGGGTCACGGTGCAGGACGCGTGGGACGAGGTCCGGCTCGAGCTGCCCGACGCCGCCACGCTGGCGGACCTCAAGCGCCGGGCGCTCGCCGCGACGCGGGTCGTGAAGGACCCCGCCGGCTACGTCATGAAGTTCCGCGGCGCCGAGCTGCAGGACGAGTCCCAGACCCTGGCGCAGGCCGGCCTGGTGCCCAACGGCGCGCTGATCGTGCTGCCCAAGCGGCGGAGGCCGGTGCGGTAGGTCCGTGAGCGTCCCGGTATTCACCCACCCGGCCTGCCTGCAGCACGACCCCGGCCCCGAGCATCCCGAGACTCCGGCGCGGCTCGGCGTGCTGCTGGAGCGCGCGCGGGCGGAACCCGGCATCCAGGTGCGGCAGGCCGACGCCGCTCCGCTCGAACCGCTGCTTGCCGTGCACCCTCGCGCGTACCTCGACCATCTCGCGGCCGTGAGCGCCCGGGGCGGTGGACCCCTCTTCCTCGACACCGTGGCGAACCAGGCGAGCTGGGCCGCGGCGCTCGGCGCGGTCGGCGCGGTGCTCGCCGCGGTGGAGCACGCGCACACCGGGCAGGGGAATGCGTTCGCCGCGGTGCGGCCGCCGGGGCACCACGCGCTGGCGTCCCGCGCCATGGGCTTCTGCCTCGTGGCCAACGCCGTGGCGGCCGCACGCCACGCGCAGCGTCAGGGGCGCGAACGCGTGCTGATCGTGGATTGGGACGTGCACCATGGCAACGGGACCCAGGCCCTGGTGGAGCACGACCCGTCGATCCGCTACGTCTCGCTGCATCAGCATCCCTGGTACCCGGGCACCGGCATGGCGGACGAGCGCGGCGTGGGCAACGTCTTCAACGTGCCGCGGGGTCCCGGCGCGCCGCCGGCACGATACGTCGACGATCTGTGGGCCGCCATCGCCGCGGCCACCGCCGGATGGACGCCCGACCTGGTGCTCGTCTCCGCCGGCTTCGACGCCATGCGCGGCGACCCGCTGGGCGGCTTCACCCTGGAGCCGGAGCACTACGCCGATCTCACCCGCCGTCTCCGCGAGCGGCTCCCGGACGCGCCGCTGGTCGGGCTGCTCGAGGGCGGCTACGTGCCCGCCCGGCTGGCGGACGGCGTGCTGGCGCACCTGCTCGCGCTGGCCTAGTCTACATCCGCGCGCTCTTCCTACGCCGAGGGTTCCGTGGCGCAGCCGCTCACGATGGAAACCGAGTGCCTCGAGCTCCGCACCCGCCACCCGTTCATCATCGCACGCGGCGGCCGAAGCGAGTACCGGACGATCTGGGTCCGGCTGCGGGACGCCGACGGTCACGAGGGCTGGGGCGAGGCGACGCCTTCGAGCTTCTACGGCGAGACGGCCGAGACGGTGCGCGCCGCGCTGGAGCGCTACGCGGGGGCGCTGCCCGCCGACCCGTTCGACATCGAGGAGACCGAGCGCCGCTGGGAGGCGTCGCTGCGCATCAACGCGTCGGCCCGGGCCGCGCTGTCGGGCGCCCTCCACGACCTCGTCGGCAAGCGGCTCGGCGTGCCGCTCTACCGGCTGTGGGGGCTCGACCCGGCGAAGGCGCCGCGCTCGACCTTCACGATCGGGCTCGACACGCCGGAGCGCATCCGTCTCAAGGTCCAGGAGGCGGCCGAATACCCCATCCTCAAGATCAAGCTCGGCACGGAGCGGGACGTCGAGATCCTGCGCACGATCCGGGATGCGACCGACAAGGAGATCCGGGTCGACGCCAATTGCGGCTGGACGCTGAAGCAGGCGGTCGCCATGCTGCCCGTGCTCCAGGAATTCGGCGTCACGGTGCTGGAGCAGCCGCTCCCGCCGGATCAGATCGCGGGGCTGGCCGAGATCAGCCGCCGGGCCGCCATTCCGGTCGTGGCGGACGAGAGCTGCCGAACCGCGGTGGACATTCCGCCGCTGGTGGGCGCCGTCGACGGCATCAACATCAAGCTCGCCAAGTGCGGCAGCCTGCGTGAGGCGCTGCGGATGATCGCCGTGGCGCGGGCCCACGGCCTGATGGTGATGGTGGGCTGCATGATCGAGAGCTCGCTCGGCATCACCGCGGCCGCGCACTTCACGCCGCTGGTGGACATCGTGGATCTCGACGGCGCGGCGCTCCTCGCGCGCGACCCGTTCGTCGGCGCGACCATCGCCGGCGGCCAGGTCGCCCTGCCCGACGGGCCCGGGCTCGGCCTCCGGAAGCGATGACCGAGCGCTTCGCCCAGGTCGCGCTCCCGCTCCCCCTCGCCTCCCCGTACACCTACCGCATTCCCGAGACTCTGGGCGACCGGGTCGTTCCCGGCGCCCGGGTGGTGGTCCCCGTCCGCCGGCGCGAGCTCATCGGCATCGTGGTGGAAGCCGACGTCCCCGCGCCGGCCGCGGCCGCGCGCGACGTCCTTGGGGCGCCCGACGCGGACGCCGCGGTGCCGGCCCCGCTGCTCGAGACCGCGCGCTGGATGGCCGGGTACTACGGCGCGCCGCTCGGGCTCGCGCTCAAGACGATGCTGCCGGGCGGACTCTGGGGGGAGTCGGTCGTGGTGGCGACACTCGTTCGCGGTGCGCGTCCGGTCGGCGGCCTGGCGGGCGAGGTCACCGCGTGGCTCGAGCGGCGCGGCGGCGAGGCGTCGGTCGCGGCGACCGCGCGGGCGCTCAAGCGCCCCGTGTGGGACGCGCTGGATCGGCTCGCGCGCGTAAGCGCGGTGACCCTCCGGGTCGAGCCGCCCGACACGGCGGGCGACGCGCTCACCGAGCGGGTGGTGACGCTCGCCGGCGATTCCCCGACCCTGCTCGAGCGCGACGCGCTGTTCCGGCGCGCCCCGAAGCAGCGGCGCCTGTACGAGGCCCTCGAGCAGATGGGCGGGAGCGCGCAGGTGAGTCACGTGACCGGCCAGCTCGGGTTCACGGCCGCCGTGATCAAGGGCCTCGAGCGGCGGGGGCTCGTGCGGATCGGCCGGGCGGAGCGGCTGCGCGACCCGTTCGCCGGCTTTCCGTCGGTGCCGCCGCCGTCCAGCCTCACCGCCGACCAGCAGGCCGCCCTCGCCGCCGTCGCCTCACTCGGGTCGGGCGACGGCGCCCTGCTGTTCGGGGTCACGGGAAGCGGGAAGACGCTGGTCTACCTGGAGGTGGTCCGCCAGGTGCTCGCCGAGGGGCGCGGCGCGATCGTGCTCGTGCCCGAGATCGGCCTCACCCCGCAGACCGTCGGCCGGCTGCGCGGCGCGTTCGGCGACCAGATCGCGGTGCTCCACAGCGCGCTGTCGGACGGCGAGCGGGCCGATGCCTGGCGCATGCTTCGCCGGGGCGAGCGCCGGGTGGCGGTCGGCGCCCGATCGGCCGTGTTCGCGCCGGTCGAGCGGCTCGGCCTCATCGTGCTCGACGAGGAACACGAGGCCAGCTACAAGAATGGCGAGACGCCGCGGTACCACGCGCGCGAGGTCGCGGCGGTGCGCGCCCGCCTCGAGGGCGCCGGGCTCGTGCTGGGCAGCGCCACGCCCTCGCTCGAAACCATGACGCTGGCCGAGCGCCGGCTCCGGATGGTGCGCCTTCCCGAGCGCATCGGCGCCCGTCCGCTGCCGCCGGTCGAGCTGGTCGATCTGCGCATCGCGCCCCGGGTGCCCGGAACCGGTGCCGTCGCCTGGTCCGAGGCGCTGGACGCGGCCATCATCGGCACGCTGGCGCGAAAGGAGCAGGCGCTGCTCCTGCTCAACCGCCGCGGATACGCGGCGTTCCTCCAGTGTCCCGACTGCGGCGAGGTCTGGCAGTGCCCCCGGTGCACCATCTCGCTGACCGTGCACACCGCGCCGCCGGGCCTGCGCTGCCACTACTGCGGACACGAGCAGCCGCTCCCCTTCACCTGCCGCGTGTGCGCCAACCCGGTGCAGCAGATGCGCGGCTTCGGCACCCAGCAGCTCGAGCGGCTCCTGGCCGAACGCTATCCCGAGGCGCGGCTGGCGCGGATGGACCTGGACACCACCAGCACCAAGTGGTCGCACCACCGCATCCTTTCGGCGGTAGAGTCCGGGGAGGTGGACCTCCTGCTCGGCACCCAGATGATCGCCAAGGGGCTCGACTTTCCCAACGTGACGCTGGTCGGCGTGGTGGACGCGGACACCGGGCTGTATCTGCCTGATTTCCGCGCCGCGGAGCGCACGTTCCAGCTTCTCGCGCAGGTAGCCGGCCGGGCGGGCCGCGGCCCCAGGGGCGGGCGGGTGCTGGTGCAGACGCGACATCCGGGACATCACGCGCTGACCTGGGCGGCGCGGCACGACGCCGAAGGATTTCTGCGCGAGGAACGGACGCTGCGCGAGCTGCCGCCGTACCCACCGACGACGTCGCTGGTCAACCTGCTCGTCTCAGGGGCGAACGAGCGGGCGGTGGGCCGCCGCGCGGCCGAGCTGGCCGACTGGTGTTCGGCGCTGCTCGAGCGCTACGCGCTGCCGGTGACGCTGCTGGGCCCGGCGCCGTGTCCGCTGGCGCGAATCAAGGATCGCTGGCGGTGGCATGTGCTGCTCAAGGGGCCGTCCGAGGCGCTGGGGCGAATCGTACGCTACGCGGCGCCCAGGCTCGCGCGGGCCGGAGACGTGCGGGTAGTGGTGGATCGGGATCCGGTGTCGTTGCTGTAGAGGCGGCGTCGAGGTGCAGGTCGAGCCGAGCAACGCGAGGGAGCTTGCAGCGTGTCATCCCTCGCTTCGCTCGGGATGAAGACGCCGCCCCGCTCGCTCTCCTACTCCGGCGCCGCCGCCCGGTAGCCGAGCTCCGCCCCGAAGTAGATCACCCGTCTCGGCGCCGGCTCGAACACCCGCCCGCCGATGCCGTTCAAGGTGACCGACCCGACGTACTGCCGGTCCCAGAGATTGTTCACGCCGAGGAAGGGGCCCACCTGCAGGCTGCCGACGGTGCCCTGCCAGCCGAAGCGCGCGTTGGTGACGCCCGCTCCCCACGAATCGACGATCAGGGAATTCGCGTCGTCCGCCGCCAGCGATGAGCTCAACGTGTGGTCCACGTCGACGTACAGGTCGTGCGGGAGGGCCGTCCGGAGCCCGAAGCGCCAGAAGTGTTCGGGCACGCCCGGCAGCCGCTTGCCGTCGTTGGGGCCGCTCGCGAAACGGTAGTGCGCGTAGGTGTACGCGCCGCTCAAGGACACGCCGGACACGGGGGTCACCGTGAGCCCGACCTCCGCGCCGTCGTTGTGCGTCTTGCCGGTGTTGCCGAAGAAGGCGCGGCCGCCGATCTCGCCCAGCTGCACGATGGCGTCGCTGATGCGCCCGAGGAACAGCGCCACGGAGTAGGAGACGGCCCGGGTGGGCTGCCCGCGCGCGCCGACCTCGTAATTCACCGCGCGCTGCGGGCCCAGCTCGGGGTTGAACCCGCCGGCGCCGGTCGGCCGGTTAGCCAGCTCCGTCGTCGTCGGGGTCTCGAACGAGGTCGAAAGATTCACGTACGGCACGAACTGGTCGCCCACCGACCAGCTCGCGCCGACGTTGCCGCTCAGCGAGGACATGGTGCGGGCGCCGCTGTCGTCGATGCCGTCGCCGAAGTAGTGGTCGGTGACGGCGAAGCGGATCCAGTCGAAGCGGGCGCCACCGCTCAGGAGCAGCTCCGCGCGGGGGCTCCACTGCACCTGGGCGAACGGGCCGAGCTCGGTCACGCGCTCCTGCTGGTCCACGAAGACCTGGTCGGTGCGCGTCCCCGCGCTCGACACGAAGTTCTTCCGGTTGTCCCTGAGCCGCTGGGCGTCCGCGCCGCCGACGAGCCGTGGCGCCCTGGGTCCCGTGCCGAGCAGATAGGTGCCGCTCAGCCGGAGCCCGCCGACCGCCCGCCCGATGTCCACGAACGTGCCGTTGGTCGGGCCGGGATTGATGTCCGGCGGCGCGGCGAGCGGATTGGCCAGGTCGCGCAGCACCCCGAACATGGTCACGTCGTACTCGTTGCCGGCGGCATCGAAGTGCCGCAGTCCCAGCGAGAGCTGCTGCTGCTGCACGTCCTTGTCGGCGCCGCGGAGGATGTTGCTTCCGGCCGCCGAATCCGGGTTGGCGACATACTCGGTGCGAGTCAGCGCGCCGGGGTTCTGGGCCTCGGGATTGTCGGCCAGGCCCAGCCGCAGCGTGCCCAGCGTCGTGCCGCTGAACGCGTAGTCGACGCCGGCGTTGAGCTGGCGGATGTCCGCCGCGCTGTGCTGCCGGAAGCCGTCGGCCTTGAGCTGCGACACCGAGAGCGTGCCGCTCGCGCTGCCCGAGCGGCCCGAGGTCCAGCTCTGCCACTTGTAGAAGGCGTCGCCGTTGCGCCGGCCGCTGCCTGCCTGGACCCGCACCGTCTGGGCGAACGGTCCCGGGGCCGCCCGCTGGGTCTCGAGCGAGATCACCCCGCCGGACGCGTTGCCGTACAGCGACGAGCTCGCGCCGCGCAGCACCTCGGCGCGCTCGAGGTCGGCAAAGTCCACGTTGGTGAGCTGGCTCTGGCCGTCCGGCAGCGTCTGGGGCACGCCGTCCAGCAGGATCTTGAGCCCGCGCACGCCGAAGTTCGACCGGCTGCCGAAGCCTCGAATGCTGATGCGCTGATCCAGGGAGAAGTTGTACCGGTTCGAGACGACGACGCCCGGGACGTTGTTGAGTGCCTCGTCGATCCCCATCGTCGCCTGGCCGCGCTGCAGCGCCGTCCGGTCGAGCACCGCGGTGGCGAAGGGCAGCTTGGAGAGCGGCTCGGTGGTGCGGGCCACGGTGACGTTGAGCTCGGGCAGCTGGTTCACCTTGGTCGTGTCCCGGTAGACCGTGTCGGGGGCCGTCGGCTGCTGGGCGGCAGCCGGCACGGCGACGGCGGGGCAAGCGAGCACGAACAGCACGGCGGGCCAGCGGCGCATGAATCCCTCCTCCTGTTGTCCCGAAAGCTAACCCCGAATCGCATGCGCGGTGCTTGTATCCCCCTTCTGGCTGCCCTACCTTCCACCCCCACATGTCCACACGTACCAGCACGCTGCCGGATTTCGACCGGCCGCCGTTCGCGGGAGCGCCGGACGCCCGGTTCGCGCCCCTGCCGGCCGACGGCGTTCTGCCCGAGGGCTTCTTTTCCACCTCCAACCTGCCCACCTACGTCCACGTGGACGGCCGCTGGCACGCGCCGACGCGTCCGCGGATGGACTGCGTGCTGGTGAAGCGGGGCGACGCGATCGAGACCATCGAGCCCCGCCGGCTGCGCCGGGGCGAGCTCGTCGCCATGGGCGAGGCGGAGGACGGCACCGAGGGCATCGTGGTGCACGGTGCGGGCTTCCTCGGCGGCGGGCACGGCGCCAACGAGTTCCGGTTCATGTCCACGGAGGTGAGCCGCGAGCGGCCGGTGAACTACGAGGAGCTCGCCGCGCGGGTGGGAGAGGAGAAGCGCCGCGGCGGCTATCTGGTCTGGGTGGTGGGGCCCGCGCTGGTGCACTCGCGCGCCCGGGCGGACTTCGAGTGGTTCATCCGCAACGGCTACGTCCAGGCCGTGCTCGCGGGGAACGCGGTGGCCGTGCACGACATCGAGGCGGCGATCTTCGGCACGACGCTGGGCATGACCAGCGCCGGGCAGCCGACCGAGGGCGGCCACGGACTCCACATGCGCGCGATCAACCGCGTGCGCGCCGAGGGCTCGATCGAGCGGGGCGTCGCATCCGGGCTCATCCGGAGCGGCATCATGCACGCCCTCGTGACCAACCGCATTCCGTTCGTCCTGGCGGGCTCGATCCGCGACGACGGCCCGCTGCCCGGCGTGTATTCCGACACGCTCGCCGCGCAGGACGCGATGCGGGAGCACACGGTGAAGGCGACCGGGGCGATCTTCGTCGCCACGGCGCTCCATGCCATTGCGGTGGGCAACATGCTGCCGGCGTTCTACCTCGCCGACGAGGGCCCGGTGCCGCTCATGACGATCTGCGTGGACCAGACCGAGTTCGTCGTGAACAAGCTGAAGGACCGTGGCACCCACCAGGCCTATGGTGTGGTCACCAATGCGCAGGACTTCATGCACGTGCTCCGGTTCTACACCGAGCGCTGGGAGCGGGGCGCGGCGTGAACGGGTTCGGCTGGCCCCGCCTCGCCTCCTCGGTGGCGGAGCAGATTCCCCCCGCCGAGGTGGACGGCGTGTGGTTGTTCAGCGCCCTGCGCCACGAGGGGCAGGAGTGGGGCACCGCCGTGCTCTCGCGCGTGGACGGCGACCGCCGGCGGATCTACACCGCCCGCTACATGCTGGCCGTGAAGGGCAAGGAGCGGGGCCGGTTCGAGGCCTCGGTCGAGGAGGTCGGCAGCGCTCCCGTCGAGGCGCTCGCGCAGCTGCTGCAGGACGTCCAGCGGCGGATCGACGACGAACACCCGCCCGTGCCGGTGCCCCCCGAGGACTGGTTCGCGGGGGCCGCCGATGCCCCTCCTCGCTGAGGGCGAGGGCGCGGCGCTGCTCGAGCGCTTCCGCCGGTATCTGCGCGACCGCCACCTGCCCGTGACCCGCCAGCGCGACCTGATCGCCCAGGCCGTCTTCCTCTCCGACGACCACCCCTCCGTCGAGGGCATCCGCCGGGTGCTCAAACAGCGCGGCGAACACGTCGGCGTCGCCACCGTGTACCGCACGCTCGAGGTGCTGGTCGAGAGCGGGCTGGTGCGCGCGCACGACTTCGGCGAAGGATTCCGGCGGTACGAGCCGATGCCCTCGCAGACCGACCACGAGCACCTCATCTGCGAACGGTGCGGCCGGGTGATCGAGTTCCAGCACGAGCGGCTGGAGCGGATGCTGCCAGTGCTCGCCGACGAGCTCGGCTTTCAGCACCAGCGCCACAGCGTGGAAATCTACGGCGTGTGCCGCGAGTGCCGGCAGCGGGAGCTCGAGCCGTGAGCGAGCCCGTCACCCTGGGGCTGTTCGTCGCGTTCGCGGCGGGCCTGCTCAGCTTCCTCTCGCCCTGCGTGCTCCCGCTGGTGCCGAGCTACATCGGGTTCCTCACGGGCATGTCGCTCCCCGAGGTTTCCACCCGGCGCCGCACCGCGCTGGTCCATGCCCTCCTGTTCGTGCTGGGCTTCAGCCTGGTGTTCGTGCTGCTCGGCGCGAGCGCCACGGCCCTCGGTCGCGCGCTCAACTACTACCAGCACTGGCTGCAGCGCATCGGCGGGGTGCTCATCATCCTGTTCGGCCTCGTGTGCCTGGGCGTCGTCCGGCTGGGCTTCCTGACGCAGGAGCGGCGGGTGCAGCTCGAGCACAAGCCGGTGGGCTATTTGGGCTCCGCGCTGGTGGGGATGGCCTTCGGCGCCGGATGGACCCCGTGCATCGGGCCGGTGCTCGGCGCCATCCTCGGGCTTGCGGCCACCTCGCACGACCTCGGCCGCGGCATGCTCCTGCTCGGGAGCTACTCCGCCGGGCTCGCGGTGCCGTTCCTCCTGGCGGCGGTGGCGCTCGAGGCGTTCCTCGACTGGTTCCAGCGGTTCCGACGCTATCTGCCCTGGGTCATGCGGGTGAGCGGGGTGCTTCTGATCTTCGTGGGGGTGCTCATGGCGACGGGCGAGTTCACCCGTCTCGCCGGCTGGCTGCAGCAGTTCACGCCCGAGGTGCTGCGGGAGCAGATCTGAACGCCGCCTCGCCTTCCTCGCCTTCCTCGCCCTCCGCGGTCTCCAGCTCCTCCTCGAGCTGCTGCCGCCGGAGGAGCTCCCAGTAGCGGCCGCCCCGCGCGATCAGGTCCGCGTGGGTGCCCTGCTCGACGATCCGGCCGCCGTCCAGCACGAGAATCCAGTCCGCATCGCGCACCGCCGCGAGGCGGTGGGAGACGATGATGCTGGTGCGTCCCGAGAGCGCGCCGCGCAGCGCGCGCAGGATCTTGGCCTCGGTCTGCGCGTCCACCGCGCTCAGCGCGTCGTCGAGCACGAACACCGGCGGATCCTGCGCCAGCGCCCGGGCGATCGCGCTGCGCTGCTTCTGGCCGCCGCTCAGGTTGATGCCGCGCTCGCCGAGCATCGTGTCGTAGCCCTTGGGCAGGGCGGGGAGGGCCTCGGTGAGCTGCGCCACCTCCGCCACCCGCTCCAGGCGGCCGTCGTCCGGCGCGCCGAGCAGCACGTTGTCGCGGAGGGTCTCGCTGAAGAGGAAGGTTTCCTGCGGCACGAAGCCGATCGCGCGGCGCACCTCGGCCAGCGGGAGGCGGCGCAGGTCCACGCCGTCGAGCAGGACCGCGCCGCTGTCCGGGTCGTACGCCCGGGCCAGCAGGTCCACCAGCGTGGACTTGCCCGAGCCGGTGGCCCCCACGATCGCCAGCGACCGTCCGGCCTCGACCCGGAAGGCGATGCCGTGCAGCACCGCCCCGCGTTCCCGCGCGTTGGGATACGCGAACGTGACGTCGCGGAACTCGACCGCGCGGCCATTCCGCGGCGGCGGGAGTGTGGCCGGCGCAGTCGGGTCGGCGATGGCCGGGCGCTCGCGCAGCAGCTGGTTGATGCGGCCCATCGATGCCGCGCCTCGCTGCACCAGATTCACGGCCCACCCGAGCGCGATCATCGGCCACACCAGTATGCCGAGATATACGCCGAACGCGATGAAGCCGCCCACCGTGATCGTGCCCGCGATCACCAGACGCCCGCCGACGTAGAGCACGACCAGCCCGCTCAGCCCGCCGAGCAGCGTGAGCAGCGGAAAGAACACGCCCTGCACGCGCGCCAGCCGCAGGTTCCGGCCGAGATAGTCGTCGCTCAGCCGCCGGAACGCCGCGATTTCCGCCTGCTCCTGCCGGTAGGCCCGGACTACGCGGACGCCGCTCAGGTTCTCGTGCGCCTGGCTGGTCAGGTCGCTGAACTGCTCCTGGATCGCCTGGCTCCGGCGGTGGATCCGCTGGCCGAGCGACATCATGGCCACCGGCAGCCCGAGCATCGGCACCAGCGCGAGCACGGTGAGCCGGGGGTTGATCCCGAGCATCGCCGGTGCAATTAGCAGTGCACGTATGGTAGTATCCACCAAGTACATAACGGCCGGGCCGACGACCATTCTGACGGCTAGAAGATCGTTGGTCGTGCGGGCCATCACATCGCCCGTCGGATACCGGTCGTAGAATTCCGCCGACATCCGCTGCAAATGTCGGTACAGGTGGTCGCGGAGGTCCGTCTCGACGCGGCGGCTGCCGCTGTTGAGCAGCTCCCGCATGCCGAACCGGGCCACGCCGCCCAGCAGCGCGACCGCGAGCAGCAGCAGGATGGCGCGCTCGACGACCGGGAACCCGTTCGGGGTGCGCAGGGCATCGATGCCCTGCTCGATGAATTTGGGTCCGAGCGTGGTGAAGATGTTGGAGATCACCACCAGCAGCATGCCGAACGCGTAGTCGCGCCGGTACGGCCGGACGAAGGGCAGCAGCGCCCGAAGCTCGTTCATGATCGGTGGAATGTCACCGCGTGCTCGGAGCCCGGCAAGTCACACCAGCGAGGAGGAGATGATGCCGAGAGCCATGCTCGCCGCGCTCACGCTGCTCGCGGCCGCCGCCTGCGGTCGCGGGGATAAGCGTGACGTCGCGTCGGCGGACAGCCTGAATCGGGACCTGCAGCTCGCGCCGGTGGACACCAGCGCGACGCTCAACGACCGCCCTAGCGCCGACACGGCGGCCACGACGGCCACCGACACGGCCACCGCCGCGCCGGCCCCGGCGCCGAAGCCCGCCGCGCCGAAGCCCGCAGCCAAGCCGCGGACGAAGCCGGCCACGCCGGCTCCGACGCCCGCCCCGACGGCGTCCTCGCCGTCGCCCAGCAATCCGACGACGCCGAACCCGACGGCCCCGGTGCCGACACCGGCGGCCAGCTCCGCGAGCCTCGCGGCGGGTGCCACATTCTCCGCCACGACCGACGAGGAGATCCGCTCCCACAAGAACAAGGTGGGCGACCAGGTCACGGCCACCGTGGCGAGCGACGTGAAGAACCCCGCCGGCCAGGTGGTGATCCCGGCCGGGTCGAAGGTGACCCTGCAGGTCACCGCGATCAAGGAATCGGAGAATAAGAGCGACACCACCGGCACGCTCACGCTCAAGCCGGTCTCGATCGCGATGAACGGCGGCTCGAAGCCGCTCGCGGCGTCCATCTCCGGCGTCAAGACCTCGCTCCAGGGGCGGAGCACCAACGCCGGAGACGTCGCGAAGGTGGGCGCCGGCACGGCCGCGGGCGCCATCGTCGGGCGGGTCCTGGGCGGCAGCACCAAGGGCGCCGTGATCGGTGGGATCATCGGCGGCGCGGTGGGCGCGCAGCGCGCGGTCGAGACCAAGGACCGCGACGTCGTGGTGCCGACCGGCACCCAGCTGACCCTGACGCTGGACGAAAAGCTGATCGCGGGAACCTGAGTCCGATGGGTGAGCGGAAGCGGGCGGAGAAGGGATTCTCCGCCCGCTTCGTCTTTCAGTATCCCGCCCCGTCGCCTCCTCGCCGCGGGTCGCTCACGCCCTCCCAGCCGTCGGGCGTCCGCGCGATCGCCTCGACGTCCCCCCAGTAGCCGCCGTTGTCGATCGCGTGGCCGCGCGCACGCAGGCTGTCGAGCGTGGCCGGCGGAAATCCGTCCCGCTCGACTTCCAGCGTGTCCGGCAGCCCCTGGTGATGCATGCGTGGCGCGTCCACCGCGTCGGCCAGCGGCATGTGGTGATCGATCACGTTCGAGATCACGTGGTACACCATGGTGATGATCCTGGGGCCGCCCGGCGTGCCCAGCACCAGCAGCAGGCGCCCGTCCCGGTCCAGCACGATGCTGGGCGTCATCGCCGAGAGCATCCGCTTGCCCGGCGCGATCGCATTGGCCTCGCCCTGGACGAGCCCGTACATGTTCGGCTTCCCGGGCGCGGTTGCGAAGTCGTCCATCTCGTCGTTGAGCAGGAAGCCGGCGCCGGCGACGGTGACTGCGCTGCCGTAGCTGTTGTTGAGGGTCGTCGTGCAGCTCACCGCGTTCCCTTCCGCGTCGACGACGGAATAGTGCGTGGTCGAGGTGCCGCTGCGGACGGCCGGCGAGAACGCCGGCGTGGGCGTCGCGCGCTCCCCGATCGCCCCGCGCAGGCTGTCGGCGTACGCCTTCGAGAGCAGACGGTCCCTCGGGTTCCGGACGAAGGCCGGGTCGCCCAGCCAGGTGTTGCGGTCGGTGAACGCGCGGCGCATCGCCTCGGCCTCGCGGTGGATCAGGGCGGGGGAGCCGAACGGGGGGAGCGGGTCGTAGCCCTCCATGATGTTGAGGATCTCGCCCATGGTGACGCCGCCCGACGAGGCCGGCGGCATCGAATAGATGGTGTACCCGCGGTAACGGATGGCGATCGGGTCCCGCCAGATGGCGCGATAGCCGGCCAGGTCTTCGCGGGTGATGAGGCCGCCGCCCCGCGCCATCTCGGCCACGATGAGGTCCGCTACCCGGCCGCGATAGAAGCCGTCCGCGCCGCCGTCGCGAATGGCCTCGAGCGTGGCGGCCAGATCGGGCTGGCGCAGCGTGCTGCCGGGTGGGGGCGGCGCGCCGCCCGGGAGGAAGCTCGCACGCGACGCCGGAAACAGCGCCAGTCTCGCGCTGTCGTCCGCGATCGAGCGGCTCCGGTAGGAATCGACCACGAAGCCCTCGCGGGCGAGTCGGATCGCGGGCTCGATCACCCGCGCCAGCGGAAGCCGGCCGAGCCGGTGCTGCGCCTCGGCGAGGCCGGCGACCGAGCCCGGCACGCCCGCCGACAGGTCGCCGGTGACGCTCCGCTCGGTCGGCTGTCCCTGGTCGTCGAGGTACATGTCCCGGGTGGCGTGCGACGGCGCCGTCTCCCGGTAGTCGAGCGTGCGGACGGTGCCGTCCCTGAGGCGGATGACCATGAATCCGCCGCCGCCGAGGTTGCCGGCCTCGGGATGGACCACCGCCAGCGCGAACCCCACGGCCACCGCGGCGTCCACGGCGTTGCCGCCCGCGCGCAGCACGTCGCGTCCCGCGGCGCTCGCGAGCCCGCTGCCCGACACCACCATCGCGTTGGCGCCCTCGGCGACGCGGGCCCCGGTTCGGAACTTCCACCCCGCCGCGATGCCGGGGGCCGGGCCGGTGCGGCCCGTGGAGGGATGGCCGCACGCGGCGAGGACGGTGAGCAGCAGCAGCGAAACGTGACGCGAGCGCACGGAGACCTCGATGAAGGCGGGGACCGGGGCGCCAGGTAGTTGCCCCGGGCGACGCACGGGCTCTAATTTAGCCGTGCCTGACGACTACCTCGACCCGCGCCTGACCGAGCGGCGCAACCCTCGCACCACCACCATCGATACCGCCTCCGCCCTCGAGATCGTCGATCTCATCGGCGCCGAAGATGCCGCGGTGCCCGGCGTGGTGGCGCGGGCCCGCGCGGACATCGCGCGCGCCATCGACCTCATCGAGGCGGCCTTCCGCGCCGCCGGCCGCCTGCTCTACGTGGGCGCGGGGACGAGCGGGCGGCTGGGCGTGCTCGACGCGGCCGAATGCCCGCCCACCTTCGGCACGCCGCCCGAGATGGTCGTGGGCATCATCGCCGGCGGGCTGCCGGCGCTCGTCCGGTCCATCGAAGGCGCGGAGGACGACGTCAACGCGGCGATCGGCGAGATGGACGCGCGCCGCGTGGGACCGCACGACGTCGTGGTCGGCATCGCGGCGAGCGGCACCACGCCATTCGTGCGGGCGGCGCTGGGCCGCGCCCAGGCGCTCGGCGCCGCCACGGGTATCGTGTCCATGTCCGAGCCACCGCGTCTGCTGCGCGAGACCTGTGACGTCTGCATCACCGTGCCGGTCGGGCCCGAAGTCCTGACCGGCTCGACCCGGATGAAGAGCGGCACCGCGACCAAGCTCGTGCTCAACATGCTCACGACCGGGGCGATGATCCGCCTGGGCAAGACCTACGGCAATCTGATGGTCGATCTCAGGGCCTGGAACGACAAGCTGGTGGACCGGAGCCAGCGGATCCTCATGGAGACGACGGGGCTCGACCGCGAGGGCTCGCGCGCGGTGCTCGCGGCCGCCGGCGGCAGCGTGAAGACGGCCATCGTCATGGCGCGGCGCGGGGTGCCGCGCGAGGCCGC
>JAICJD010000234.1 GCA_025928645.1 Gemmatimonadales bacterium
CGCTGATCGAAGAGGGGCAGCATCCGCTCGGCGAACTCGCGCACCAGCGGCGCGCGCTCCTCGAGGCCTCGCGCCCGCATCACCGTGCCGATCACTTCGAGCCGCTTGCGCAGAATCGGCCCCAGGTCGCCGGTGAACCGTCCGCCCGCGAGAAAGCCGAGCAGCACGAGCCGCCCGCGCGGCGCGAGCACCGCGAGGTTGTCCGCGAAGGCGGGCCCGCCCAGCATGTCGATCACGACATCGACCGGCTCGCCCACCGCGTCCCGGAACGGGCCGCGCGAGGTGTCGATGCCGTGGTCGAGGCCGTAGACCAGCGCGCGCGCCAGCTTCTCCGCGCTGCGCGAGGTGCCGATCACGGTCGCGCCCAGGTGCTTCGCGATCTGTGAAGCCGCCGTGCCGACGCCGCTTCCCACGGCATGGATCAGCACGCGCTCGCCGGGGGCAACGCGCCCGCGGGCGACCAGCGCGTCGTAGGCGGTGAGGAACGCCTCGGGAATGGCGGCGGCCTCCGCGTAGGAAAGACCGTCGGGCACCGCGAGCGCCTCGTCCTCGTGCACCGTCAGCAGCTCCGCCTGTGCTCCGCCGCCAACCAGCCCCATCACCCGGTCGCCCGGCTTCCAGCGGGTGGCGTTCCGCACCGCCTCGACCTCGCCGGCGTACTCGAGCCCCGGGATGTCGGCCGGCCAGCCCGGCGGCGCCGCGTACTGGCCCCGGCGCTGAATGAGGTCGGCCCGGTTGAGGCCGGCCGCGTGCACCCGCACGCGGATGTGGCCGGGCCGCACCTCGGGCTTGGGCACCTCACCGAAGCTGATGACCTCGGGACCGCCTCCTCCGGTGTAGATCGCTGCGCGCATCATCGTCTCTCCAGATAGCGCCACCGGTTACGAGGTGACAGCCGGCCGCCGCCGATAGCCCCGGCGATACGTCCCGGGCCCGACGCCGTGCACCCGGGTGAACGCCTTCATGAACGCCGCGGCGTTGGCGTAGCCCACCTGCCCCGCCACCGCGGCCACGCTCTCCTCGCCCTCGCGCAGGCGCCGCGCCGCCTCGGTCATGCGCCATTGCGTGAGATACTGCAGCGGCGGTACGCCCACCAGCTCCGTGAAGCGCGCCGCGAACGCCGAGCGCGACATGTTCACCTCGCGCGCCAGGCGCTCCACGGTCCAGCTCTCCGCGGGATCCGCGTGGATCAGCCGCATGGCGCCGCCGATCGCCGGGTCGGCCAGCGCACAGAGGCCCGGCCGGTCGTCGTGTCCGGTCTCTCTCGCCGCGACCCGCGCGCGTAGCGCGTGGATGAGCAGGATCTCCGCGAGCCGGGCCGACAACATGCTGCTGCCCGGCCCCGGCGCCGCGCTTTCGGCCAGAATGAGCTGCGCCGTCACGGCGAGCTGCGGGCTCATCCGCGGGTCGCCGGCGGGGGCGTGCAGGATCGGGGGGAGCGACTCGAGCAGCACGTTGGGACGCGCGGTGCCGAAGCGGAACCCGCCGGTCACGAGCGTGGTCACCGGTCCCTCCCCGCCGAGTCGAACCGGAACCGGACTGGCCGGCCGCGGGCACTCGCCGGCGCCCACCGTCCGGACTTCGCGTGCCGCGCGGCTCTCGTCCCTGAGCACGTGCCCGCCCCGGTGGCGCAGGAGCACGACGTCGCCCGCGGAGAGGGCGAGTGGCGCGCCGGCCTCCGACCCCGGGCTTTCGAGCTCGAGCCAGGCCCCGCCGCGCGCCAACACATAAAAGGAGAGATCTCCGCCCGGCGGCACCCGAAGGGCCCAGGGGGCCGCGAGCTCCAGCCGGCCGAAGACGTCCGTCTCGAGGTGAACCGCGCCGAGCACGTCGGATATTACGTCGTGCCCTTTATCCTCCGTACAAGGACGATTGGACATAGATTTTGGTAGTCCAGGCATAGATAATCCATAATTAACTGTGGATATTCGGTCAAGCGGAAGGGTAGCATCCCAAGGGGGCTGCATCCCCATTCCGGAATCAACGAGGAAACGATGATCGCAACGACGTACCTGATCGACCCGACTGCCGCCGGCGTCGGCCTGCTGCTGGGCCGGGTCATGCTCGGCGCAGCGATGGCCGCCCATGGAAGCCAGAAGCTGTTCGGCTGGTTCGGAGGACATGGTCTGGAGAAGACCGGCGGGTTCTTCGAGGCGCTCGGGTTTCACCCTGGCCGCGCCTTCGCCACGGCGGCCTCGGTCACCGAGGTGCTGAGTGGCCTGCTGGTCGCCTTCGGATTCCTGGGCCCGATCGGACCCGCGCTCATGCTTTCCGTGATGGTAGTGGCCGCCGTGACGGTGCACTGGAAAGGCGGCTTCTTCGCCCAGGCAAACGGCATCGAGGTCCCGTTCCTGTATGCCGCCGGCGCCCTGGGGCTGGCGCTGGTGGGGCCCGGACGCTTCTCGCTCGACGCGCTGCTCGGCCTCGAGTGGCTGTGGGCGCCGAGGATCGCGGCCGTGGCACTGGGGATGGGCGTGGCGGGAGCGCTTGGCAATCTCCTCGCCCGCCGGCCGGCGCCAGCGCCGGAAACGGCCGCCGCGGCGTCCTGACGGAACGGGCCCGCCGCCCTCTTGCCCGAACCGCGGCGGGACGGCCAAGCTTCCGGGTCATGCACATCATCGAAGGCGGCCTCGACGACCCGCGGGTCGTCGAGCTGCTCCACACCCACCTCGTTCGCGCCCGGGCCGAGACTGCGCGCGGCAGCGCGCACGCGCTCGACCTCTCGGGTCTCCGGGCCCGAGAGGTCACCTTCTGGTCGGCGTGGGAGGGCGAAGCCGTCGTGGGAGTCGGCGCGCTCCTGCGGCTGGACGGCGGGCAAGGCGAGATCAAGTCCATGCACACCGCCGAAACGGCGCGCGGCCAAGGCGTCGGCTCGGCGATGCTGCGCCACATCATGGCGGCGGCGCGGGCGCGCGGCATGTCGCGCCTGAGCCTCGAGACCGGTTCGTGGCCCTACTTCGAGCCCGCCCGGTCGCTCTACACCCGCCATGGCTTCGTGGAATGCGGCCCGTTCGGGGACTACCGTGAAGACCCGAACAGCGTGTTCATGACGCGGGAGCTGAACGGGACCTGAGCGCCCGTGCGGGCGGGCGGCCATGCGGGCGCCCGCCACAGTGTGGCCCACTCGCAGCGGGGCACCCCGCCCGTACTGGTCCGGCCCAGCCCCATGTGGCATCGTTCGTTGCGGCCCCGCGGCGCGTCGGGCCCGGCGGCGCCCCCCACTGGCACGCCTCTCGCGCATGCGGGCAAAGTCCGACGGCCACGTGCCTCACATGGCGTCGGTTCCCCCGAACACTTGGCCTTTGGCCGGGAAGACCCATGAAACCAGTCGGCAGGTTCGCTGCCGCCACCGGAACGCTGCTGGCCCTGGCGTGCGGCGGCGACAATGTCACGACTCCGCCTGAAAATGCGGCGCCGGTCGCGAACTTTACGATGCCGTCCTGCACCATCAACGTGCCCTGCGCCTTCGTGAGCACCAGCACCGACGACGGCGGCGTGACGGCCTGGAGCTGGGATTTCGATGGCGATGGCAACGCCGACGCGACGACGGCCGAGGCGTCCTTCACCTACACCGCGGCCGGGACGTTCGACGTCCGCCTCACGGTGCAGGACGCGGCCGGCCTGAGCCAGACCAAGTCCGGCACGATCACGATCGCGCCGCCCGAGCCCGGCAACACCCCGCCGACGGCGGCCTTTACCGCCGCCTGCACGGCGCTCGACTGCACGTTCACCAGCA
>JAICJD010000128.1 GCA_025928645.1 Gemmatimonadales bacterium
CGGGTGGCGGCGGGCGGGCTGCTGGCGTCACGTTGAGCATGGCGTCACCCTGAGCGCGGAGAAACCCTGAGCTAGGCGTCGCCCTGAGCGAAGCGAAAGGGGGCATGCGTCAGCTCATGCCCCCTTTCGCTTCGCTCAGGGCGACTCCTAGCTCAGGGTGACTCCGCGCTCAGGGTGACTCCTTGCTCAACGTGACGCCTGCAGCCCGCCCGCCGCCTCCCGCACCGCGTCCCACGCCGCCCGTACGTGCTCGCGGCCGGTCTCGCGCTGTCCCACCACCAGACGGATCGTGTACGTCCCCCCGAGCCGTGTATGCGTGAGGAACCGCTCTCCCCCCGCGTTGACCGCGGCGAGCAGGCGGGCGTTGAGCGCGTCGAGCTCCTGCTCGCTCCGGCCCGGCGGACGCCAGCGGAAGCACACCAGCCCGAACGGCGCCGGCGCGAGCAGCTCGTACTCCGGATCGGCGGCGATCCACCCCGCCAGCTCCTGCGCCAGCGCCACGTGGCGTCGCACCAGCGCGCGCAGGCCTTCCACGCCGTAGCTCCGGATCACGAACCAGAGCTTGAGCGCGCGGAACCGGCGGCCGAGCTGGATGCCCCAGTCGCGATAGTTGACGACGTCGGCGTCATAGGCCGTCCGGAGATACTCCGGCGTCGCCTGGAAGGTCGAGAGCAGCGCCGAGGGATCGCGCACGAAGTAGGCGGTGCAGTCGAAGTTCGTCAGCAGCCACTTGTGCGGGTTGAACACGATGCTGTCGGCCGTTTCCATGCCGTCGAACAGCGTCCGCAGCTCCGGCACGATGGCCGCGGCGCCCGCGTAGGCTGCGTCCACGTGCAGCCAGACGCCCGCGCGGCGGCAGAGCTCCGCGATGGGTCGCAGCGGGTCGATCGCCGTGCTCGAGGTGGTGCCGACCGTGGCCACGACGCAGGCCGGACGAATGCCGGCCGCGCGGTCCCGCTCGAGCGCCGCGGCGAGCGCGTCCGGGCGCATGGCGTAGCGCTCGTCGGTGTCGATGTGCCGGAGCCGGTCGAGCCCGTACCCCGCGAGCTTGACCCCCTTGTCGACCGAGGAATGCGCCTCGCGCGAGGCGTAGACGGCGAGCGGCGCGTCGGCGGCCGCGAGGCCCTCCGCGCCCGAGCGCCCGCCCGTCGCGCGCTCGCGGGCCGTGAGCAGCGCCACCAGCGTGGCTGTCGAGGCCGTGTCCTGGATGACGCCGACGAAGTCCGGCGGCAGCGCGAGCATCTGCCGAAGCCAGTCCATCACCACCTGCTCCAGCTCGGTCGCGGCGGGCGAGGTCGCCCAGCTCATGCCCTGCGCGCCCAGCGTCGCGGTCAGCATCTCGGCCAGGATGGAGGGCGGGCTGTTGTTGCAGGGGAAGTAGGCGAACCAGCCGGGGTGGTTCCAGTGCGTCATGCCGGGCACGATCACCTGCCGGAAGTCGTCCAGCAGCGCGTCGAACGGCTCGGCGTCGAGCGGGGGCGTCTCGGGGATTTGCCGCCGGATGTCGCCGGGCGAGACGGCCGGCGTGATGGGCAGCGCGCCGACGTCGCGTAGGTAGTCGGCCATCCAGTCGACGGCCGCGTGCGCGTGGCGGCGGAATTCATCGGGGTGCATCCGGCAAAGCGAACGCGCCCCGGAGGGCGCGTCAAGGCCGGCACGCGGCCGGTCGGGGCGGAGGTCGGTCGGCGGCGGGCCGCTCAGGCCGGGCGCTGCGTCCGGAGTCGCGCGCTCGCGCGGCGCCCGCGCTTTCGCACGTAGAGCGCCTGGTCCGCCTGGGCGAGCATCTCCTCGAGCGTGAGCGGGCTGGTGAAGTCGTAGCCCGCCACTCCCGCGCTGAGCGATACCTCGTACGGCAGCGGCGAGTCTTCGTTGAAGTAGTCGAGATGACGCTCCAGCCGATCGAGCAGCTGCTGGTCGGTGTCGCTCGCCGCCTCCACCGCCAGGACCACGAACTCGTCCCCGCCGAGGCGGGCCACGACGTCGGAGTGCCGGAAGGTGGCGCGCAGGATCTCCGCGGCCTTGATCAGCGCGAGGTCGCCCTCGCGATGGCCGAAGGTGTCGTTGATCTCCTTGAGCCCGTCGAGGTCGGCGTAGAGCAGCACGAACCGGCGCCCGGCGCGCTGGGCCAGGTGCAGGTGCCCGGAGCCGAGCGACAGGAACCCGCGCCGGTTGTACAGGCCGGTGAGCTCGTCCACCAGGCTCTGCCCGCGGACGGCGTGGAGCAGCCGGTGCCGCTCGAGCCCGTACTGGATCGACCGCGCGAGCGACTCGACCGTCACCTGCCCCTTCATCAGGTAGTCCTGGGCGCCGTTTCGTACGGCGGTCACCGCGAGGTCCTCGTCCCGGTGCGAGCTCATCACGATCACCGGGACCTCGGGCGCCATGACGCTCACCTGCTCGAAGGTCTCGAGTCCACGGCTGTCGGGCAGCGACAGGTCGAGCAGCACGAGGTCCACGCCGCCTTTCCGAAGCTGCGTGAGTCCCGCATCCAGCCGGTCGCGGCGGACGACCCGCGCCCGGAGCCCGCGCGCACGGGCCAGCATCTCGGAGACGAGCACCGCGTCCATTTCGCTGTCCTCGATGAGGAGGACCGTCACCGGAGTCACCAGTCGGGCCGGGCCGCCGCCCGCGCGCTCGCTGATCGCCGTCATCGTTCCGCCTGTCGGATAAGGGTCTGTCGGCGCCGCAGGGTTTAGCAGGATGCAGACCACGCCAGGCCCGGGGCGTCCAAGGCCGTAAGTCGTGCTGTGATCCTTCCTTGCGAGCGACCGCCTGCGGCGAGGCCAGGTCGGCCCGCTCGCCCCGCGACCGTAGCACGGCAAACTCGGCCGGGAGGACCAAGATCCGCCGGGAAGAGTTTGCCGGTCGAGCGACGCCGAAGCGGGCGCCGTGTATCTTCTATCCATGGGCGTCGCCCTCGCCGTCCCAGCTCCCGGACTTGCCTACGATCCCGAGCTTGCCTGCCGCCACCTGGCGCAGGCCGATCCGCGTCTCGGCGAGCTGATGGCTCGCGCCGGTCCGTTCACCATGCGCCCCGCGCCGGCGCAGAGCATGTTCGGCGCGCTGGTCGAGGCCATCGTGTACCAGCAGCTCTCGGGCAGGGCCGCCGAGACGATTCTGCGCCGAGTGATCGCGATTCACCGGCCGCGTCGTTTCCCGCGGCCGGCGGACATCATGGAGACCCCGGCCGAGCGCCTGCGTGCCGCCGGCCTGTCCTCGGCGAAGACGGCGGCCATCAAGGATCTCGCGGCGCGAACGCTCGACGGCACCGTTCCATCGCTGGCGCGGGTGCGGCGGATGTCGGATGAGGAGATCGTCGAGCGGCTCACGGCGGTCCGGGGCGTCGGGCGTTGGACCGTGGAGATGCTGCTCCTGTTCCGGCTGGGGCGGCCGGATGTATTGCCGCTGGGCGATCTCGGCGTTCGGAAGGGGTTCGCCCGGACGTTCAGCCGCCGGGCCCTGCGCGACCCGCTGGTGCTGAGCCGGCGCGCCGAGCGCTGGCGGCCGTTTCGGTCGGTGGCGAGCTGGTATCTGTGGCGCGCGCTCGATCTCGAGCGCGCCTGATCGGAGGAGAGACCGCGGATGAGCCAGTCGATCACGCCATCGCCGGCGCGGGTCCCGCACGAGCCGGACCTCCGCACCGTCGAACTGCTCTGCGAGCGTTTGGGGGAAATGGAACTGCCGATCGGGGCCGATGCGGCGCGCGCGATCCTGCGCGAGGTCCTGGCACTCGAGGCGCCGAGAATGGAAGCGGAGGTGCGGGAGGCGCTGCAGACCTCGATCGACACGATCCGCATCGCCGCCCAGTCGGCCAGCGGCGTGCTCGGCAGCGTCGCCCCCGTACGGACCCGCCCGAAGCCGCGCCCGCCCGAGCCGGTGCTCGACCCCGCACCTCGCCGCCCGGTTTCGTCACCGACGCCGCGGCCGGCCCCCGCCCGCCGCTCGGCGCCACGACGGCAGCCGGAAAGCGACGGAGGCGATGACCCGGGCGGCGAACGTCGGCCGGTCTTCCGGCGTCCGCGCGGCCGCTAGAACTCGCGCTTCTTCATTTCCTTGAACAGGCGGCGAGTCTCGGGATCTTCCTCGTCGCGCCGCTGGCGCAGCGTGGCATCGAACTGGACGGCCCGGTCGCTTTTCGGCGGCACGATCTTCTCCGCGTTCTTCTTGGCGAGCGCCGCGAGCCGCTGGTCCTCGCGCTTGGACATCGGAACTTCCCCTCAGAATGTGTGGTGGCGGAAAGGTAGCGGGTTGTGCGGGGTGCTGTCATCGGAGGAGAGGGAGCGCGGAGATAGGAATGAAAGCGGGTCAGCCACTTGGTGGCTGACCCGCTTCGTTTTCAGGAACGATGGAGTACCGCCGAAGCTCCCGAGGAGGGACTCGAACCCCCGACCCGGTGATTAACAGTCACCTGCTCTACCAACTGAGCTACTCGGGAAGGGGAGCTGCGCGGGGTGCAATTTCGCGGGGCCGGTATCGAGGGTCAAGGCTGCTCGGACCCGAGCGCTCCGTCTACGCAAATCCCTGCACCTCCGCCGCCTCGAGAGCGTTCACTTGACACCAGCCCTGCACCCCGCTGCGCGCTTTGCATGACAAAGCTCCATGAAGTCTCGTAAGTTAAGTAACTGTGGAAAATGATGTTACACGGCACCGGCTAGCCTTTTTACCCCCGCTTCTTACCTTCCCTCCATGCCCTTGCCGCCCATGACCGGGCACCTCGAGGTCCGCCGCCGGCTCGCGCGCGCCGCCCGGGCCGATCGGCTGCCGCAGGTGATCCTACTCGCGGGCCCCGCCGGCGTCGGCAAGCAGCGGCTCGCCCTGTGGCTGGCGCAGCTGGTCCTGTGCGAGCGGCGGGACGACGAGCCCTGCGGCCGGTGTCGAACCTGCCGGCTGGTCGATGGGCTGGCCCATGCCGATCTCCACTGGGTCGTCCCGATCCCCCGCCCCAAGGCGGCGGATCCCGACAAGGCGGTGGACGAGGCGGCCCAGGCGATCGCCGAGGTGATGGAGGAGCGCCGCGCCAAGCCGCTCTACGGCCGGCCCGACGGCATGGCGAGCCACTCGATGGCTTCGGTGCGCCTGCTCCAACGTCAGGCCTCGCTCACGGCCGTCGAGGGCGGTCGCCGGGTTTTCATCCTGGGCGACGCCGACCGCCTCGTGCCGCAGGAGTCGAGTCAGGAAGCGGCAAACGCGCTGCTCAAGCTGCTGGAGGAGCCGCCGGCGGGCAGCCTGTTCGTCCTCACGACCGAGGAGCCCCGCCGCCTGCTGCCGACCATCCGGTCGCGTGCGGTGCCGGTGCGCCTCGGCCGGCTCAAGGACGCGGAGGTGCGCGGGTTCCTCGAGCGGGAGCTCGCGCCGCCGCTCGAGCGCCAGGCGCTGGACGAGCGCGTGGCGCTGGGCGCCGGGTCCATCGGCGATGCGGTCGCGGCCTCGGACGAGCGCGGCCGCGCGCAGCGAGCGGCCGGCCAGCTGCTCGACGCCGTGTTGAGCGGCTCCGCCGCGCGGTACGAGCGCGCGCTGAGGCAGGCGCCGTTCGCCGCCCGCGGAGAGTTCACGGCCATGCTCGACGCGCTGGCCGAGACGCTCAACGACGCGGCGCGCGGCCGCCTGGGACAGGCCGGTCGCCGCCCGGTGCCCCCCGCCCTGCTCAAGCGGGCGGAGGCCGGTGCGCTCCTTCGGGCCATGGAGCGGGTCGCCGAAGCGCGCGAGGCCGCGGCCGGCAACGTGAATCCCCAGATCCTCCTCGCGGTGCTCGGCGAGGACCTGGCGGAGGCGCTGTGAAGCTGAGCCACGTCGACGAGGCGGGCCGGGCCCGGATGGTGGATGTCGGGGACAAGCCGGAAACCGAGCGCACGGCGACGGCCGAGGGCCTGGTGCGGATGTCGCGCGCGGCGTACGAGCAGGTGGCGGCGCAGACGGTGGCCAAGGGCGACGTGCTCGCCGTCGCGGAAGTGGCCGGCGTGATGGCCGCCAAGCGAACGGGGGAGCTCATCCCGCTCTGTCACCCCTTGGGCCTGGATCTCGTCAGGGTCGAGACCAGCCTCGATGCGGAGGCCCCCGGGGTGCGGGTGCTGGCCACGGCCAAGGTGACCGGCCGCACGGGGGTGGAGATGGAGGCGCTCACAGCCGTGAGCGTGGCGTGTTTGACAGTTTACGACATGGTCAAGGCCATAGATCGCTCGATGGTGATCGAAGGGGTACGTCTGCTGAGCAAGACCGGGGGCACCCGGGGAGACTGGCGCCGCTCCGATTCGTAGGACCTGGAGGACGCGGCCTTCTCGAACAGGAGGTTGGCCAATGGCACGACCGACCGACATATACAACGATCCCGGCCCGCGCACGCTGAGGATGCTCCTGCTGCGCGGCGGCCTGCTGCTCGTCACCGCGGGCGTCGTGGGCTCGCTCGCGGGCTGGACCAAGCGCGTCCGCGCCACCGATACCACGCTCAAGACCCCGGATGCGACCATCATCGTGGCGCGCCGGATCGGCAGCCTGGCCGATCAGCTGGCCGCGGCCCAAGGCGAGCGCGACCTGCTCCAAGTCCAGCTCGACCGGGCCAACGCCATCATGGCGGCGTCGGCCAAGTACCGGATCCCGGCCGACGTGGCGGGATCCGTCTACGACATCGCGCTGAGCGAGGGCATCGATCCGTCGCTCGGCTTCCAGCTCGTGAAGATCGAGAGCGACTTCCGGCCCGACGCGCGCAGCTCGGCCGGCGCGGTGGGCTACACCCAGCTTCAGGTGGCCACGGCCCGGTTCTACGAGCCGAAGGTGACCGAGAAGGCGCTCGTGACGGATTCGGAGCTCAACCTGCGGATCGGGTTCCGGTTCCTGAACGATCTGACCACCCGGTTCAACGGCGACACCCATCTGGCGCTGCTGGCGTACAACCGCGGGCCCGCCAAGGTGGACGATATCCTGGCGCGCGGCGGCGATCCGACCAACGGCTATCCGGCCGCCGTGCTCGAGGGCTACGAGCCGATGCAGGCGGAGCCGGGCTGGCGGTAGGCGGGAGGAGTCACCCGAGGAGTCACCCTGAGCGAAGCGAAAGGGGGCATGCTTTAGAGCATGCCCCCTTTCGCTTCGCTCAGGGTGACGACGTCAGCTTCCGGGTGACGACAACCGCTCAGCCTGACGCTGGCGTGCCCCCTACCCCGGGATCCGGAGCGTCGCTCCCGCCCTCAGCGCATCGGCGTCGCCCAGCCCATTCGCGTCCATCAGCGCCTGCACCGACACGCCATAGCGCTTGGCCAGTCCGATGAGCGTCTCGCCGCGCTGCACCGTGTGCGTCCGCGCGCTCGCGTGGGCCGCGGCGAGGCGCGCGGTCCGGGCGCGGGTCCCGGGCGGCGGGGCCACTCTGAGCCGCTGGCCGGAACGGATCCGCTCGGCGGAGCCCAGCACGTTCCAGGCGCGAATCTGCTGGACGGTGACGCCGTATTCGGCGGCCAGCCCTGACAGGGTCTCGCCGCGGCGCACGCGGTGGAACCCGCTCCGGCTGCTGGCCGGCGGCTCGACCGGGTTGGCCACATGCCGCGCCACCGACGTGGAGAGGGCGCCGCCGGTGGGCACGATCAGCCGCATTCCGGGGCGGAGCGTACGGCCGCGCAGCCGCGGGTTTGCCCCCACGACCAGGCTGAGGCTCACCCGGTACCGGTGCGCGATCCCGCCCATGGTCTCCCCGCGCGTGACCACATGCTCGAGGAAGGTGATCCGTTTCGACGGCGGCAGCTCGGCGTAGGCGGCGAGCGTCGCGGGTCCGCGCCCGGCCGGGATGCGCACCACCGACGCGGCGCCGGGCGGCGTCGCCAGCCGGAGATACTGCGGGTTCATCTCGCGGATGCATGCGACGGTGGTGTCGGACAGGCGCGCGATCACGTCGAGCCCGGTCATGGTAGGCACCACGATCGAGTCATAGGTCGGCGGCTCGACCGGATCGAGGTGGAAGCCGTAGCGCGCGGGCTCCTTCGCGATCCGGGCCGCGGCGATCAGCTTCGGCACGTAGTCCTTGGTCTCGCGCCGGAGCAGCTTGGTGTCGTACAGCCGGAAGAAGGTCGCGTCGGAATTGAGCGAGTCGGCATCGTCGTCGTCGGGGAGCCGGCGCACGCCGCGCGAGACCTTGCCCGCGCCGGCATTGTAGGCCGCCGCGGCCATGAACACCGAGCCGAACCTGTCGTCGAGCGTCTTGAGATGGCGTACGGCGGCGTCGGTGGCCTTGTACGGGTCGCGCCGCTCGTCCACCCAGGAATCGACCCGGAGGCCATAGCCCCGCGCGGTGCCCTTCATGAACTGCCACATCCCGACGGCTCTGGCCCGGCTCGTGGCGGTGTTCGAGAAGCCGCTCTCGATGAGGGCCAGGTAGACCAGGTCGCCCGGGAGGCCGGCCTCCTGCAGTCGCGACCGGATCATCTCCTCGTAGCGGGGCATGCGGGAGAGCCAGATGCCCATGCGCTCGCGGCCCCTGCCCTGAAAGAAATCGAGGTAGTACTGCACGCGGTCGTGCGTGGTGTAGGTATCGACGTCGATGTCCCAGGTGACCGGCGTCGGGGCGAGCGCGTCGTCGGATGAGTCGTCCCCGCCCGGGGCCGCATCCTCCAGCTCCTCCAGTGCGGCTTCGTCGGCCGTGCTGTCGGCGGCGATCCGCAGCTCGGCGGCGAGCTCGTTGGATGGAATCAGCGTGTCGAGATCGGGGGCGGGCGGCAGCAGCAGGGCCTGCGCGACATCAGTCTCCGGATCGGACGTCTCGGCCGGAACCGGCCCCGGCGTTTCGGTCGGGGCCGATGGCAGGGTGGCGGCGGCATCGGACTCGGGAACGGGAGCAGGCGTCGGCGCGCGCCGCGGAGCTCCGCACCCGACCGCAGCTGCAAGCAATGCCAACACGACGCAACGCTTCATTACGTGACTCCGGATTCGAGCGGCGGAATGAGGCGTCCCGTCGGACCGGTCCGGCTGCCCTGTTCGGGGGCCGTTCGGGTACGCAAACCGCGGGAGCCGAGGCGAACTGAGGCAAACCGACCGGCGCGGGGCGCGCCTAACGCATGAAGAGACGATTTCCCAGGATGCGATTGGTGGCATTCAGCACGGCGAGTGCCGCCCCGCGGGGCCCGTCGCTCTCGGTCAGATAGGACCCGACGACGCGATGGCCCCGGCCGTCGCCCTGCACCGCGAGGGAGACGATGACGACGGTGGCGTCGAAGGCCCGGACCGCCTTCACGCCGAGCAGCTCGAAGCTCATTTCGCCCTGAACCGCCTGGGTGAGCGCGTTGACGCACGCCTGCGCCGCGCACCGCAGCTCGCCCGCCTGCGACCCCAGCCCCTCGTCTTCTCCGGTGAACGCTTCCGATTCCTTCCAGGTCAGTCCCACTTTCGCCCGACACCGGCCGTTGGGGAGCCGGTCCAGCACGAACTCGGCGAAGCGGAGCCGTTCGCTGAGCGGATTGGGTGGTGACATAGCGGTCCTTGGGGGGCAAAGGCCATGCCAGTCAACGTCATGCGCGAAATGATGCAGTCCGGGTGAAGAGAGCCGCGCTCAGTCGAGATGGGCGGCCAGGAGCGCGGCGATGGCGTCGTCGGGGATGCGGTCGGCCTGCGCGAAGAGTGCCGCCCTCGACGCCGACGACAGCGGATACGTGGCCCAGATGGAGCGCTGTGCCTGGTCCACCGGCCGGAACGCGAAGACCAGGGTCCACTGCGGCGAGTTCGCGCGGCGCTCCGCGGCGATCGAGACGTTCCAGCGCCGAGCAGCGTGCTCGACGATCCTCCAGGCCATCCACGGACTCCGATCTGGGGCACGAGGTCGGCCAATATGGGCCGCGCCCGGAGATCAGGTCAAGAGTCCTTCGGCGCGCGCGTCGGCGGCAGTGTCCACGTCGCGCAGCGTCGGCAGCTCGCGCCACCGCGCGCCCGCGCGGGTGAGCCGCGCCCTGGTCTCCTGCAGCACGCCGTGCGTGCTCCATGCGATGCCGCCGAACACCGGCGGCAGCGGCGTCGGCCCGCCGATCAGATAGTAGCCGCCGTCCTCGCTCGGCCCGAGCGCGATCTCGCCGCCCGCGACCACCGCGGCCGCCACCCGGAGCAGCTCCGCGTCGAGACGCGGGCAGTCGGCGCCGATCGCGAGCCACCCCGACCCGGCCGGCACCGCCTGCGCCGCGGCTTCGAGCCGCGCACCCAGGTCGCCCGACGCCTGCGGGCGCAGGTCCCAGCGGTCGCCGAGCCAGCGCCGCATCTCGGGCAGCGCGTCGGCCGGCGCGAACCATACGGTGGCGTCGAATCCGGTCTCGCCGACGGCGCTCAGCGTGCGGCTCGCCATGACGCGATACAGCCGGAGCGCCTGGCGGTCGCCGATCTCCGCCGCGAGGCGGGTCTTCACGGCGCCCGGACGCGGCGCCTTGAGGAACACGGCGACGGTCGGCGTCATCGGGCCGCTCCCGGCTCGGGGCGATACCAGCGCGCGAGCCGGTCGGCCGGAACGCCGGCGAGAAACAGGGTGATGAGCGCCGCGTTTCGGAGCGTGCTCCGGACGCGTCCCTCACGCCGCCAGCGCCGCGCGTCGGCCAGGATGGGCGCCGGCATGCGCGCGATGCGCGTGCGGCGAGCGAGCCGCCGCACCAGCACGACGTCCTCCATGATGCGCGTCGCCGGATAGCCGCCCACGGCGTCGTACAGCGCGCGGCGCACCAGCAGTCCCTGATCGCCGTACGCGAGACCGGTGAGCCGCCAGCGCACCGCGGCGGTCCACTCCACCCACCGAAGCCAGGGTCCATCGCCGTCGATCGCGAGCGGCCACGCCGCGGCGGCCGCGCTCTCGCGCGCGAGGACGGCCTCCGCGTCCCGGAGCGCGGGCGCGGGCAGCCGCGCGTCGGCGTGGACCACGAGCAGCCACTCGGCGCTGGACGCGGCCACGCCGGCCGCGAGCTGGCGTCCGCGGCCCGGCGGCGCGCGGA
>JAICJD010000209.1 GCA_025928645.1 Gemmatimonadales bacterium
CTGCGCCGCGACCGGCCGGTTGCCTCTCGGCAGGCCGTCGCTTGGTTGCTAGTGCCGGGCTGCCATACGGTTGAGCCGCGCTTCCGCGATCTCGGTCAGCTTGGCGTCGGCCGCCTTTTCCTCCGGCAACGTCTGCTCGAGCACGCTCGCGCAGTCGTCACGGCCCAGCTCCCTCGCCCAGGCGATCAGCGTGCCATAGCGCGCGATCTCGTAGTGCTCCACCGCCTGCGCGGCGGCCGCCGCGGCGGCGTCCAGAACCTCCGGATCCTTGGCGTCGCCCATGATGTCGTTCGCTTCCTGCAGGATTCCGTCGATGGCCGGACAGGTCACCGCCTTCGCTTCCTCGCCGTGCATCTGGAAGACCCGCTCGAGCCGCGTCACATGCCCCCGCGTCTGCTCCAGGTGCTCTTGCAGGCCCTGTTTCAGCTCGGGATTGGTCACCTTGGAGATCATCTTGGGTAGGGACTTCGTGATCTGCTGCTCGGCGTAGTAAATGTCCTGCAGAGTGTGGACGAACAGGTCGTCCAGTGTCTTGATCGGTTTGGTCAGTAGGCCCATGGTTGTACCTCTGCTCGTGTGCTTCGGTCCAGGCGCCGGGACGCCGGCGCGCGGTAAATGCGAATGGTCATTGTGCGCCCCGCGACCGCCTGACACAGTGAGGAACGTCACCGCATCAGCTCCGCCAGGCGCCGCTCGAGAAAGCGGCGCTCCGGCTCCTGGCGTGCGTACGCCAGCGCACGCCGCTATTCGTCCCGGGCCTCGGCGGTCCGGCGGCCCAGCCGGCGGCCCGCGGGCCGGGGATTTCGACAGGCCCGGTGCGCGCGCCGGGCGTCCGGCCGGAAGACGAAAGGGAAATGCGAACCACGGAGGCACGGAGGGCACGGAGAACCGCCACGGAGAAACGCTGGTCTGGTAGTGAACGGCACACCGACGCTGTTCGTGAAACGGGACCTCGGTGGTGTGCTGTCGACCACAACCTTTTCTCCGTGGCCGTCTCCGTGCCCTCCGTGCCTCCGTGGTTGCTTTCTGGCGCGGAGCAGCGCCGTCGGGCCTGGTGAACGACGGCCTTGAGCGTTATCGGCCGGTGGAAGCCAGGTACCGGCGGTAGACGAGATCGGCCGCCACGACGTCCTCCACCGCCACGCCGACCGACTTGAAGAGCGTGATCTCCTCCGCCGACTGCCGTCCCGGGCGCGTGCCGGCGACCACCTCGCCCAGCTCGCCGAAGGGCTCGCCGGCGGCGATCACGTCGCCCGCCTCACGGGTCGCCGCCTCGCGGGATTCGACGTACAGGCGGGAGCGCCGGAGCGCTTCGTCATCCAGCTCGCGCCAGTCGGGCCGCACCGCGCCGACCGCGTTCACGTGCGCCCCTTCGGCGATCCACGCGCCGCGGAGGACGGGAGTGCGCGACGCGGTCGCCACCACGATCACGTCCGCGCCGCGGACCGCATCCTCCGCCGAGCGCATCGCGAGCAGGCCGTGCCGCTCGGCGAAGGCCGCCGCACTGCGCGGGCTCCAGACGCGGACCTCCCGGAAGCTTCGCACCAGCCGGAGCGCCTCGAGGTGACTCCCGGCCTGCACGCCGGCGCCCAGGATGGCGAGTACGGACGTGTCCGGACGCGCCAACCGGTCGGTCGCCACGGCGGAGACGGCCGCCGTGCGCATCTCGGTGATGAGCCGGCCGTCCATCACGACGAGTGGCTCGCCGCTCTCGGCGCGGAACAGCGCGATGAGCGCGTGGTGGGTGGGGATGCCCTGGTTGACGGGAAAGAAGGTGACCAGCTTCGCGCCGACCACACCCGCGTAGGCGGGCATGACCGCGAAAAAGCCGCGCTCCTCGACCGGAAGCATCGTGCGGACTGGCTGCACCACGCGCCCGGCCGAGAGCTCGGCGAGGGCACGCGCCATGGCCGGCACCAGGTCGGCCATGCGGAGGTGGCGGCGCACCTCGTCCTCGGCGAGCATCGGCAGCACGGCCGACCTAGGCGGGGATGGGAATCTCGCTCTTGTGACGCGCGAGCCACTGCTCGAACGTCTGCATGTCGGGCACGAGGCTCCGCGCGAAGCCGAGGTCGCGCGCGCCGCGGAAATCGTCGTTGAAGTCGCGCTTGAACTGGAACATGTTGCCGAGATCGTCGGCGCCGGGGAACCCGAAGCCGCGATACACGTCGGGCGGAACGTTCGCGTAGCCGATCTTCTGCCCGAGCGCGCGGCTCATGGCGTCCGCCATCTCGGCGCCGCTCAGGTGGTCGCCCGCGATGCCCACCGTCTTGCCGATGAATTCCTTGCCGCGCTTGAACACCGCGTACGCCGCCTTGCCGATGTCGTCCACCGCGATCGCCGGCAGTTTCCGGTCGTCCATCGGGAACACCAGGGCGAGGCTGCCGTCGGGCATGCGCTGCGGGCCGGAGCCGAAGTGGATGAAGTTGTCCCAGTAGAACGAGGTGAGCAGCAGCGTGGTGGGCACGCCCTCGCGGCGGAAGAGCTCGTCGGCCTCGCCCTTGGCATCGAAGTGCGGGACCTTGTACTTCCCCTGCAGCGTAGGCATGCGGTCGTCCGAGAGGGGAACCCAGCGCCGCGTGTCCTCGAGCGTGGACCAGATGACGTGCTGCACCTTGGCCGCTTTGGCCGCCTTGGCCATGTTCGCGGCCTGGGCCACCTCCTTCTCGGGCGAGAAGTGCTCCCAGAAGTTGGTGAGGCAGAACGCCCCATACGCGCCCGCGAACGCCCGCTCGAGGCTTCGCTCGTCGTCGAGGTCCGCCCCGACCACCTCGGCCCCGGCGGCCGCGAGCGCCTTGCCCTTCTCCGAATCGGGGTTGCGGGTGAGGGCGCGGGCGCGGAACGGACCGTCCCGGTCGGCCAGGATGGCCCGAACCAGGCCGCCGCCCTGCGCGCCGGTGGCGCCGACGACCGCGATGACATTCTTCTGCTCTGCCATGACTCCCCCTGAGATGTGACGCCGTTCCGACGCTACGGCACCAGCGCGTCGCACAGACGGACGAGCCGCCGAAGCTCGGGTGCGGTCAACGTGGCCGTGAAGTCGCGCTGGACGGCGTGGACCTCGGGGTCCAGCCGGGCCAGCAGCGCGATGCCCGCCGCGGTGATGGTGGCGACCGACTCGCGGCGGTCCTCCGGATTGCGGATTCGGCGCACCAGGCCCTGTGCCGCCAGCCGATCGAGCATCCGGGTGACGTCGGGCGCACGGTGGATCATGCGCCGGGCGATCTCGTGCCGCGGATGGCCGCCGGGATGCACGCCCCGCAGAATGCGGAGCACGTTGTACTGGTCGGCGGTGACCCCGTGCCGCTCCCAGATCGGCTGTACCGCCTGCGTGAAGTGCTCGGCCGCCACCAGCACGCTCACCACCGCTTCGTCGGCGAGCGTGGGGAACCGCCGCTGCTGGAGGCGCTCGCGGATCGGCATGGCGTCCAATATGTGTTCTCAACACGTATTGTCAAGCGCGCGTGGCTCCCGGGGTGCCGGCGGGCGGCTGCTGCACTGATGTCCATGGGTCGCGGCGGCTCCCGGCGGGAGGGGGGCCGCGTCTAGGGCGAGCGGGGCTGCCCGGAAGCCGAGAGAAACTTGCGCGCCTCGCGCGTCACCGCGGCGCGCGAGCCGTGCCCCGCCTGGCTCAGTACCTGCCGATAGAGCGCCCCGGCGAGCGCGCGATCGCCCGAACTGCCGGCGGCACGCGCCGCCCCGAGCAGGCTGTTGAGCCGCCGGGGATAGCGCTCGAGCGAGCGCTGGTAGGCGTGGAGCGCGTCGGCCGGCCGGCTTTGCACCGTGAGGAGGTCACCCAGGAGCTCGTCCGCGGGGAGCGTCGGCGCCGGCGTCACCGCGGGTTTCGGGGTGGCCGCCTCGAGCTCGGCGGCCTGCCGCAGCCGGGCGACCGCGGAGTCCGGGTTCCCCCGCGCCTGCTCGAGCCAGCCCTCGACCGAGAGCCTGAGCATCGCGATCTGCCGCGCGAACAGGTCCTCGCCGGAACCGGCGGCGGCAGCCTGGAGCTCGGCCAGGCGGGCCCGCGCACGGTCCGCCGCGCCGACCTGCCCCGTCCGCGAGGCGCCGAGGCCGCGCGCGAACCAGGTCACCGCCTCCGCCCAGGGAAAGCGATCCCAGCCGAAGCCGGGCGGGTCCCTCGGCGCGAGGGCCATCGCCTCGCGCCACGCGTGGCGCTCGAGCGCGTAGCGCGCCGCCGTCGACGCGATATGAAAGGCGCTCTTGAACGTGGGCTCGAGCGGCCCGCTGTGCTTGAGCCGCCGGATCTGGCGCAGCGCGTCGTCGTCGGCTCCCATCTGCAGCGAGGCGTACACCAGGTACTCGATGGCGTGAGGGAACTCGTCCCCGACGTAGCGACCGCCCTCGCCCGCGCGCTGGTCCAGCGCGGCATCCGCGGCCCGCAGGTTGCCGCGGACGACCGCCGGCCAGTCGCCGAGCCGGGTGTAGATGTGGGTCGGCATGTGCAGGGCGTGCGGGTTGCGCGGGGCGATGCTTGCGTAGCGCCGCACGATCTCCGGCGAATCGTGCTCGCGGCCGGGCACATCGTCGGCGTGGATCAGGTAGTGCATCGCGCCCGGATGGTCGGGATTCCGGCGGTACGCGTCGAGCAGCAACTCGGCGGCGCGGTCGGCCTGCCGGTGGGACGCGTCCGACGCGGGCGCCACGGCAAGGTCCGCGAGCGCGAGCCAGACCTCGCCCTCGAGATCCGTCGGGAGCGCGGCATGGACCCGTTCCATGCCCGCCTGCCAGTTCCGGATGCGCTCCCAGTAGGCCACCGAGTCCGGCGGGTCGAAGAAGGCCGCGCCGGCCGCCAGAAACAGCCGCTCCCGCTCGGTCGCGGCCCCGAGCGCGCGCGCCCGCCCCACCTCGTCCCGGCCGAGGTGGATGTCCTCGGCGCTCGGACGCGTGGGCCAGAGCGGCTGGAACAGGGTCATGGCGACGCCCCAGTGCGCCATCGCGCAGGCGGAGTCGAGCGCCGACACGCGCTCGAATTCGGCTCGGGCGCGCGGGTAGGTCATGTGGTGCAGCAGGGCGACTGCGGTGTCGAACGCGGCCTGCGCGCGCGGCGAGCAGGACACGGCGAAGTGCACCTTGCCGAGCCGCTC
>JAICJD010000151.1 GCA_025928645.1 Gemmatimonadales bacterium
CTCGCCAAGATGGCGGTGGCGCCGGAGGTGAGGGGCCGGGGCTACGGCGACCTGCTGATGGAAGCCGCCGTCGAGTTCTCCCGGCGGGCCGGCGCGAGCCGGATGGTCATCGTCTCCAACACGCGGCTGGCGCCGGCTATCAGCCTGTACCGGAAGCACGGCTTCGTGGAGGTCCCGCTGGAGTCGAACCAGCGGTATGAGAGGGCGGATATCCAGATGGAGCGGGAGCTGGGAGCGGGGGGAGTGTTAGGTGAGGCCACCCTCTTCATCCCGGGCGCAGCGAGGGACCTTGCCCCGGGAGCGGTTCGAACCATTCCCGAACAAGGTCCCTCGCTGCGCCCGGGATGAAGTAACCTAGCTCGAGCTCGCCGACGCCGCCGCGGCCGGGTGCTCGCCCGTGGTGCTGTCCACCGAGTCGATCCGGATCACGATCGCGGTGATGTTGTCGAGCCCGCCGCGCCGGTTGGCCTCGGTCACCATGCGGTCCACCCAGTGCTGCGGCCCCCCGTCGGCGCTGAGAATCCGGATGAGCTGCTCATCCTCCAGCATGCCGGTGAGCCCGTCCGACGCGAGCAGCAGCACGTCGCCCGCCTCGAGCGTGCCGAAGTAGATATCGGGCACCACGTCCATGCTGGCCCCGACGCACCGCGTGATCACGTTGCTGTAGGGGTGCACGCGGGCCTGCTCGGGCGTGAGCAGGCCGGCGTCGACCTGTTCCTGCACGTACGAGTGGTCCTTGGTGAGCTGCTGGAACTCGCCCTTGCGCAGCAGGTAGGCCCGGCTGTCGCCCACCTGGCCGATCAGATAGCGGCGCGGCATGAGGACGAGCACCGTGGCGGTCGTCCCCATGCCGCGCTTGTCGTGCTCTGCCAGCGTCCGCTCGAAGATCGCGTCGTTGGCCGACCGGATCGCCTCGGAGACCCGCTCGCCCGCCTGCTCGTCGGTGAGCCCCCGCAGCGAGCCGATCTTGTGCGACGTGATGCGGACGGCCATCTCGCTCGCGACCTCGCCCGCGGCGTGCCCACCCATGCCGTCGGCCACGATGAAGATGCCGCGGTCGGCGAGCATGAGGTAGTTGTCCTCGTTGCCGGAGCGGACGATGCCGATATCGGTGCGCGCGGCGCAGGTGAAGTGCACGAGACCCCGTTCGTCAGTGCAGGATGAAGTACGCCGCGACGCCGGCGACCACGATGATGGCGGCGATGAGCCACGCCGGCGGCCCGCTCGGCCGCGGCGTCGTAGCCCGGATCGGACGGTGGGGCCGCCGTACCTGCGCGGCCTCCGGCCCGGCGGCGGCCTCGTCGTCCCGGGCGGGCAGCGCCGCCGAAGCGACCTGCGTCCCCGTCGCGCGCCGCACCGGGACGTGCTCGTCGAGCGGCTCGAACAGCACGGCCACCTCGCCGAACTTGACCGTCGAGCCCGCCACCAGCGGCACCTCCCCCTCGACCCGCTCGCCTTCCACGAACGTGCCGTTGGTCGAGCCCAGGTCGCTGACCACCCAGATATCCTCGCGGCGCTGCAGCTTGGCGTGACTGGTGCTGACGCTGGGGTCGCTGATCACCACGTCGTTGAATTCGGCCCGGCCGATGTTCACCACCGGCACCTTGACCGGCAGACGCCGGCCCTTGAGGGCGCCGCTCCGCACCAGCAGCGAGGCGAGCGGCGCCGCCTGCGGCGCCGTGGGCGTGACCGAAGGGTTGGGCAGCGGCTGCGGCATGCCCATCAGCGTGTCGGACAGGCGGGCCCCGGCGCCCGTGGGGGGCTGGGGCGCGGTCACCTGCGGAACGCTCCGGCGCGGACGCGCTGCTGCCGTGGGCGCCGCGTCGGCGTAGAAGCGGAACTCGTCGTTGCCGATCCGGATCACGTCGGCCCGCGCGAGCATGTGCTGCCGGCCCACCCGCTCGCCGTTCACGAACGTGCCGTTCACGCTGAGATCGTTCAGCACGTAGCCGTCGGGCGTCGCCTGGATCTCCGCGTGACGCCGCGAGACCTCGCTGCCCGTGACCACGACGTCAGAGCCCGCCTCCCGGCCGAACACGATGCTGCCGTCCGAGATGGTGTACTCCCGCCCGTCGGTGAGGCACACGATTCGCCCGCCGGTCGCGCCGGGGGCGGCGGTGGCGGCAGGCTGCCGGGGTGGGACGAGATCGGCAAAGGCGCCGGAGTCGAACAGCTGGGTGTTGCCGGTGCGGCGGCTGTCCACCGCGATGACCTCGTGCGGCCCGATGAGGATCTTGTCGCCATGCAGGAGCGGGGTAGGGTCGGTGCCGAGGCGGACGCCGTTCACCTGCACTTCAGCGTCGGGCGACGCGGCCCGGATGGCGGCCGCGCCCTGCGGGCTCCCCTGCACGACGGCGTGCTGGGGCAGGACCCCCACGCCTTCGAGCATGATGGCGGAGCCGGGGGCGGAGCCTATGATCGTTTCACCGGCGGGCACGGGGATACGCGCGCCGCCGAACTCGAGGTGCATCATCAGTCGGATTCCCGCTGGTGGTACGGCCGCCGACAAACGTACCCCCCGGCCCGTAACCGCGCAAGCAAACTCAGGTTAGGCAATCTTGCGCTCCTCCTGCCCGCGCAGCTGGAGCTGGTAGAGCCGCTCGTAGAGCCCGCGCTGCGCCAGCAGCTCGCGGTGGCTTCCCCGCTCCCGGATCTCGCCGTGATGCAGCACGAGGATCTCGTCCGCGTGCAGGACCGTGCTCAGCCGATGCGCCACGACCAGGCTGGTGCGGCCGGCCATCAGCTCCGCGATGGCGCGCTGGATCTGCGCTTCCGCCTCGGCGTCCACCGAGCTCGTCGCCTCGTCGAGCACCAGGATCTTCGGGTCGAGCGCGAGCGCGCGGGCGAAGCTGAGGAGCTGCCGCTCGCCGACGCTGAGACTGCGGCCGCGCTCGCCCAGCACGTGGTGATACATCGAGGGAAGCCGCTCGATGAAGCGGTCGGCGCCGACCCGCCGGGCCGCGAGCCGCGCCGCGTCGGCCGCGATGGGCGCGTCGAGCGTGAGGTTGTGCAGGATGTCGCCGGTGAAGAGGAAGAGGTCCTGCTGCACGAACCCGATGATCGAACGGAGGTCGGCGGTCGAGAGCTCCCGGATGTCGACGCCGTCCACCGTGATCCGGCCGCGGTCGGGATCGTAGAACCGGAGCAGCAGGTTCACGATCGTGGTCTTCCCCGCCCCCGTGTGGCCCACCAGGGCGATGGTCTGCCCCGGGAGCGCGGTGAACGACACGTCGCACAGCACCCAGGGCCCCGACGGGCTGTAGCGGAACCAGACGTGCTCGAACCGCACCGCCCCGCGCACCGGGCGGGGCAGCGGCGCGGGCCGCTCGGGCTCTCGCACGGTGACCGGCTCGTCGAGCAGCGCGAACACCCGCTCGGACGACGCCATGGCGCTCTGCAGCAGGTTGAACTTCTCGGACAGGTCCTGCAGGGGCTGGAAGAACCGCCGGGTGTACTGGATGAAGGCCGCGAGCACGCCGACCGTGAGCGTGCCGTGCAGCGTCCTCAGTCCTCCGTACCACAGGAGCAGGGCCATCGCGATCGCCGTGAGCACCTCGACCGCCGGGAAGAAGACGGCGTACACCGTGATCGACCGCAGGTGCGCCTCGAGGTGCTCCCGGTTGAGCGCGCCGAACCGCCGCGCCATGTCCTCCTCCCGCCCGAAGAGCTGCACCACCCGCATGCCGCTCAGGCGTTCCTGCAGGAAGGCGTTGAGCCGCGCCAGCCGCACGCGGATGTCGCTGAACGCCTCGCGCACCCGGCGGCGGAAGATGCGGGCCGTGAGCCAGACGAGCGGGATGACCGCGAACGTCACCAGCGCGAGGCGCCAGTCGATGGCGAGCATCATCCCCATGATCGCCACCAGCGTGAACGCGTCGCCGAAGATCGTCACCACGCCCGAGGAGAACAGCTCGTTGAGCGTCTCGACGTCCGACGTTACCCGGGTCATCAGCCGGCCGACCGGGTGCCGGTCGAAGTAGCTGATGCTGAGCCGCTGCAGATGCCCGAAGATCTCCATCCGGAGGTCGTACATCACCCGCTGCCCGATGTACGTGGTGAGCAGCGTGCCGCCATACTCCACCACGAAGTCCGCCACCAGCGTGCCGAGGTAGAGTCCGGCCAGCAGCGTCAGCAGCCCGAGATCGTGCCTCGGTACGGCCACGTCGAGCGCGTGCTCCGTGAGCCGCGGACCGATGAGCGCGAGAATCGATTGCGACAGCAGCAGCGTCACCGCCGCCCCGGTAAGCCACCGGTACGGCCGGAGGTAGCCGAGCAGGCGGCGGAGCAGTCTCGCGTCGTAGCCGCGGCCGCGGGCGTCCAGGTCGTCGGAAGTCTGGCTCATGCGGTCAGGCGGCAGGCTCGGGGAGCACGGCCTGGTCCACACCCTTGAGGCCGCGGCGGACCCAGCCGGAGAACACCAGGAAGCCGAACGCAAGGGTGATGTAGGTGAGAATGAGGCGCCAGAGCAGGATGTAGAGCGGCCGGAGCCCGCGCGGAACGTAGGAGCTCATCACTGCCGCCGACAGCACCTCGCCGATCCCCGAAGCGCCCGGCGTCGGCGCGAAGTAGAGCAGGAACATGACCAGGGTCTGCAGCAGCAGGATGTCGACGAAGTTGGCGTGCAGCCCCACCGCCCGGAGCGCCACGTAACCGGCCAGGAGCTTGTTCGCGTGCGAGGGCGCGGAGAGGATCGTGGCCCAGACCAGCGTCAGCCAGCCGCGCGGGCTGTTGAACGCGATGACGCTGTGGTGGATCTCATCGATGCCTGCCTGCAACCGCTCGAGCCGGTCCGCGACCCGGCGGTTTCGGCGCCCAACCCAGGCCGCGAGGCGGTGGATCAGGTCGCGGGTGAATCGCGGAAAGAAGATCACGGCAGCCATCAGCAGGCCGATGGCTCCAATGATGGTGAGGCTCCCGCGAAACAGATCGTACAGGCTGAGGCCGAGCACGTTGCCCCGCTGCCCCAGCGACCGGCCCGCGCCGAACAGGAGCGCGAGCGGCCCTGCCATCGCGAAGAACAGCACGGTGGCCACGAAGCTCATGAACGTGGAGGTGACCGCGACCGGCAGCGGAACGCCGTAGCGCCGCATGGTATACATCGTCATCGGCCCGGCGCCCGAGTTGAGGGGCGTGATGTACCCGGCCCAGGCCCCCATGCCGCCGGCCAGGATCATGCCCTTAAGCGACGGATTCGGAAACAGGTGCCGCGCGACGACCCAGTTCCTGAGCCCGCCGCCGATCCAATCGAGCGAGGCGAGCCCCACCCCCACCACCAGCCAGCCCCAGTGCAGGTGCCCGATGCCGGCGAGGAAGGCCTGGAAATCATTGCCGTAGATGAGCGTGATGCCGAATCCTACCAACGAGGCCAGGACCGAAATCTCGAAGCCGCGGAGCAGGAGGCGCGGGGTGAGGAGGCGGGGCATGGACCGGGAAAGCTACAGAGGACGGAGAAGACGGAGAAGGCGGAGACGACGGAGAGCGTGCTGACTGTTTCCGTCCTCTCCGTTCTGTCCGCCCTCTCCGTCCTCTCGGTCTTCTCCGCCTCCCGAACAATCCCCGAACCCCTTAGCTTCCTCTGATGATCCGCATCGTCAACGCGCGGCAGAACAACCTCCAGGGCATCACGGTCGAGTTGCCGCACCGGGCGCTCATCGTCATCACCGGGCCCTCGGGGTCGGGCAAGAGCACGCTCGCGTTCGACACCCTCTACGCCGAGGGACAGCGGCGCTACATCGAGTCGTTGTCGACCTACGCCAAGCAGTTCCTCGAGCGCATGCCGAAGCCGCTGGTGGATCATCTGGAAGGCATTGCGCCCTCGGTGGCCATCGAGCAGCGGAACCCGACCGTCAGCAGCCGCTCCACGGTGGGCACCGCCACGGAGGTGTACGACTATCTTCGCCTGCTGTGGGCCCGGGTCGGCCGGAGCTATTGCCGCGCCTGCGGCGCGCCGGTGCGCCGCGACACGCCGCAGAGCGCCGCCGACGACGTGCTCGCCGCCGTCCCGGGCCAGCGGATCCAGGTCGCCTTTCCGCTGCCGCCGGTCGCGAGGCTCACCCATGCCGCCGTGGTGGAGAACCTCCGCGCGCTCGGCTTCGTGCGCGTGGTCGCCGACGGTGTGCCGGTCCACCTCGACGAGCTGCCGCCGGGGCTCGATTTCACCCGCGCGGCGGAGCTGCTGGTCGTGGTGGACCGGCTCACCGCGGATGCCGCGTCGCAGGGCCGGCTGGCCGAGTCGGTCGCGGCGGCCTTCCAGGAGGGCGAGGGGGTGGCGCTGGTGCTCCACCCGCCCGACGCCACGGGTCGCGACCGGCTCCGCTTCACCCGCTTTCCCGCCTGCAGCACCTGCGACACGCCGGCCGCGACCGTGACCCCGGCGCTCTTCTCCTTCAACAATGCGCGCGGGGCCTGCGGTCAGTGCAACGGCTTCGGGGCGGTGCTCGAGTACGACGAGTCGCTCGTCGTGCCCGACCCGTCGCGCAGCCTGGCCGGCGGCGCCATCGATCCCTGGACCAAGCCGCGCTACGAGTCGCGCCGCAAGCTGCTGCTCGACGTCGCCCGCGCCCTCGGCGCCGATCCGACCAGGCCGTGGCACAAGCTCAAGGCTCAGCACCGCCGCGAGCTGCTCTACGGCCGGAAAGGCCGCTACGTCGGGATCTTCCCCTTTCTCAAGGGGTTGGAAGAGAAGCGGTACAAGCAGTACATCCGGGTGTTCCTGCGGCAGTACCAGCTCGCCAAGACCTGCGAGGCGTGCGGCGGCAGCCGGCTCAACGCCAACGCGCTCGCGGTGAGAATCGGCGGAGACGCGATCGCCGACGTGTCGGGGCGGTCGGTGGATGGCATTCACGCGTGGCTCGAGGCGCTCGAACTCACGCCGTGGGAGCGCGAGATCGCCGGGCCGGTGGTCGAGGAGCTCGAGGCGCGGCTCGAATTCCTGCGCGACGTCGGGCTCGGCTATCTCACGCTCGATCGCCAGACCCGGACGCTGTCGGGCGGCGAGGCCCAGCGAATCTCGCTCGCCAACGCGCTCGGCTCGAAGCTGGTGGACACCCTCTACGTGCTCGACGAGCCGTCGATCGGCCTTCACCCGCGCGACACCGACCGGCTGCTCGGCCTGCTGCGCCGGCTGCGGGACGCGGGGAACACCGTCGTCGTCGTCGAGCACGACCCGGCCGCCATCCGGCAGGCCGACTTCATGCTCGAGCTGGGGCCGGGCTCGGGCGACCGCGGCGGCCGCGTCGTGCACGCGGGCCCCGTCGAGACGGCGACCGCCTCGCTCACCGGCCAGTACCTCACCGGCCAGAAGCGCATCGCGGTGCCGAGCATGCGGCGGCCCGCCGGGCCGCGCCGGCTCCGGATCCGGGGCGCCACGCTCCACAATCTCAAGGGGGTGGACGCCGACATCCCGCTCGGCACGCTCACCGCGATCACCGGCGTGAGCGGCTCGGGCAAGAGCTCCCTGCTGTACGACGTGGTGTACCGGAACCTCGAGGCGCGGCTGCACGGCGGCCATTCGGCCAAGAGCCACCTCGGCGAGCCGGTGGGGCGGGTGGAGTCGCTCACCGGCTGGGAGCTGCTGCAGGACGTGCTGCTGATCGATCAATCGCCCATCGGCCGGTCGCCCCGCTCCAACCCGATCACCTACATCAAGGCGTTCGACGAGATCCGCGAGCTGTTCGCCGCACAGCCGCTCGCCCGCACGCGGAAGTACACCGCGGCCACCTTCTCGTTCAACCTGCCCGGCGGCCGGTGCGACGCCTGCGAAGGCGCGGGACACGTGCAAGTGGAGATGGTCTTCCTGGCCGACGTATTCGTGCCGTGCGAGGTGTGCGGCGGGACGCGCTACCGCCCCGACGTGCTGGACGTGCGGATCCAGGGGCACTCGATCCATGACGTATTGCAGTGGACCGTGGACGAGGCGATCGCCCGGTTCCGCCACCAGCCCAAGCTCGGCGCCGCGCTCTGGCATCTGCAGCAGGTGGGGCTCGGCTACCTGAGGCTGGGCCAGCCGGCCACCACGTTGTCGGGCGGCGAAGCCCAGCGGCTCAAGATCGCGCGGGAGCTGGCGCAGGCCGGCAAGCGCGACGGGCGAAAGCTCTACATCCTGGACGAGCCCACGACGGGCCTCCATCTCGACGACGTGCGCGTGCTCATCCAGGTGCTCGACCGGCTGGTCGACGCGGGCCACACCGTGGTCGTCATCGAGCACCATCTCGACGTCGTCAAGCGCGCGGACTGGATCGTCGATCTCGGCCCCGAAGCCGGAGACGCCGGCGGCATGGTGGTGGCGCAGGGCACGCCCGAGCAGGTGGCGGCCGTCGAAGCGTCGCACACGGGACGCTATCTGCGGCCGCTGCTGCCGCAGCTCGCAGAGCCGGAGGCACTGGTGGGGTGATAGCCGAAGGGCACGAGTCACGCTAGGAGTCACCCTGAGCTAGGAGTCACCCTGAGCGAAGCCAAACGGGGCCTGCGTCAGCTCATGCCCCCGTTCGCATCGCTCAGGGCGACTCC
>JAICJD010000093.1 GCA_025928645.1 Gemmatimonadales bacterium
GCTGGAGGAGTCGGCCCTCTCCGTCCTCTCCGCCTTCTCCGCCCTCTCCGCCTATCTTTGTCCGATGCCCCTGATCGAGGCCCTCCGCCTCGCGCTCCAGGCCGTCTGGAGCGCCAAGCTCCGGTCGTTCTTCACCCTCCTCGGCATCATCGTTTCCGTCGGATTCCTGGTGGTCGTGGTCGCCGTCATCCAGGGCATGAACGCGTACGTCAAGGAAAACCTGACCGGCGCGGTGGTGGGCACCAACGCGTTCCAGGTGCGTCGGTCGCCGATCTCCGTCGGCCTGCTGGACGACGAGGAGGTGCGCGCCATCGCCAAGCGGCCCCTGGTGAGCGAGGAGGACGCGGCGACGGTGCAGCGCGCGCTTCCGGACGCCGAGGCCGTCGCGCTCCAGTCGGGATGGCCCACGCCCATCAGCGAGGTAAACTACCGCGACCGCACCGTCGGCAACGTCCTCATCTTCGGCGTCACCCCGCCCTACCAGATCGTGCAGGACTACCGGATGCTCGCGGGCGTCCCGCTCACCGAGCCCGACCTGCGCGAGCGCCGCCCCGTGGCGGTCATCGGCTACGAGATCGCCGAGAAGCTGTTCGACGAGCCCGCGACGGCGGTCGGCAAGAAGATCCGGGTGTCCGGCCGGGAAGTGCTGGTGAGCGGCGTCGTCCAGAAGAAGGGCCGGGTGCTGGGCCAGTCGTTCGACGCGTTCATCATGCTGCCGCTCAGCACGTTCGAGTCGTTCTACGGCCGGCGGAAGACCACGGTCGTGTCCGTCAAGATGGCCAGCGCCGACGCCGTGGAGCCCGCCATGCAGCGGGCTGAGGAGGCCATGCGGGTCGCCCACCGCCTCCGGCCGGGCGAGCCGAACGACTTCACCGTGGACAAGGCCGACGCCCTGGTGGCATTCTGGCGGCAGCTCACCCGCCTGCTGTTCACGGCCATCCCGGCCGTGGTGTGCGTGGGGATCGTGGTCGGCGGCATCGTGATCATGAACATCATGCTGATGAGCGTCACCGAGCGCACCCGGGAGATCGGGCTCCGGAAATCGCTCGGCGCCCGGCGCGTCGACATCCGGCGGCAGTTCCTCATCGAGGCGGTGGTGCTCTCGACGCTGGGCGGCATCCAGGGGGTGCTCGCGGGCTGGGGGCTCGCGTTCGCGGTGTCGAGCCTCACGCCGCTGCCCGCCCGCATCACCCTCTGGTCGGTGGCCGTGGCGCTCGCGCTCGGGGGCGGGGCCGGCGTGGTTTTCGGCGTGTTCCCCGCGAGCCGCGCGGCCCGGCTCGACCCGATCACGGCCCTGCGCGCCGAGTAGCGAGCGTGCCGCTCGGTCTCCGCAACGTCGGCGAAGGCGTGGGGATCGCCTTCGATGCCCTGCGCACGAACAAGCTGCGCTCCGCGCTCACCATTCTGGGCGTGGTCATCGGCGTCACCACGGTCATGGCCATCGCCTCGATGGTCCAGGGGATCCGCACCCAGATCTTCAACGCCATCGAGACGGCGGGGCCCTCCGTCTTCTACGTCATCCGGTTCTTCTCACAGACGCCGCTCAACCCGGACCGGCTGCCCTACGAGGTCCGCATCCGGCCCATCGTCAGCACCGCGGATGCGCGGGCGATCGCGGCGGTGCCGGAGATCGCCTACGCGGGCATGTGGGTGCAGCTCTTCCAGCGCATGGAGTACCAGGGGAACCGCACCCAGACGATCACGCTGTTCGGCGCCGACGACCACTACATGGACATCCAGGGCGGTACCCTGCTGCGGGGGCGCTTCTTCACCCGCGGGGAGCTGAGCGGGGAGAAGGTGGTGGTGATCGAGGCCGACGTCGGCGACCGGCTGTTCGGGCGGCTGGATCCGATCGGCCGCTACGTGCGGGTGGGGGGCACCGCGCTGCGCGTGATCGGGGTGTACCAGAAGCCGGAGAATATCTTCGAGCCGCCGGGCCAGGAGATCGGTGGCGTCATGCCCTTCGAGACCGCGCACCAGAGCTTCCGGTACGACGAGACCAACAACCTGTTCATCGCGGTCCGCCCACGGCCCGGCGAGGACCCCGCCCAGGCGCGCGACCTCGCCACCGTGGCGCTGCGACGCGCGCGGAACCTCCGGCCGGGCGCACCGAACACGTTCGACCTGATCACCCAGGATCAGATCCTCGACGTGGTGGGGAAGTTCACCACGTACTTCTTCCTCGCGATGGTCTCCCTCTCGAGCGTCGCGCTGCTCGTCGGCGGCATCGGGGTGATGGCGATCATGATGGTGTCGGTCACCGACCGCACCCGCGAGATCGGCCTGCGCAAGGCGCTCGGCGCGACCCGGCGGGAGATTCTGTGGCAGTTCCTGGTGGAGGCGGCGACGCTGACGCTGGTCGGCGGGCTCCTGGGCATCCTGTTCGGGCTCGGCGCAGGCGAGCTCATGAAGGCGGCGCTGGACCTCCGCTCGGGCGTCCCGCTCTGGAGCGCGGCGCTCGCCTGCGCGGTCAGCATCGCCATCGGCCTGATCTTCGGGCTGTACCCCGCGAACCGGGCGGCGGCAATGGACCCGGTAGAGGCGCTGCGGCACGAATAGCGCTATTCTTGCTCCGCACCGATCCGCCCTGGAGCGACCATGCCCGTGGACGTCCTGGCCATCGCCGCACATCGCGACGACGTCGAGCTGACCTGCGCCGGCACCCTGCTGCGCGCGGCCGACGCGGGCCACCGGACCGGCATCCTCGACCTCACCGCCGGCGAGAGCGGCACGCGCGGTACCGCGGAGCTCCGCGCCCGCGAGGCCGAGCGGGCCGCGGAGATCCTGGGCGTGGCCGAGCGGCGGAACGCGGGCCTGCCCGATGCCCATCTCCGGAACGCCGACGACACGCGCCGCACGGTCGTCGAGCACATCCGCCACTTCGCGCCCCGCGTCGTGATTCTTCCCTTCCCGGTCGGGCGCCACCCCGATCACCGGATCGCGAGCGAGCTGGGCCGCGACGCCTGCTTTCTCGCGGGGCTCGCCCGCTACGACGCCCCCGGCGCCCCACACCGGCCGTTCAAGCTGCTGTACGCCCTGTCGTACCGCGAGGATCCGCTCAAGCCCACCTTCGTGGTGGACATCAGCCCCCAGTTCGAGCGCAAGATGGCCGCGATCCGATGCTACGCGAGCCAGTTCGACGGCGCCAAGGCTGCGGGCGAGATCTTCCCCACCGGGCAGGATCTCTACACCCTGGTCGAGACGCAGAATGCGCACTACGGGTCGGTGATCCGCACCCGGTACGGCGAGCCGTTCTATACCCACGAGACCATGGCCGTGGACGACGTGGTCTCCCTCGGCGTGCAAAGCATGTAGCGGCCGGGTATTTTTCCTCTGTGACCACGACCCCCGTATACCTCGACCATGCCGCCACGACTCCGGTGCGTCCGGAGGTCCTGGATGCCATGCTGCCTTACCTGACCGCCGAGGCGTTCGGCAATCCTTCGAGCGCGCACCGGTTCGGGCGCACCGCCCGCGCGGGTCTCGAGCAGGCGCGCCGGGAAGTCGCCCAGGCGGTCGGGGCCGAGCCCAACCAGGTGATCTTCACTTCCGGCGGCACCGAGGCCGACAATCTGGGCATCGTCGGCGCCGCGCTGGCCGCTCGGGACCGGGGCGCGGACATGTGCGCCGTGGTGTCCGCGATCGAGCACAAGGCCATTCTCGCGGCCGCCCACGCCGTGTGTCACTTCGGGGGCCGCGAGGTGCTGCTCCCGGTCGATGCCGAAGGACGGGTGGATCTCGAGGCGCTGGATCAGGCGCTCGCCCGCCGGCCCGCGGTGGTGTCGGTGATGTGGGTGAACAACGAGGTCGGCGTGGTGCAGCCCGTGGCCGAGATCGCCGGACGGTGTCGCGACGCGGGCGTGGCGTTCCACACGGACGCCGTGCAGGCGTTCGGGAAGGTGCCCGTATCCCTCTCGGCGCTGGCATGCACGCTCGCCACGATCTCGGGCCACAAGATCGGGGCGCCCAAGGGCGTGGGCGCGCTCATCGTCCGCGATCGCAAGGCCATCGAGGCGATCATCCACGGGGGCGGCCAGCAGTACGGCCTCCGGCCCGGCACCGAGAACGTGGCCGGCGCGGTGGCGCTCGGTCGCGCCGCCCAGCTCGCCGCGGCCGAGCAGCAGGCCGAGGCCGCGCGGCTCGGCGCCCTGCGGGACGGGCTGGCGTCGCGGATTCTGGCGGCGCTGCCCGACGTGGTGGTCAACGGGGCCGGCGCGGACCGGGCGCCGCATGTCCTGAGCGTCGCCGTGCCCGGGGCCGACAGCGAGGCGCTGCTCATGCACCTCGATCTGGCCGGGATCGCGGCCTCGGGCGGCTCGGCGTGCTCCACCGGCGCGGTCGAGCCCTCCCACGTGCTGGTGGCGATGGGCGTGCCGCGCGAGCTTGCTCTCGGCACGATCCGCTTCAGCCTCGGCCACGGCACCACCGCCGCGGACGTGGCGCGGGTCGCCGAGGTGATGCCCGGCGTCGTGGCGAAGGTCCGGAAGCTGGCCGGAGCGCTGGGACGTGGCTGACCGCGTGCTGGTGGCGATGTCGGGCGGGGTGGACAGCTCGGTGGCCGCCGCCTGCCTGGTCGAGCAGGGCTACGACGTGGTCGGCGCCACGATGAAGCTGTTCTGCTACGGCGAGGACGTCCCGGACCGTCCCTGCTGCTCGCTCGACTCGATCAACGACGCGCGCGACGTCGCCCACACGCTCGGCATCCCCCATTACGTGCTCAATCTCGAGGATCGGTTCGACCTCCACGTCATCCAGAACTTCGTGAGCGAGTACGGCCGGGGCCGGACGCCCATTCCGTGCGTGCGGTGCAACTCGTTCACCAAGTTCCGCGACCTGGTCGCCCACGCGGACGCCCTCGACTGCCGCTACATCGCGACCGGGCACTACGCCGTGGCCCGCGACGGCGCGCTCTACCGCGGCGCCGACCCCCGGAAGGATCAGAGCTATTTCCTCTGGGGGATCGACCGTGCGGTCGTCGCGCGGATGCTCACTCCGGTCGGCTCGCTCTCCAAGCCGCAGACGCGCGCGCTGGCCCGGCGCCTCGGGCTGGTGACGGCGGAGAAGCCGGAGTCGGTCGAGATCTGCTTCGTGCCCGACGGCGACTACGTCGGCGTGCTCGAGCGGCATCTGCCGGCCGACGCCGGCGCGCTCGCGCCGGGCGCCTTCGTCACGACGACCGGCGAGGTGATCGGCCGGCACGAGGGCTTTGCCCGCTACACCATCGGGCAGCGGAAGGGCCTTCCGGGCGGCGCGTCGTCGGCTCGTTACGTGGTCGCGATCAGGCCCGAGCAGCGGGAGGTCGTCGTCGGCACCGCGAGCGACCTGGACGGCCACCAGCTCCGCCTCGAGGAGCTCAACTGGCTGGCCGGGCCCCTGGCGGCGGGTGAGGCCTGCGAGGCGCAGATCCGCCACCGCTCGCGCGCGGTGCCCGCCACGGTGATGGCCCACGAGGACGGCGCGCTGACCCTCGCCCTCGCCACGCCGGCTCGGGCCATCACGCCCGGGCAGAGCGGCGTGCTGTACGGTGCCGGCGGCCGCGTGCTCGGCGGCGGCGTGATCGCGGCCTGAGCAGCGGCGTGCGCCGGCTCCTCCTGCACTGGATCGGCAATGCCATCGCCTTGTGGGTGGCCTGCCACCTCATTCCCGGGCTTCGCTTCACCGGCACGGCAGTGGACCTGGTGCTGGTGGCGGCGGTTTTCGGCGCGGTCAACAGCATCCTGCGGCCCATCGTCACCGTGCTCACCTGTCCGCTCATCGTCATCACGCTGGGCCTGTTCACCCTGGTGATCAACGCACTCATGCTGCTGGTGACCGGGTGGCTGTCGGCGCGCTGGGACCTGGGCTTCACCGTGGCCGGCTTCTGGCCGGCGTTCTGGGGCGGGCTCGTGGTGGGCGTAGTGAGCCTCATCCTGTCGCTCGCGTTCCCGACCCGCCGGCGCGACTAGGGGGCGAGCCGCGGCTCCGTTACGCCGCCGTTACCCTTCGTTCCCAGCTCCGCCCCGCGCCTCTACATTCCGGGCGTGACCGAACTCCTCCAACCTGTGCCCCCGGCGGCAGCGCCGCCTCCGACCGACCTGCGGGACCCGGCGCTCTACCTGAACCGCGAGCTTTCCTGGCTCGAGTTCAACCGGCGGGTCCTGCACGAGGCGCTCGACCCGCGCACGCCGCTGCTCGAGCGCCTCAAGTTCCTGGCCATCTTCAGCAGCAACCTCGACGAATTCTTCCAGGTCCGGGTCGCCGGGCTCAAGCAGCAGTCCGCGGCGGGCATCGTCGAGCGCACCGCGGACGGCATGACGCCCGAAGACCAGCTCTCGGCCATCTCGTCGATCGTGCGGGAGCAGGTCCGGCACCACCGGCAGTCCCTGATGCAGGACGTGCTCCCGGCGCTCACCTCGGAAGGCGTCACCCTGTACCAGCGCTTTCGGGACCTGTCCTCCGCCGAGCGGGAGCATGCCGACGGCTACTTCCAGGCCAACATCTTCCCGGTGCTGACGCCGCTCGCGGTCGACCCCGGCCACCCGTTTCCCTACATCTCGAACCTGAGTCTGTCCCTCGCGGTGACGCTCCGCGGCCCGGACGGCGAGGAGCGATTCGCCCGGGTCAAGGTGCCCAAGATCCTTCCGCGCTGGGTGCCGCTTCCGACGCCGAGCCACTTCGTGCCGCTCGAGGAAGTCATCGGCGCGAATCTCGAAGCGCTGTTCCCCGGGGTGGAGATCCTGGGGTGGTACACCTTCCGCATCACGCGGAACACCGACCTCCAGATCGATCACGGCGATGAAGCCGAAGACCTGCTGAGCCTCATCCAGGAGGAGGTACGCAACCGGCGGTTCGCGGAGGTGGTGCGGATCGAGGTGCACGCCTCCATGCCGCCGTCGCTCCGGGAGCTGCTGCTGATGGAGTTCAGCGAGCAGCAGGATCCTCCCGGCCGGCCGCTCACGACCGACGACCTGTACGAGGTCACCGGCCTCATGGACACGGCCGACCTCGCCACGCTCGCGTCGCTCGACGTTCCCGCGCTTCGCGATCCGGTCTTCCATCCGGTGACGCCGCCCCGCCTCGCCGCGCCGCGCAACATCTTCGAGGTCATCCGGGAGGGCGACCTGGTCCTCCACCATCCCTACGAGAGCTTTCAGACCTCGGTCGAGCGGTTCATCCAGGCCGCGGCCGACGACCCGGACGTGCTGGCCATCAAGCTCACGCTCTACCGCACCGGCGGCGACTCCAGCATCGCCCGGATGCTGGTGCAGGCGGCGGAGCGCGGCAAGCAGGTCGCGGTGCTGATCGAGCTGCAGGCGCGGTTCGACGAGGAGAACAACATCATTTGGGCGCAGCGGCTCGAGGACGTCGGCGTGCACGTGAGCTACGGCGTGGCCGGGCTCAAGACGCACGCCAAGGTCATGCTGGTGGTCCGGCGCGAGGGCGACACGATCCGGCGCTACGTCCACATCGGCACGGGCAACTACAATCCGAAGACCGCGCGGCTCTACACCGACTTCGGCCTGCTCAGCGCGAACCCGGCGCTCGGAGCCGACCTGACCGACCTTTTCAACGTCCTCACGGGGTTCGCGTCGCCGGCGGGCTACCGCAAGCTCATCGTGGCGCCACGCGGCATGCGGGAGCGGTTCCTCGGCATGATCCGGCGGGAGATCGATCACCGGCGGGAGGGGCGGCCCGCGCGCATCATCGCCAAGATGAACGCGCTGGTGGACCCGGACATCATCGCGGCGCTGTACGAGGCCTCGGGCGCCGGGGTGCCGATCGACCTCATCGTGCGCGGCATCTGCTGCCTCAGGCCCGGTCTGCCCGGCGTGAGCGACTCGATCCACGTCATCAGCATCGTGGGCCGGTTCCTCGAGCACTCGCGCGCGTGCTACTTCCTCAACGGGGGTGACGAGGAGGTCTACATCGGCTCGGCCGACTGGATGCCGCGCAATTTCGACCGCCGGATCGAAGCGGTCACGCCGATCGAGAGCCCCGCCGACCGCCAGGCGATTCGGGACCTGCTGCTGCTGATGCTGGAAGACAACCGGCAGGCGTGGGATCTGAGATCGGACGGGACCTACGAGCAGCGGCGACCACCCGATCCGACGGCCGAGCGGGCGACCCACCGGCGGCTGATCGAGGGGAAGAAGTGAAGCTTCCTAGTAGTTCATCCCGGTGGATTCCGCGAACCGCTTGAACAGCTCCTGCTGCTCCGGGGTGAGCTGATCGGGCACGGTCACCTGCACCTGCACGAGCTGATCGCCCTTGACCCCGTTCTTCTCGATCCCCTGTCCCTTGATACGGAAGCGCCGCCCCGACTGGGTGCCGCCCGGGATCCGGAGCACGACTCGCTTGCCGTCGAGCGTCCGCACCCTGATGCGCGTGCCCAGCGCGGCCTGCGCCAGGTTGAGGGGCACCTCGCAGACGATGTCGAGTCCCTCCCGGCGGAAGAAGCGGTCCGGCTGCACCTGAAAGGTGACCAGGAGATCCCCGTTGGGCGCGCCGGCCTGCGTGGACTGGCCCTGGCCGCGCATGCGCACCCGCGTGCCGGTCTCGGTGCCGGGGGGCACGGTGATCGCCACCTGCCGCTCGGCGCGGATCTCGCCGGCGCCGTGGCAGGTGGGACAGGGCTGGGATGGAATCCGCCCCCGGCCGCGACACTGGGGACACGGGCGGTTCACCGCGAAGCCGCCCTGCCCGAACGAGATGGTGCCGCGCCCGTTGCACTCGGGACAGGTCGACCAGGTGGCGCCGGGCGCGCCGCCCGATCCCGCGCAGGTGGGGCAGACGTCGGTCACCTGCAGCATGACGTTGACCTTGCCGCCGAGCGCGGCGACCCGGAACGGCACCTCCACCAGCGTCTCGATCGCTTCCGCCCGCGGCTCCTCCTGGCGACCCCCGCGCCCGAAAATCGACGAGAAGATGTCGCCCAGGCCGCCGAAATCGCCGAAATCGAAGTTTTCCGCGCTCGGCCCCTGGGCGGGACCGCGCCGCGCCCCCGCTCCGGGGCGGGGCCCCCCGCGCATGCCGCCGCCGTCGAACGCGCCCAGCCGGCGCATGTGGTCGTACTGCTTCCGCTTCTCGGCGTCCGACAGGACGCTGTGCGCCTCGGAGATCTCCTTGAAGCGCTCGGCGGCGCCGGCGTTGTTCGGGTTGGCGTCGGGATGATACTGCTTGGCCAGCCGACGATACGCCTTCTTGATCTCGTCCTGGCTCGCCGAGTCGGACACGCCAAGGACCTGATAGAAGTCCTTCGCGGCCACGCTAGGCCTGGCCCTGCTCGGAGTACACCTGGACCCGGGCGGGCCGAATCAGCGTGCCCTTGAACCGGTAGCCCACCTGGAAGGTGGCGCTCACCTGGTGGTCCTGGTCGGGCGAAGGCGGCGGTGCGACCGACACCGCCTCGTGCAGGCTCGGATCGAACGGCGCGCCCACCGGATCGATGCGCTCGACCCCGGCAGCCTGCAGCTCCTTCCACAGCTTCTTGTCGACCAGCTCGACGGCATGGCGGAACTGCTCGGAGGAGGCGGAGGCGCCGTCGCCGCTGAGCCGGTCCATGTCGTCGAGCACGTCGAGCAGGCGGCCCACCAGCGCGGCCTGGGCCCGGTCGGAGAGCTCCGCACGCTCGCGCGCCACCCGCTTGCGAAAGTTGTCGTACTCGGCCGCGAGCCGGAGGTGCCGCTCGCGGGCCTCCTCGAGCTGCGCCTCGAGCCGGCGGGCAGCCTGCTCCGCCGGCTCGGCCGGCAGGCCGGTCCTCGCGCCGAACTCGGCCTGGGAGTCGGGCTCGCGGGAGGAGGGCTCCTGGGACATATCGGTGGACGCCAGATCGGCGCCGTCGGCGCTGCGACCGCTGGCGGCCGCGGGCTCGCTCATGCCGCCCGGCGTGTGCATCCGCTCGACATCGTCGGCGTATTCTCCGCTGTATCTGCGATTGTCAGTCACGTGCGACCTCGTTTGAGGGCTCAAACCCCGAAAGATAACAGCGGCCCCAGGAGGGGCCGGGCGTCGGCGCGGTCAGCGGACGCGAAGGCGCCGGTCGAGCATGGCGAGCGCCGCCTGCGCCGCGCGGACCCGGACGTTGTGGCGGTCGCCGGGGATCTGGAGCCGCCGCGCCTCGACCGACTCTCCCTCGGCGACCCCGATCCAGACGGTGCCGACCGGCTTCGCGGGCGTCCCCCCGCCCGGCCCGGCGATGCCCGTGACCGACGCCGCGAGGCTCACCCCGAGCACACGCACCGCGCCCAGCGCCATGGCACGGGCGACCGATTCGCTCACCGCGCCGTCGACGGCAATGAGGCCGGGGTCCACGCCGAGCAGCTTGGTCTTGAGCTCGTTGGAATAGGACACCACGCCGCCCATGAACACGTCAGAGCTGCCGGGAATCTCGGTCAGCCGTCCTCCGAGGAGGCCGCCCGTGCAGGACTCGGCGGTACCCAGGGTGAGCCCGCCCGCCCGCGCCCGCTCGAGCACCACCGCGGCCAGATCCTCGTCGTCCTCGCCATAGACGGCCTCGCCGGCCCGCGCGCGCAGGAGCGCCACGCCCGCGCGGAGGCGCTCGTCAGCCTGCGCGGCGGGCAGCTCCCACGCGCTGAGCCGAAGATCGACACCGTCGAACCCCGGGAGGTAGGCCAGGGTGAGCGGCGCCACCTCTCGCTCGATCTCACCCAGGCGCTCCGCCAGGCTGGACTCGGCCACCCCGGTCGTGCGCACGGTGCGCGAGCGGATGACGCCGCCGTTGCCGCGCGCGGCGAGGCGCGGTGCCACTTCGTGCGCCATGAGGTTCCGCATCTCCGCGGGGATACCCGGCAGCATGATGACCAGGCCGCGCGGCCCCTCGATCCAGAGGCCCGGCGCCGTGCCCCACCGGTTCCGCAGCACGATCGCGCCGTCCGGCACCTCGGCCTGCGTCCGGTTGCTGGCCGCGGGCGCCCGGCCGAGGCGCGCGAACCGCTCGACCACGTCGGCCCAGACCTGCTCGTCGAACCGGAGCGGCTTCTCGAACAGGCCGGCCACCACCTGCTTGGTCAGGTCGTCCCGCGTGGGCCCGAGACCGCCGGTGGTGAGGACGGCGCCCGTCCGGGCCAGGGCTTCGCCCACGGCCGAGCGGATCGCCTCCGCGTCGTCGCCGACGCTCTCCCGCCGGACCACCCGGACGCCGACGGCGGCGGCCGCGCGCGCGAGCTCGGCGCCGTTCGTGTCCACGGTGAAGCCGAGCAGCAGCTCGGTCCCGATGGTGAGCAGCTCGAGGTTCATGGAGGGATGGGTGGCGGAGAGCCTCTCGCCGCGGCGGGAATCGTGCCGGGCCTCAGTGGGCGCGCGAGAACAGCCTCCGATTGCGGTAGATGTACAGCACGAAGGAGTAGACCGTGAGCAGCGTGGCCACCGCGAGCGTCACCGCCACGAACCCGCCGTGAAACTGGTTCCAGTACTCGGCGTAGCGGCTGTGCTCCCAGCCGAGCGGCTTGCGGGCGTCGCGGAAGGCGAACCAGAGAATGACGGCGCCGATGAAGATGTTCTGGATCGTGGTCTTGAGCTTGCCCGCGCCGGCCGCGGCGATGACCACGCCGCGCCGCCGCGCCCAGAACCGGAACGCCGTCATCGCCACCTCGCGCCCGATCAGCAGCACGCACACCCACAGCGGGATGCTGCCCCAGATGGGGATGTCGTAGAGATCGTGCCGCGTCCGCGAGATCCAGTAGATCGGGACCAGCATGGCGAACAGCAGCAGCTTGTCGGCGATGGGGTCGAGCAGCTTGCCGAGGTCGCTGACCTCGTTGCGCGACCGGGCAAGGTGCCCGTCGTACACGTCGCTGATGGCGGCGACCAGAAAGATGAGGAACGCGATGAGCTTCGGCCAATACCCCTCGATGAACGGGAGGAGGGCGATGACCGGCGTGAAGCAGATCCGGATCAGCGTGATGATGTTCGGGAGCGTCCACATGCCGCCCGCTACCCCAACGTCTTGACGACGCTCTTGCTGATCGCCTTCAGGGTGTCGAACACGCCGTCGCCGGTGAGCGCCACCGCCTCGAAGTATGGCGCGCGCTCGACCCATTGGCCGTCCTGCTGCGTGATCAGGTACTCGCCGTCCCGGCTGGGGTCGGCCGTCACCCGCTGCTTGGCGGGGTCGTCCAGCGGCCAGCCCGGGTTGAGCGCCGCCTGCAGCTCGGCCACGGGCGCGGCGTTGGGCAGGTCGCGCTTGTTGTACTGGATGGCGAAGGGGATCTTCGTGAGATCATAGCCGTGCTGGCTCATGTTCTCGTACAGGTTCTGCATCGCCTCGACGTTGGCGTCCATCCGCTCGATCTGGCTGTCCGCCACGAACACCACCCCGTCCACGCCCTTGAGAATGAGCTTGCGCGAGGCATTGTAGTACACCTGTCCGGGCACGGTGTAGAGGTGGAACTTCACCTTGAACCCGCGGATCGTGCCCAGGTCCACCGGCAGAAAATCGAAGAACAGGGTGCGCTCGGTCTCGGTGGCGAGCGAGATCATCTTGCCGCGGGAGCCGGGCGCGACCTTGTTGTAGACGAACTCGAGGTTCGTCGTCTTCCCGCCGAGCCCCGGCCCGTAGTACACGAGCTTGCAGTTGATCTCGCGCGAGGCGTAGTTGATCATCGACATGCTTGCGGTCTCCCTCAGGCCCCGAAGAGTTTGTCGATCTCGTCTTCCGCCTCGCCGAGAAACTCCGACGCCACGCCCGGCGCGCTGGTTCCGTCGCGGTTGAACATGTCGGTGAACACCTGATTCAGCTTTCCAACGGCCGATTTGACCCGGAGCTTCACCAGCCCCAGCGTCGTGCGGTTGTCGAACAGGACCACCAGGATCACCCGCCGCGCCACATCGGCGAGGTACATGGACTCGCGCTCGCCCTGGTGGAACAGCGCGCCGAACTCGGGCTCGCCCAGCATGCGGGCGAGCTGATCGTTGGCGCTGAAGTCGGCCGCCGTGAGCGAGGCGAACGCGGTCGGATCGAACTGCGGCGGCTCGCCGACGGTGGCCACGAGCTGGCCGGTGCGGTCGACGATCAGCGCCGTCCGCGCGTTCGACTCGCCCAGGAATCCGTCGAGGATGACCTGGATGGCCCGGGAGTCCTCCTCCCGGAAGGACCAGCTCGAGGCGCCGCTCACCGTCCCCGCCTCACGCGAGCGTGGCCTCGAGGCCCCGCAGGATCGCCTTTGCCCGCCGGCGCAGCACCGGCTGCCGCTCCCAGGTCAGATAGTCGCGAAGCAGGCGAATCGTATCGACCCCCGTCTGCCCGGCGAGGAAGCCCAGCGCGGCCAGCCGCCGGAGCGGGCGCGGACTGAACAGATCGCGCTGGTGTGTCGTAAGCCGCCGCTGGGCGAGCCACCAGCCCGCGGCCGCTCCGGTGACGACTCCGCCGGTAAAGAGCAGCGCCCGCGAGCGCATCAGGAGACCTCCTGCCGGGCCACCAGCGCGTGGGCCAGGGTGACGCCGTCGACGTACTCGAGGTCGCCGCCCATCGGGAGCCCGCGCGCGAGCCGCGTAACCCGGACGTTCAGCCCGGCGAGCAGCTGCTGGATGTAGGTGGCGGTCACCTCGCCCTCCATCGAGGGGTTCGTCGCGAGAATGACCTCGCGCACCTCGCCGCCGCGCACCCGCGCCACGAGCGGATCCAGCCGCAGCGACTCGGGCCCGATCCCATCGAGCGGCGAGAGCCGGCCGCCCAGCACGTGGTATCGGCCGCGGAAATCGGTCGAGCGGTCGACCACCGCCACCGCCGACGCGTCCTCGACCACGCAGAGCAGCGCGGGATCGCGCCGCGGATCGCGGCAGATCGCGCAGGGCTGCTCCTCGGTGAGGTTGCCGCACTGCTCGCACGGCCGCACACGCTCGCTCACGGCGACGAGCGCCGACGCGAGCCGCCCCGCCTGTTCGGGCGGTTGCTGGAGCAGATGGAAGGTGAGACGTTGGGCCGTTTTGCGGCCGATCCCCGGCAGCCGCGCGAGCTCCGTGATCAGCGCCTCGATCGCGCTCACCGTCAGCCGACGAACGGCGGCGAGGGGACCTTTCGCATCTCGGCCTGGAGGAGGTCCGCGGCCCGCCGCTGTGCCTCGGCGACGGCAGCCGTCACCAGGTCGCCGAGAAACTCCGCGTCGTGCTCCGCGAACACCGCCGGATCGATGACGACGGCCCGCACGGTTCCCCGGCCGTCGGCCGTGACGCGCACCATGCCGCCGCCTGCCGAGGTCTCGATGACCCGCCCGGCGAGCTCGGTCTGAAGCTGCTGCAGCCGGCCCTGCATCTGCTGGCCGAGCTGAAAGAGCTGTTGAAGATCTGCCATGCTATCGGGTAGTCCGGCCATGACCCGGCAAAGTAAAGGGACGGAGAATCGACGGGCAAGCTAGTCCACGATCTCCAAATCTAACGCATCAGCGGCGGTGTCGAGGCTCGGGTCTTTGGCCCGAAAGGCCCGAAGACGGTCCGCCTTGAGGGCCGCTTCGGTGAGCCGGCGGGGGGCCGCCGCCGGCGCCGCCCCGCCGGCCCGCTCGACGACCCGGAGCCGCATCGGCGCGCCCAGCGCCCGGCTCAGCACCTCTTCCACCGCTCGAGCCTGCTCCTGCAACCGCTCGGCGAACAACGGGTTCGGCTCATTCAACTCCACCGTGACCCAGCGCGGCTCGAGCTGGCACGGCAGGGTAGCGGCCAGCGCTTCGCCCAGGAACCGGCTACGGTCGCGCACCTGGCCCACCAGGTCGGGCCACGCCTCGACGATTGCCTGGAGCGTGGCGGGCACCCGCTCACCGGGCTCGGCCGAGGCACCGACGCCATCGCCGGACGCGGTATTCGGCCCGTTGCCGCTCGGGCCTTCGGAGGCGGGTGGCTCGCGACCTGAGGGCTCCGCGGCGGAACGCCCTTCCGATAGCGCGCTCCGCGCTCCGCGCCCGCTCGCCTGCTCGGTGGACGGCGGAGTTCCAGCGGCCGTGCGAGACCC
>JAICJD010000163.1 GCA_025928645.1 Gemmatimonadales bacterium
CGCGCCCGCACGCGGGCCGCGCCGTTGGGGCCCCAGTGGAGCATGCGTGAGTACATGGGCGACAGATCGGCGCGCGAGAGCAGGAGCTGATCTTCAGTCGCGTCGGCAGCGCCGCGAAGGTCCAGCACGCTTTCGACCAGCCGGTAGTCGTAGAGGTCGCCACCGCCCGAGTCGTCGTATCCCGCACTGAAATGGAAGAGCAGATCGCCGTCGGCGCGGCCGTAGCGCCAGGTCTCGTTCGGCATGAGACCGAACACGAACGGCCGGAGCCGGGTGGCGGGCTCGCCGTGGCGCACGTAGATCACCCCGCGGTCGTCCAGCTCGTCGCTTCCCGAGTGGTAGGCGTCGCGCTGGCCGTAGAATCGCCGCGAGATGGTGAGCGCGAAGTGGCGCCGGGCGTACAGCAGCCGGCGGTAGTGCTCGCGAATCCGCTCGCCGTCCTTCCGGAGCTCGGCGCGGTCGCGGTCGGTCCAGAAGCGCTGGAGCCAGAGCGCGCGTTCCGCCCCGCGGGCGGTGTCGAAGCCCGTGAGCTCCGAGTCGGCGGCAATGGGCGTGAGGTCGGCGCGGTAGCCGGCGACGACGGCCGAGTCGTCGCTCGCCGCCCCGGCGAAATAAAAGTGGTCGGCGGCGGCCGACCGGTCGGTGGTGTCGGCCGCGAGCGCGGTGCGGGCGCACTCGAGCAAGGCTACGGCACTGCCGCGCGCCTCCAGAGCTGAATCGGAGCCCGGACGGGCGTGCGCAGACGCCGCCCGCTCGAAGGCGGCCAGCGCCGAGTCGGGCTGGCCCGTGGCGCGCTCGAGCCGACCTCGGGCGAGGAGGAGCATCACCGGGGCGGGATCCGCCTCGGGCGGATCGGCCGCGGCGCGGGGATCGGTGGGCGTCACCGGCCCGCCCCGACCGGCCGGCGACTCGGCGATGGCAACGGGGCGCTCCCGCGGTGGATGAGCCTCGACCGCACGCCGGAGGGCGTCGCGGGCGGGGACGTAGAGCGCCGTGTCGCGGAGACCCAACGCGAGGTCCGCCAGGTCGAGCGCCGCGGGGAGGTAGCGGGGGTCGGCGTCCACGGCCCGGCGCTCGTCCTCCAGCGCGCGCTCCAGACTCCCCGTGCCGATCCGGTTGCCCAGCGCGAGCGTGTCCGCGCGCTCCCATTCGGCGCGCCGGCGCTCGGCCCGGGCCAGCAGATGCCAGGCGAGAGGCCAGTCCGGCGTTCGCTTGACCAGCCGCTGGAGCGCGTCACGCGCGTCGCCCGCCGACGGGTCGGCGTCGAGCTCGGCGAGGCGGAGCGCCACGAGCGCGACGCGGAGCGCGCCGACCGGGTCGTCCTTGTTGTCGGAGGCGTGGCGGAGCGTGGACTGGAAGCGGCGAAGCGAGCTGGTATCGTGGGTGCCGGCGAGCGAGTCGCGAAAGCGGTCGAGCTCGGCGCGGTCCGACGGGCTCTGGCCATGGAGCAGGGAAGGGAACCAGGCGGCCAGCAGCAGGATCGGAGACCACGGACGCACCGGCTACACTCCCTTCTCTCCCAGCAGCCGGAGGAAGTCATCCGCCGACCCGAGCGCGGCGAGCCGGGCGGGGACATCCGGCTCCTTCGCGAACTGCGCGATCTTGCCCAGCACCGGGAGGTACTGGTTCGAGATCTCCAGCGGCGGGGCCACAATGAGAAAGAAATCGTGTACCGGCCGGTTGTCGATGGCCTGGTACTCGACGCCCGCCGCGTGGTGCCCGTACGCGAGCCGGAGCCTGGTCACGACCAGCGAGCGGCAGTGCGGGATCGCGATGCCCCGCCCCACGCCCGTCGAGCCCAGCGTCTCCCGCCGCTGCAGCATGCGCAGCAGCGTGTCGCTGGCACCGTCATCGAGCCCGAGGAGCGAGACGAGCCCGGTGAGGATCTCGTCCTTGCCGCCGCCGGCCAGCGCGAGCGAAATGCTCTCGGGCGTGAAGAAGTCGGTGAGGTGCATGGCGTGGCGAGAAGCTAGTGCTGGCCACGTCACGAGGCAACGGCGGCCGTCAGAGCGGGAGGCGCAGCACCAGCGGGCGGCGGAGTCGGTCGGGCGCATCGACCGTGCCGTCGTCCTTGAACCGCTCCCACTGGCTGTTGGCCACGTAGTACAGCGCGCCGCCGACGACGACCCCGAGCGTCGGCTCCGCGTAGTCCGGCCGAGCTCGCTCCAGCAGCTCGACGCCGGTGATCCGATCGCCGCCGCGCTCCAGATGGAGACGTACGACCCGGTGCGGCTCGACACCGTTCTGGACCCCGACCAGGTCGTTCCCCGCCCGGTACAGCCCGTCGATGCCCAGCGCGAGCACGCCGTCGTCGCGGGGCACGGGCCGAACGACGCGGGCGGCAAGGTCCACCCGCAGGAGACCGCGGGAGTAGTCCGCCACGTACATCGTGCGCTCGTTCCCGTCGAGCGCCATGCCCTGGGCCGAGAGCAGGAGCGGGGACGTGAGGAAGCGCTCGATGGAGTCGGCGCCGCGTGAAATCCGATAGATCGCGGGCGCGCGGCTGTCGGTGGCGTAGACGTCGCCGGCGCGGCTCACGATCACGTCGCCCAGCGCGTGCGCCTGGCCGTCCGGCGATATGAGGTAGCGCCCTCGGAGCTCGCCCGTGCCGAGATCGAACGCGAACACGCCGGAGCGGCCAGCGTCCGCCGTGTCGTACCCTTCCATCTGAGGTACCGCAGAGGCCGCCACCCAGAGGAGGCGTCGGGTGGGATCGGCCCGCATGCCGAGAGGGGCGAGCAGGCCGTCCCGGCCCGGCGGCACCAGCACGGACACGCGGCCCGACGGCTCGATCCGCAGGATCTTGCGATGGTGCACGCTGCCGACGAAGAAGGTCCGGGTGACCGAGTCCCAGGCGATGCCCTCGGTGAGAAGGTCCCGCTCGGGCAGCGTGAACGCCCGCCGCGAGCGCAGCACGGGCTCCGCATTGCGCGCAAGCGAGCGGCGCACCGCCGTGAACGCCGGGAGCTTTTTGAGCCGCGTGAAGTCGGAGTCGGCCGCCACATCCGCCGTATACCCGAGCGCGGCGAACTTGCGGAGCGCGGCAAACGCGCCGGCGGTATCGCCGCTCAGCGCGCAGGCGGATGCCAGGGCGTAGATCACCCCGCCGTGGTCGGGACGCAGCCGCTCGGCCTCCCGCGCGTGCGCGAGGAAGGCCGGGACGTCGTGGGCCTCGTAAGCGCGAACCGCCTCCTGATAGGCGGCGCGCGAGGCGAGGATCGGGTCGTCCTGAGCCGACGCGGGCGCCGCGGCCCAGACGATGAGGAGCGAGAGCAGAGCAGCGCGGGACAGGGGCATCAGCCCACTACGCCCCGGCGGCAAGGCCGGTTCCATTGCCGTCCGTCCAGCCGCCAAGTATTTTGTCCCCATGCAGTTGCCCTATCCCTCGGCCCACCCGTTTCCGCTCCTGCTCGCCCCGATGGCCGGGGTGTCGGAGGCGCCGTTCCGCCAGATCTGCCGGCGGATGGGCGCGGACGTCGTGCTGAGCGAGTTCCTGAGCTCCGAGGCCATCCGCCGCCGGATCCGGAACACGCTCGAGGGCGCCGAGTTCGAGGGAGTGGAGCGGCCGATCGGCATCCAGATCTATGGGGCCGATGCCAACGCCATGGCCGAGGCCGCGGCGCTCATCACCCAGCACTACGCGCCCGAGTTCATCGACATCAACTTCGGCTGCCCCGTCAAGAAGGTCGTGCAGCGGAACGGCGGCTCCGGCTGCCTCCGCGACATGGACCTGGTCGAGCGGATCATCCGCGCGGTCATCGCCGCCACCCACCTGCCGGTGACCGTGAAGACCCGGAGCGGCTGGAACGACGAGACCCGCGATCCGGTCGGGATCGCGCTCCGGATGCAGGACGCGGGCGCGCGCGCGTTCACCCTGCACGCGCGCACCCGGACCCAGATGTTCACGGGCAAGGCGAACTGGGACGACATCGCGCGCGTGGCCGAGGCGCTCGACATTCCCGTCATCGGCAACGGCGACGTCCAGACAGCCGAGGATCTCGTCCGCATGCGGCGGCACACGGGGTGCGCGGGCATCATGGTCGGGCGGGGGGCCTTCGGAAACCCGTGGCTCTTCCGCGATGGCCGCGCGCTGCTCGACGGGAGGCCGGCGCCGGCCTCGCCCACCGCGGCGGAGCGCTTTCGCGTGGCCCTCGAGCACGCCCGGCTCGCCCTCCGGCTGCAGGGCGACACCCGCAAGACGGTGATCGAGTTCCGCAAGCACCTGGGCTGGTACACCAAGGGCATGACCAGGGCCGGCGAGCTGCGCCAGCGGCTCTTCCAGATCGAGTCGATCGCCGAGGCCGAGGGCATCTTCCTGGACTATCTCGAGCCGGCGGCCGCGGTGGCGTGAGACCCGAGCAGCTCGAAGCCCTGCTCGCCGACGTCGCCGCAGGCCGCGTCGCACCGGCCGCCGCCGTGGAGCGGCTGCGCCACCTTCCGTTCGAAGACCTTCCGTTCGCCCGCATCGATCATCACCGCGCGCTCCGCCAGGGTCACCCCGAGGTCGTGTTCTGCGAGGGCAAGTCGCTCGAGCAGGTGGTCGCCATCTGCGCGCGGCTGGCCGCCGCGACGGGGAGCTTCCTCGGCACCCGCGCGACGGAGCCGACAGCCGCCGCGCTCCGCGAGCAATTCCCGCGCATGCACTGGGACCCGCTGGGACGCACGGTGTGGCTTCCCGCCGAGGACGCGCCGGAGCCCTCGGCCGGCCCGCTGCTGGTGGTCTCGGCCGGCACGAGCGACCTGCCGGTGGCGGAGGAAGCGGCGGTGACCGCGGAGGCTTTCGGCCTCAGGGTCGAGCGGCTGGTGGATGTGGGCGTGGCCGGTATCCACCGGCTGCTCGCGGCCGACGCGGCGCTGGAGCGGGCGCGGGTGGTGATCGTGGTGGCCGGCATGGAAGGCGCGCTGCCGAGCGTCGTGGGCGGGCTGGTGGCCGCGCCGGTCATCGCGGTGCCGACGAGCGTGGGCTACGGCGCCGCGTTCGGCGGGCTCGCCGCGCTGCTGGGCATGCTCAACTCGTGCGCGGCCGGCCTCACCGTAGTCAACATCGACAACGGGTTCGGGGCCGCGGTCGCCGCGAGCCGTATCTGCTCCGGCGCGCGCGCGGCGGGGGGCCGGCCGTGAGCGCGCGTACCGTCCTTCAGCGCTCCGAGCCCGCGCTCGTCTGGCTGGACCTGGTCCAGCCGACGCCGGCCGAGCTCGAAGAGGTGGCGCGGACCTATGGGCTGCACACCACGTCGGTGAAAGACTGTCTCGACCCCGAGCACCTTCCCAAGTTCGAGGAGTTCGAGAACTACCGCTTCATCATCATCCGTGCGTTCGACGAGCGGGCGGAGAACACGTGCGCCACCGTGCAGGAGCTCACGCGCAAGGTGGCGATCTTCGTCGGGCAGTCGTTCCTCATCACCATCCACCGCACCGACCAGCCCTGGCTCGCGGCCGTCGAGACCAGATTCACCGGCGACCAGCCGGTCAAGTCCCCGAAGGACGGAGTCCAGACCTACCTGCTGACCCAGATCCTCAACGCGGCGGTGGACACCTTCCTCAAGCCGATGGAGGCCATCGAGAGCCGGATCGACGCGTTCGAGGAGCTGGTATTCGGCGGGCGGGACACCGACGCGGGCGGATTCGCCCGCGACCTGCGCGAGATCCACGTGCTGAAGCGGCAGGTGACGCTGATCAAGCGCCTGCTGTGGCGAACCCTGGACGTGGTGCAGCGCCTCGCGCCGGCGAGCGGCCGGGCGGCGACGTTGTACCGCGACGTGGAGGAGAATGTCGAGAGCTATCACTTCTACGCCGACGAGCTGCTCGACGACGCCAACACCATCCTCAACCTTCAGCTCGCGCTGGCCGCGCACCGCACCGGCGAGGTGATGCGTATCCTCACCGTGTTCTCGGTGTTCTTCCTGCCGCTCACGTTCCTGGTGGGCGTGTACGGCATGAACTTCGACTACATGCCCGAGCTCCGCTCCCGCTGGGGCTACCCGACGGTGCTCGCCGCGATGGCGGTGATCGTAGTCGCCATCTATCTGTGGTTTCGCCGGCGCGGGTGGCTGCGGGAGTGACCCTGGTCGCGCTGGTCCTCGCGGCGCTCCTGGGCGCCGGCGCGGGGTGGGCCGCCGCCCGCCGCCGCTCGGGACTGGCCATCGCGCCCGAGGTCGGCCCTCACCTGCTGCCGGATCCCGCGCTGGAGTGGCTGCGCCGCTGCTACGGGGCCCTCGGCGTCTGGGTGGCGGAGCTCGACCCTCACGAAGAGGGGCCCCGTGCCGAGCGGATCGTGGACGCCGAGCGGCTGTCGGTATCCCAGGTCGTGGCGGTCGATCGCCGGCTCGAGCGCGCGCGCGACCAGGAGCAGAGCGGGGCCGAGCGCATGGACAGCGGCACCCTGATGTTCCGCGCGGCGAGCGGCGCGGCGGTAGGGCTGCTGCTCCCGGCCGACTTCGATGCCGGCCGGATCGAGCTGGTCGAGGCAGATCTGCGCCGCCTGCTCGAAGGCGTCCGCCGCCGGCCGCAGGTGATCGCGCTGGCCCAGGCGGGCACGCAGGAGGCGTCGCTCGAGTCCACGGGGAGCGTCGGTCTTCGACTCGCGTACCAGCTCGAGCGGGCGCTCGATGCGCAGGTGATCGTGGCGGCCAAGGAGGAGCCGGCGGAGCATCCGCGCGATTCGCTCGAGCCGCTCCCTCCCGTGCGCATCGTCGGCGTCTCGGGCCGGGGCGACCGGCGGCTGCTCGACGCGGTGGTGCCCGAGATCAGCGACATCGCGCGCGTCGCCCGGGGCGAGGTGGGGCAGCTGATGATGGAGGGCGACCCGCTCGGCGGCGTGGTTCCCGACCGGCGGCAGCGCCCCGGCGCCGTGATGCTGCTGCCCATTCTCGTGGGCGACGAGGCGTTCGGCGCCGTGGCGATCTGGCCGGCCGGCGGCCGGGAGCCGATCGGCGCCGCGCTGGCCGAGCTGATGGAGGCGCTGGCAAACGCGGGGCCGAGACTCGCCCGCGCGCTCGAGGCGGACAAGCGGGCCGCCCACGCCAGCTCCGACCGGCTGACCGGACTGGCCAACCGGCGGAAGTTCGACGAGCTGGTCGGGCAGGCCGAGCCGCCCCGCGGACCCCGCGCCGGGGCGCTGGTGTACAGCGACCTCGACCGGTTCAAGCTGCTGAACGATACTCTCGGTCATCCCGCCGGCGACTCGGCGCTCGTCCATTTCGCCCGGATCATCCAGAGCCAGATTCGCGGCGGTGACCTGGCGGCCCGGATTGGCGGGGAGGAGTTCGCCGTTTGGCTTCCCAAGGCGGATCTCGAGACCGGCTTCCGGATCGCGGAACGAATCCGCCTTCGGCTCGGCACCACCCCGTGGGATTGGAACGGCCGGCAGTGGCCGCTCAGCGCGTCGTTCGGCGTGGCAGCGTGCCCGGAGACTTGCCCTGCCTTGAAGGCCCTCCCGGCCCAGGCCGACGCCGCGCTGTACGTGGCCAAGAACAGCGGCCGGAACCGGGTCGAAAGAGCGGGGCGGTGAGCGGAGTGAGTGGCGGAGGCGAGCACTGGGAAGCACTGACATAAAGCTTGAGCTCACAGATATAAGTCATTTTACCCTAACGCCATAAGCGGGTCAGCTAACGCAGCTTCGGTGGCGGACGCCCCTTCCAATTCCCGCCGTGGCCCGCTATCTTGCGCTCACCTTCGGGGGCGACTGGCTTCGACGGGTTTGTAGAAGGAATGGCAGCGTGCCCAGGTCCAGAGCCCTGGTTAAACCGTCTGGAATGCTTCAACTGCCA
>JAICJD010000118.1 GCA_025928645.1 Gemmatimonadales bacterium
GCCGCCGCAGCCGTCGTCGGGCCCACCGCGACGAGCGCCGGCCGCACGCCCGCGGGGCACGCCCGGGCGAGCAGGTCGGCGACGCTGGGACTGGCCACGACCAGCACCTGCGCGCGCTCCGCCGCGCGGCGCGCCTCGCTCTCGCCGGCGAGCACCGAACGGTAGCAGACCACCTCGCCCACCTCGAAGTCCTTGCTCCGGAGCCGCGCGGGCAGCTCGTCGCGCCGAAGATCGCCGCAGGGAAACAGCACGGGCCCGCCCACTCGTGCGGCGACGAGCGCGTCCGCCAGAGCCGCGGCAGCGCCCCGCTCAGCGACTCGGCGCGGCTCCGGCGCCCGCACCTCGCCCAGCGCACCCCCCAGCGCCTCGGCCGTCCCTCTGCCCGCCGCCCAGGCCGAGGCGTTCGGCGGCATCGTTGCGTCCAGCGCCCGCATCCGCTCCGCGAAGGCACACGCCGACCGCGGCGACGTGAACGCGATGGCGCGGTACCGCGCGAGGCCGCGGATCGCCTCGTCAACCGGCCGCCAGTCGAGCGGCGGGGCGAACGTCATGAGCGGCGTGTCCTCCACCGCGGCCGGGATCGCGCGGAGCGCGTCACCCAGCCCGGGAAACGCGCCGGCCGAGGCGGTCACGACCACGGTGGCCGCGATCACGGCTCCGGCACCGAGGGCGCCGCCGCGGCCCGTGCCTCGGCCAGCACCACGTCGGCCCCGTCCGCACGCAGCCGCTCGGCCAGGCGCACGCCCAGTGCGTCGGCCTCGTTCTCGTCGCGCGCGAGGCCGGTCTCCACGGCTTCGACGGCTCGCACGCCCTTGAGCGACACGACGCGGCCGTGCACTCGGACGGTCTCGCCCGCGAGGGTCGCGTGGGCGCCGACGGGCACCTGGCACCCGCCTTCGAGCGTCCTGAGGAATGCTCGCTCCGCCGCGACGGCTCGCGAAGTCTCGGCGTGGTGAACCGCGCGTGCCGCCGCGGTGGCGGCAGCCGCATCATCGCGGCGGGCGGTGACCGCGAGCGCGCCCTGGCCGGGCGCGGGCAGGATCAGCTCCGGACTCAGGCGCTCGCCGATGCGCTGGTCGAGGCCGAGCCGGACGAGTCCCGCCACGGCGAGCAGGATCGCCGACCATTCGGAGCTCGCGTCGAGCTTGCGCAGCCGGGTGTCCACGTTGCCGCGGACGTCCCGAACCTCGAGATCAGGGCGGAGGTGCAGGAGCTGCGCGCGGCGCCGCAGGCTGCTGGTGGCCACGATGCCGCCGCGCGGCAGATCGTCCCACCCGAGCGGGCCGCGGCCCACCAGGGCGTCGCGCGGGTCCTCCCGTTCCGCCACGGCGGCCAGCGCGATGCCCTCGGGCAGCACGGTGGGCAGATCCTTGAGCGAGTGGACGGCGAGATCGATCCGGCCGTCGAGCATGGCGTCGTCGATCTGCCGGGTGAAGAGCGCGCGGCTGCCGATCCGCGCGAGCGGAACGTCCTGCACCATGTCGCCGGTGGTGCGGATCTCGACGCGTTCCGTGCGGTAGCCCGCGGCATGGAGGCGGGCGCGGACGTGCTCGGTCTGCCACAGGGCGAGCGCGCTCGCGCGCGTGCCGACGCGGAGCGGCGCGCTCACACCCGGGCGGCGCCCGCCGTCACCGGCGCCACGCGGGCGGCGGCGGCCTCGCCGGAGGCGATGGCTTCGCCCACCGACACGCCGTCGCGGTACGAGCCGGCGAGCGCGAGCCCCGGATTCCGCCGTTCCGTCTCTTCCATGATCTCGTGGAACCGGCCGTAGGTCAGATCGTATTGTGGGATCGCCTTGGGCCACAGCCGGAAGGCACGAAAGGTAGGCTCGCCCGCGGCGCCCAGCAGGGCGCGCAAGTCGTCGTGCACTCGAGCCGTGAGGGTGGGAAGATCGGCGTTGGCGAGGTCGGGATTGCGGACGCCGCCCACGAACGCGGTGAGCAGCACGTGGCCGTCCGGCGCCCGGCCGGCGAACAGCGCCGACGAGAAGACGACGCCGAGCACGTGGCGGCGCTCCACTTCGGGCACGAGGAACCCGAACCCGTCGAGCGGATGCGCCACCTCGTCGCGCCGGAAGCCCAGGGCGAGCACGCCGACGGGCGGGTGGCTGATGCTGGCCAGGGTCTTGAGCCGGTCGCCGCCCGGAAGATCGAAGCCCAACTCGTCCACCGCGTGCGCGGGCGCGGCGTAGACTACCGCGTCGTATAGCTCGGTCGGCTGGAAGGCCGCGCCCACCGTCCACCCCTTGGGCCCGGCGCGGAGCTGCGTGACCGGCGAGCGGAGCCGGATCTCCGCGCGGAGCGCGCGCGCCAGCGCGTCGGACAGGTCCTGCATCCCCGCGGCGAGGGAGAAGAGGCCGCCGCCAGGCGCGCCCTCCTCCCGCTTTCCCGAGCGCATGCCGGCGAGAGCCTTCACGACCGAGCCGTGCGTACGCTCGAGCCCATAGAGCCGCGGCAGCGCGTGCCGCGCGGAGAGCTGTTCCGGGTCGCCCGCGAAGATGCCGGCGACGAAGGGGTTGGCGATGTAGTCGAGGACTTCCTGGTTGAAGCGTCGGCGGACGAACGTCGCGACGCTCTCATCCAGCGCCCCGTCCGCGGCCTCGACCAGCGGCTCGCCGAACACCGCGAGCTTGGCCCCGTTCGAGAGCAGCCGGGTCGTGAGGAGGTCCTGCGGCGACATCGGCAGCGGAAGCAGCCGCTTCTTCTTCACGATGTAGCGGGTACGGGCGACGGGAGAGGCGGGCACCAGCGCGGAGGTGAGCTCGAGCTCGCCCAGCAGCGCGTGCAGCGCGGGCGACGGCGCCGCCATCGTGTTCGGCCCGAGGTCGGCCAGGTAGCCGTCACGGCGCTCGGTGACCACCACGCCGCCGACGCGGTCGGCCGCCTCGTACACGACCACTCGCGCGCCCTGCTGCTTGAGCCGGAAGGCCGCCGTGAGTCCGGCGAGCCCGCCGCCGACGACCGCTACCGCGCCCATGCCGAGCCCAGCGCGGCCTCGAGCGCGGCGAGCTCCTCTTCGCCGTGGGCCGCGGACGTGAACGCGGCCTCGAAGGCCGAAGGCGGGAGGTAGACCCCGGCCTCGAGCATGGCGTGGAAGAACGCGGCATAGGCCGCCCGGTCGGCGCGTTTGGCGCCCGCGTAGTCGCGGACCGGCTCTCCCGCGAAGAACGGCGTGAGCATGGTGCCGACGCGCTGAACGGTCAGCGGCACCCCGGCCGACGCGGCCGCGCGGATGATCGCCGCCTCCGCGCGCGCGGCCCAGCTTTCGGCCCGAGCCCAGGTGCCCGGGCGGGAGAGCACGTCGAGCGTCGCGAGCCCGGCGGCCATGGCCAGCGGGTTTCCCGAGAGGGTCCCCGCCTGGTATACCGGACCCGCCGGGGCGATCTGCTCCATCAGCGCCCGGGGGCCGCCGTAGGCGGCGGCCGGAAGCCCACCGCCGACCACCTTGCCGAGAATGGTGAGGTCAGGCTCGATCCCATACAGCACTTGGGCGCCGGCGGGATGCACGCGCCAGCCGGTCATCACCTCGTCGAAGACGAGCAGCGCGCCCGCCTGCCGGGTGAGCCGCCAGAGACCGTCGAGGAAGCCGGGCACCGGCGGGACGACGCCCATGTTCCCGGCGACCGGCTCGATCAGCACGGCGGCGATCTCTTCGCCGCGCGCCGCGAAGATCGTCTCGACCGCGGCGAGATCGTTGAATGGCGCGACGACTGTGTCGGCCACGGTCGCCGGCGTGACGCCGGGCGAATCGGGCAGACCCAGGGTGGCGACCCCGGAACCGGCGGCGGCGAGCAGCGGATCGGCGTGACCGTGGTAGCAGCCGTCAAACTTGACGATGGCGCGCCGGCCGGTGGCCGCCCGGGCCAGGCGCACCGCGCTCATCGCGGCCTCGGTGCCGCTGCTCACGAAGCGCACCATCTCGACCGAGGGAAAGGTCGCCACGACCCGCTCGGCGAGCCGTACCTCGAGTTCGGTCGGCGCCCCGTACGTGGTCCCCCGGCCCGCGGTCTCCACGACCGCGGCGATGACCTCGGGATGGGCGTGTCCCAGGATGAGCGGTCCCCAGGAGAGCACCAGGTCCACGTAACGGTTGCCGTCGGCGTCTTCGAGCCAGGCCCCCTCGCCGCGGCGGATGAACCGTGGCGTTCCCCCCACGCCCCGGAAGGCGCGAACGGGGCTGTTCACCCCGCCGGGCAGCACCCGGAGCGCCGCCTGGTACAGCCGCTCGGATGTCGTGGACGAGACAGCCGAGGCTCGCAGATCGGTCACCCGGCCTCCTCGGCGAGCCACCGGGCCACGTCCTTGGCGTGATACGAGATGATCGCGTCGGCGCCGGCGCGCCGCATGCCCGTGAGCGACTCGAGCACGACCCGGCGCTCGTCGATCCAGCCCAGCCGCGCCGCCGCCTTGATCATCGAGTACTCGCCGCTCACGTTGTACGCCACGAGCGGCAGCGACGTGCGCTCGCGCACGGCCCGCACCACGTCCAGGTAGGCCAGCGCCGGCTTGACCATGAGCAGATCGGCGCCTTCGGCCTCGTCCAGCTCGGCCTCGAGCACCGCCTCGCGCACGTTGGCCGGGTCCATCTGATACTGGCGGCGGTCGCCGAACGCGGGCGCGCTGTCGGCCGCCTCCCGGAACGGACCATAGTAGGCGCTGGCGTACTTGACCGCGTAGCTCAGAATGCCGCGGTCGGCGTGGCCCGCCCCGTCCAGCGCCTCGCGAATGGCGCGAACCATTCCGTCCATCATCCCGCTCGGCGCGACGATATCGGCGCCGGCGTCGGCGTGGGTCACGGCGACGCGGCCGAGGATCTCGAGCGTCGCATCGTTGTCCACCACACCGTCGCGCACCACGCCGCAGTGGCCATGGCTGGTGTACTCGCAGCAGCACACGTCGGTGAAGAGCAGCAGGTCGGGATGGCGCTCGCGGATCCGGCGCAGCGCCCGCTGGACGATGCCGTCCTCCGCGAAGTTCTCCGAACCGATCTCGTCCTTGGACGCGGGCAGGCCGAACAGGAGCACCGCGGGAATCCCGAGCGAGCGTACCGTCTCGACCTCGCAGTCGAGCGACTGGTCCACCGACAGCTGGTGGACGCCCGGCATCGACGGCACCTCGCGTGTCACGCGCTCGCCGTGCACCACGAACAGGGGCTGGATGAAGTCGGCGGGTTCCAGCTGGTGCTCGCGGACGAGCCGCCGCAGGGCGTCGGTGCGCCGCCGACGCCGAGGACGGTGAATCTGGGGGGTGGTCACGACGGTAAGACTAGGGAGCCCGGAACCCTGCCGCAACCGGAGCAATACCTATCGAGAGAACCGGGCATGGCCCTTGCCGCGTTCTCCATTGGTGGCCGGGGTCACGACCGGCTACTCCTTCTGTATCACCGCTTCAGGTCGGCGTCCCTTCGCATCTTGGATTCCATCGGGCGGATTGCGGTGCCGACGAGGCCGCGGGCTCGAGGCAAGATGGAGCAGCTGCCCATGAGGACTCTCATCCGTCCCGGCCTTGCCGGACTGCTCGGCCTCGCGGTCGCGGCCTGCGGGGCCCACCAGGCCAGGCTCGTCCCCCCACCGCCGATCAGCCCGGCGACCGCCATCGTCGGCGCGACCCTGTGGGATGGTACCGGCCGAGCGCCGGTCCCCAACGCGGTCACGGTCATCCGGGCCGACCGGATTCTCTGCGCCGGTGCGGTCGGTGAATGCCCCGTCCCGCAGGGCGCCAAGGTCATCGCCGCCAAGGGCCAGTACCTGATCCCGGGACTGATCGACAGCCACGTGCACCTGCTGTTCGTACAGAACGGCAGCGCTACCGAGGACCTCGGGCTCGACCTTCGCGATCTCCTGGCCCAGGGCATCACTACGCTGCGCGACATGGGCAACAACCCGGCGGTGCTGCTGTCGCGCGTCGCCGGCTTCGACGCGGCGCCGCGGGTCTATGCCATGCAGCTCGTGGCCGGCCGCCGATTCTTCTACCCGGCCATGCGCCTGGTCCGGACCGAGCGCGGCGTGGAGTACCGCCAGGCCCCCGCGCTCACCATGCAGTGGCTGGGCTGGTCGCCGATCCTGTTCGACCGCAGCGACAACCCCGACGCGGTCGTGGCCACCGCGCGCCAGGCCGGCGCCATGGGGCTCAAGCTCTACGCGCAGCTCGACAGCGTGAGCATCCGCCGGCTCACCACCGCGGCGCACCGCGCGGGCATGCCGGTGTGGGGACACGCCTGGCCCCAGCCCGCCAACGTCGCCGAGCAGACGCGGGCAGGGATGGACGGCGTGGTGCACGCGGCGGGCATGGCCGGCGAGCTGTTCACGCCCGAGGATCGCGACACCCTGGTGAACGACGGCGCGCTCCAGGCCGCGACCGCGCGGGTCGCCACGGCGGCGTCGGCGCGAGACCCCAGGATCCTCGCGACGCTGGACTCGATGGCCGCCCACAACGTGATGTTCGAGCCGACGCTCGACGCCACCCGCCACAGCGTCGCGAGCTACGACGCGCGCATCCATCATGTCCCGTCGATTCAGGAGGACTACGTGCGGGCGGCGGCGGCGTTTGGGATGGAGGTCACCCGTGAGGCGGTGACGCGCGGCGTCAGGATCAGCGCCGGCACCGATCACGTGGCCTACGGGCCGGTCGGCGACCGGGCGTCGCTGCTGGACGAGCTTCGGCTGTACGTGGATTCCATCGGGCTGACGCCGACGGCCGCGCTGCTGGCCGCCACCCGCGACGCGGCACGGGCGATCGGGGGCGATGCCGGCGGCCAGATCGGCACCATCGAGGCCGGCCGCTACGCCGATCTCGTGCTGCTGGGGGCCAATCCGCTGGCCGACATCCGGAACCTCGAAGAGGTCCAGCTGGTGATGCGGGGCGGCCGGGTCTGGCGCCCGGGCCAGCTTCGGAGCGGGATCGCCATGATCGAGGCGCGCTGAACCGGCGTTACGGCTTCGGCCCGGTCGCGACCGGGAGTGCCGTGTTCTCCGCCCACTCGGTCCACGACCCCACGTAGATCCGCACCCGCGGGTAGCCGAGCAGGTAGCGCAGCGTGAAGTAGATGTGGCTCGCCTCGGTCGCGCTGTTGCAGTAGGCGATGATGTCCTTCTCCGGGACGATGCCCTGCGCCGCGTACGCCCGCCGGAGCTCCTCCGGCGGCTTCCACACGTGCCCGAAGTCTTTCTGCATCAGATCCTGCTGCCACGAGTGGTTGATCGCGCCCGGGATGTGTCCGCGGCGCATCTGGGCGCCGGCCTGGCCGGCGTACTGCTCGGCCGAGCGCGCGTCCACCAGCACGCCGCCGTGGCGCATCGCCTCCTGCACGTCCCGGGTGGACGCGGTGTCGGGACGGAAGGGACGGTCCGGCCAGCTCGTGACCGCCAACCGCGGATACGGCTGAACGACGGGCCGTTGCTCGAGCTGCCATTTGAAGAACCCGCCGTCCAGCACGTACACCTTCGGGTGCCCGAACGAGGCGAGGAGCCAGGCCAGGAAGGTGGCGTCGATGTTGTGCGTCTCGCCCGCGCTGTAGATGACGACGGGCCGGTCGAACGCGATGCCCAGGCGGCCGAACAGCGACCGGTACTCGTCGGCGGAGAGGAGTCGCGTCGGGATGCCGCCCGCGCTCGCGCGCACCGTCTCGGTATTCACGTATTCGGCGCCGGGCAGATGGCCGGCAAGGTAAGTGAACACATCGGTCCTGACGTCGAGCAGCATGACGGGGCCGCGCGCCTGCCAGCGGGCCAGCTCGTCGGTCGAGACCAGGTGCGCCGCGGGCGATACGCGTTCGGGGACCGCCGCGGCACCCGCGGGGGACCCCCTCCCACCGCAGCCCGCAGCCAGCACTGCCAGCACCGTCAACCCCGTCCGGCCGTTCACGGCAACGAGTCCTCCAGTCCCATGTACCGGTGCTCTTCCTCGACGTATACCCGGGCCGCGTTCCGCCGCCGGCGGGAGGCCAGCGACACCGGACGCTGTTCGTCCGCCGGCGGCAGGGCATCGAGGGCGCGTTGCATCGGCACACCGTGCTCGACGGCGGCCCGCATGTCCGACTCCAGGCCGGTGATGTATTCCCTGGTTCGCGCGACCAGCGCCAGCGGGTCGCGCGGAATGGCGCCATGTCCCGGGACGGCCACGCGGGGCGCGAGCCGCCGGATCTGGTCGAGCGCGCGCTCGAGCGCGGCGGCGCTCCCGTCCACCACCATCGTCACGCCGTCCTCGATCAGGATGTCGCCGGCGAAAAGTATCCGCTCGTCCGGCAGCCAGACCATGAGATCGCCGGCGGTGTGCGCGGCGCCCGGATGCACGATGACGATCGTGCGCCCGCCGAGTCGCAAGGTGTCGCTGCCCGTGACGGCGCGGTCGGGCCGGTCGGCGAACGCGAAGCCGCGCATCGCGTCCCGGCCGACCACCCGGGTCCAGTCGGCTACGAGCGCGTCCGGGCCGCCCTCGCCGGCGAGCGTGCGGGTGTCAGGGTGCGCGATGATCCGGGCGCCCGCGCGCTTGAACACGATCGCGCCGAAGTGGTGGTCAGGATGGTGGTGCGTGAGCACCAGCCAGCGCACCGGCTCCCGGGTGACCCCGCGAATCGCCTGGAGCAGCGTGTGGCCGTCGCGCGGGCTCCCGAGCGCATCCACCACCACGACGCCCTCGGACGTCACGATGAAGCCCGCATTCGGCCGGCCCTCCGACCCGCGGCCGGTGTCGCCCGGAACGACGTAGACACCGTCGGCCAGACGGCGTGGGATGAACCCCGGCGCGCTGTCGGCGCGAGTGGGCGGAGCGGTGGCTACCATGCAGGTGAGGAGCGCGGCGGCGGGGATCACGGACGGGCGCGGCCTGCGGAGACGCGGGAGATCAGGCGGCGGTGAAGGCGATGTCGGCGGTCTGGCGGTAGACGCCGCCCTTGGTGTCGGTCCACGTGATGGCGAGCGGGGCTTCCTTGTCGGCCTTGAGCGTGAAGCTCACGACCGGGTCCTTGCTGACGCCCGAAGTCCACTCGAACCGGGCGACCTGCTCGCCGCCGTAGGTCACGACGACGTCCCGGATGAAGAACGCGGGAATCGGCTTTCCCTCCGCGGTGCGGAAGAAGCCCGTGTCCATGGGGTGCATCACGATGGCGTTGACCGTGATCAGGTCGCCCCGCGTGATGCGGTCGGGAATGCGGATCCGCGCTTCGCCGATGGCCATCAGCCGCACCCGTTGAGCGACACGTTGACGTGGGCGTAAGCGGCCCACACATCGCCGCCCGACGTGTCCACGATCGCCCGCACCCAGGTGGTGCGCTTCATCTTGATGCGGGTCTGGATCGCGACCGAGCCGATCGCGGGCGTGAGATGGTACGCCGCGAGATGAGGATCGGGGTTGTGGTCGACGATGAGGTGAACCGCCTTGACGTAGTGTTCCGGGGTCATGGGCAGGTCGCTCTCGATGATGACGGGGACGATCCGTCCGTCTTCCGCCACGACCGGCATGTCCAGCGTCAGGTGTCCCTTCCGGATCGGACGGTCGCCGAACAGGTCCTTGAGGATCCGGGCCACCTCCTCGTTGGGCACCTCGGGGTCACCCGGATCGAGACCGGGAACCGCCGCCAGGAGGCGCTCGCTCGTCGCCAGGGCGTCCGCGGCCACGAACCCGAGCCCGATGAGGCCGGATCGCTGCAGAAACGCTCGGCGGGAGGTCATACGAGTAACCTCAGAGCAAGCCAAGCCGAAGTCAAGCAATGGAGACACTTGCCTCAGGCGCGAGCCTTGCGGCGCGCTCCGTGTTTGGGCCCGGAACCGGGGCAGGCCACGGCTCTGCAACTTGTGTCACCGGGGGGTCGGCTGCTACTTTAAACCGTTCTGTCCCAAAGCGATGTGAGGACTCCCCTCACCTCCTCATCCGGCCGAGGCGCCGTGGATACTCAAGAGCTCCAACAGGTCGCGCTTTTCGACAAGTGCCGCGAATTCACCAAAGCGCGTGAGCTGCAGGCCGCCGGCCTCTATCCGTACTTCAATCCGATTTCCGAGTCGGAGGACACCGTCGTCGTCATCGACGGCCAGAAGCGGATCATGCTGGGGTCGAACAACTATCTCGGCCTGACCCACCACCCCAAGGTGCTCGAGGCCGCGAGCCGGGCGCTCAGCCGGTATGGCTCGGGCTGCACCGGCAGCCGGTTTCTGAACGGCACGCTCGATCTGCACGAGCAGCTGGAGCACGCGCTGGCCGAGTTCCTGGGCAAGGAAGCCTGCCTCGTCTTCTCCACCGGGTACACGGCCAATCTCGGCCTCATCTCCGGCCTCGTCGGCCGGGGCGAGGTCGTCTATCTGGACAAGCTGGACCACGCCTCGATCGTGGACGGCGCCAAGATGTCGTACGGGGATACCGAGCGCTTCAACCATGGCGACCTCGGCAACCTCGAGCGGCGGCTGGAGCGGAACGGGTCCGGCAAAGGCTCGATGATCGTGGTCGACGGCGTGTACTCCATGGAAGGAAACATCGCCGACGTCCCCGCCCTGGTCCGCATCGCCCGGAAGTACGGCTCCGCGCTGGCGCTCGACGACGCCCACGCGCTCGGCGTGCTGGGCCCCAACGGTGACGGGACGGCCGCGCACTTCGGCATGACCGACGAAGTGGACATCATCGCGGGCACCTTCTCGAAGTCGCTGGCCTCGATCGGCGGGTTCGTCGCGGGCGCGGAGACGGTGATTCACTACCTGCGCCACCACAGCCGGCCGCTCATCTTCACGGCGTCGCTGCCCCCGGCCAACACCGCCGGCGTGCTGGCCGCGCTGCAGGTGCTGCAGGACGAGCCCGCACGGCGCGACCGGCTCTGGGCCAACACCCGCCGGCTCCATGAGGGCTTCCGGAGCCTCGGCTTCGACATCGGGCCCACCGAGACGCCCATCGTGCCGGTGCTGGTCGGTCCGCTGGAGAAGACCTTCCTCATGTGGCGGCGGCTGTTCGACGCGGGCGTCTTCACCAACCCGGTCGCGCCTCCGGCCGTGCCGCCCACCCAGTGCCGGCTCCGCACCAGCCTCATGGCGACGCACACCTTCGAGCAGATCGACTTCGCGCTCGAGCAGTTCGCCCGGATCGGACGGGACCTGGGGGTCATCTGACCGAGCCGCTGCGCGTCCGCGCGGCGCGCGAGCGGGCGGACATCCAGCGCTTCGTCGACCTGCCGTACCGGCTGCACGCGCGGGACCCGCTCTGGGTCCCGCCGTTGCGTCGGGACGTGGCACTTCTCCTCGACCGGACCAGGAACCCCTTCTTCGAGCACGCCGAGGCCGAGTACTTCCTGGCCGAACGCGACGGCGCGCCCGTCGGCCGCATCGCGGCCATCAGCAACCGCCTCCACAACGAGACCCACGGCGACAAGGTCGGCTTCTTCGGGTTCTTCGAATCCGTAGAGGACCAGGCCGTGGCCGATGCGCTGTTCCGGGCCGCGGCGGACTGGTGCCGCGGCAAGGGACACGACGTCCTCCGCGGGCCCGCCTCGTTCTCGGTGAACGACGAGTGCGGCCTCCTGGTGGACGGGTTCGATACCCCGCCCACGCTCATGATGCCGCACAACCCGCGCTACTACGTGGGGCTGCTCGAGCGGGCGGGGTTCACCAAGGCCAAGGATCTCTGGGTCTATGAGGGAGGCGATGCCGAGCGGTACAAGCCGGTGCCCGAGCGCCTCGCGCGCGGCACCGAGCTCATCCGGCAGCGCATGGGGATCACGATCCGCCCGCTCGACATGAAGCGGTTCGAGCAGGAGGTGGAGCGGATCAAGGAGATCTACAACCAGGCCTGGGAGAAGAACTGGGGCTTTGTCCCCATGACGGAGCACGAGATCGACCACCTGGCCGAACAGTTCAAGCCCGTGGTCATTCCCGAGCTGGTGCCCATCGCCGAAAAGGACGGGCAGATCATCGGCTTCGGGATCGCCCTGCCGGACCTCAACGTGGTGTTTCGGGGCAACCGGTCGGGGCGGATGTTCCCC
>JAICJD010000284.1 GCA_025928645.1 Gemmatimonadales bacterium
CCACGACCACCACCGCGAGAATCAGCAGCACCAGGTTCAGCACCGTGATACCCCGCCGCCCGAATCCGGCCCGTTGGTGATCCATCTCTCATCTCCTCGCTCGCTGTCCGCATACCATGCACCGGCACTTTACCTGGAACCAGTGTGCTCGATGTAGCGGTGATTCTCAACCCGGGGTCGGGGCAGGGGCAGGGGCGGGCCGGTGACGACACGGCGGCGCGGCTGATCCATTTGTTCGCCGCGCGCGGACGCGAGGCGACGATCCTCGCGGCGGGACCGGGTCGCACGGTGGCCGACCAGGCGCGCCGGGCGGTGAAGGAGGGCTGCCGGGTCGCGGTCGCCGCCGGTGGCGACGGCACGGTGAGCGCCGTGGCGGGGGCCGTCGCGGGGAGCGAGACGCCGCTCGGCCTGCTCCCGACCGGCACGCTCAACCATTTCGCCAAAGACCTTGGCGTGCCGCTCGATCTCGAGGAGGCGGTGCGGATCGTGGCTGAGGGAGCGGTGCGGCGGGTGGACGTCGGCGAAGTCAACGGGCGGGTCTTCGTCAACAACTCGAGCCTGGGCGTCTATCCGCGCGTCGTGGCGCTCAGGCGACAAGCCGGAGCCGCGGGCCGGAGCAAGTGGCTCGCCGCGGCGTGGGCCAGCCTCGCCGTGCTCAGGCGGCGGCCGTTCATGGCCGTCGGGATCCGGACCGAAGACCAGGCACTGGTCCGCCGCACCCCGTTCGTGTTCGTGGGCAACAACGAGTATCGGATGACCGGGCTGCACGCCGCATCGCGCGACTCGTTGACCGCCGGGCGGCTCGCCGTGTATGTGATGCACGCGGCACGCCGCCGGAGCCTTCTGCTCCTGGGATGGCGGGTGCTGCTCGGCGGGGTCGAACGGGTGCCGGAGCTCGAGCTGTTTCGGGTCGAGGAAGCCGTGATCGAGACCCGCCGCAGCGTGATGGTGGCGCTCGACGGTGAGCTGATCAGGATGCGGCCGCCGCTGACCTATCGGATTCGACCGCTGGCGCTGGGCGTGATCGCACCGTGAGCCGCGCGGAGGCAGGCTGTCCGGCGGTCAGCTGTCCGCGAGCCGGGTGCGCATGTTGATCCACGAGCCCACGCGTTTCTGGCCGCCGCGGAAGTCGAAATGCTCCTCCGACATGAGTCGCTCTCCCCTGGGCATCGCGGCGGCGGTGAGATGCCAGAGCAGGAGCTGCTGGCCCATGACGGTGGCGGGGAGCCAGACTCCCGGCTGCACGCCGGGGTACAGGTCAGAGAATTCGGGCTTGAGCCGGGCCTCGCGGATGGTACTTTGCACGCGATCCCTCCAAGTGTGAGACGATGAGCGACGCCGAGACGGTGTGCAAGCGCGCCATGGTAGAACTGATGTTTCTCCTGGCCCACCAGCGAGCGCCGAAAGTCCGCCAGCGGCGCGACTGGTCGCTGCTCCGCACCCTGGTTCGCGAGGGGCTGACCGCCGGCCCCCGGGCCGACCAGCTGCAGGACGGACCATGGGAGGTCGGCCAGCGGCCGCTCAGGCGGCCCGGCAGGAACGGGCTACGGTACGTCCCCCTCGTGAAGCGGGGCAACACCGAGATCATGATGCCCACACCCGAGGAGGCCGAGGATCTCGTGGCCTTCCTCAACTGGTGCGGGATGCCGGAATTCGGAGAGCGCTAGAGGGGAGGAAGATCCCCGCTCGAAAATGGCGCCTTAAGTGCTTGGGCGGCAAGGGGCTCGGCGCGATTGCGGAAGCTGTTGTCGCACATTAGGTTTGCTGTCCCCGGCGCCGTAGCCAAGTGGTAAGGCAGAGGTCTGCAAAACCTCCATTCATCGGTTCGATTCCGATCGGCGCCTCTGTTGAGTCGCAACTACTTACGGGCCCTCCACCACGGAGGGTCCTTTGCTTTGGACACTTTCTTGGACAACACAATCAACCGGTCAGTAGGGTGACAACGTCCAGTGGGGCACCCTTCAACCATCCCTCAAATGTCCCGGGG
>JAICJD010000260.1 GCA_025928645.1 Gemmatimonadales bacterium
GCGGTTGATGTGGTGCAGGTGGTTGCGAAGCGTCTGCGAGGAAATCTTCAGCTTGCGGGCGATGCTCGTGGCGTTGCTGCCGGAGGCGAACAGCTTCAGGATGCGGCGCTCCTGGTCGGAGAGCGGCTCGACCGGCGCGTGATGGGAGGTCTCCTGTGTGAGTGACACGAGCTGCCGGGCCGCGTCCAGCATGCGGTGCGCCAGCTCCTCGTTGCGCCGGCGCTGGTCGACGTCGCGGGCCAGCCGGGCAAAGAGCCGCCGCCCCGACCGTGGGTTGTCGAAGACGACCGTGGACACGTTGACCCAGATCCGACTGCCCGACCGGGTGCGCGCCTGCAGATCGAAGTTCCGAATCCCGCCGGAGGCGTCGTCCCAGCGGCGCGTCCCCGCCTCGGCGCCCCCGGCGACCGCGCTGGTGCCCAGCGCGTCCCGGCCGTCGAGCACGTCGTCGATGTTGCGGCCGAGCACCTCGTCCGCCGGATAGCCGAACAGCCGCTCCGCGGCCCGGTTCCAGGAACAGATCTCGCCGTCTTCGGTGACCGAGTAGGCCGCATCCGCGGTCCGATCGAGCAGCGCGAACAGCTCCATTTCGAGCATGGCTCACCTCGCGCGCGGGACGGGTGCATTCCTCCATGGTACGAACGCTTCATTGCCGCCGGGGGCACCGCCACCCAATGATACTCCAGGGCAGGTGCACGAGCACGAACCCGCGAGGATGCGTGGTGACTTCAATCTACCTGATGTCGAACGAGGCCACGGACCGGGAGCAGCCGGCGCCATGACGCTGGTCGAGCAGCTCGCTCAATTCGGCGCGCGCGCCTCCTACGACGATCTGTCCGAGGACGCGCGCGAGCAGCTCAAGATCCGGGTGCTCGACGCACTCGCCTGCGCGATCGGCGCGCTGAACGGAGCCCCGGTGCGCCTGGTGCGGGAGCAGGTGGCGGAGTTCGACGGCTCGGGGCCCTGCTCGCTGATCGGCGGCGGCTCCGCGGCCCCGGACCGGGCGGCCTTCTACAACACGGCGCTGGTCCGCCACCTCGACTTCAACGACAGCTATCTGGCCCGGGACGAGAGCTGTCACCCCAGCGGCAACCTCGGCGCGGTGCTCGCGGCGGCGGAATACGCCGGCGCCTCGGGACGGGATTTTCTCGCGGCGCTGGCCCTGGCGTACCAGGTCCAGTGCCGGCTGAGCGATGTCGCCCCCGTGCGCGACGCGGGATTCGACCACGTGACCCAGAGCGCGTACGCGGTCGCCGCGGGGTGCGCGCGGGCCCTCGGCCTCGATCCCGTCCGCACGGCGCACGCGATCGCGATCGCGGGCACCGCGTTCAATGCTCTCCGCGTGGCCCGCACGGGGCGGCTGTCGCACTGGGAGGCGCTCGCCCATGCCAACGTCGCCGGCGCCGCCATGCGGACGACCCTGCTCGCCGGCCGCGGGATCACCGGCCCGACCGAGGTGTTCGAGGGGGACAAGGGCTTCATGGACGCCGTGGCCGGGTACTTCGCGCTCGACTGGGACACCGAGAACCTCGAGCGGGTGACCCTGACGGTGCTGAAGAAGCACGACGCCGCGATCCACTCGCAGAGCGCCATCGAGGCCGTGCTCGCGCTGCGCGCTAGAGAACACGTCCCGGCCGACGCGATCGCGCGGGTGGAGGTGGGCATCTTCGACGCCGCCTACCGGGCCATCGGCGGCGGGGAGGAGGGTGACCGGAGCGTGGTGCGCACCAGGGAGGACGCCCTGCACAGCCTGCCCTGGCTGGTGGCGGTGGCCCTGCTGGACGGCGAGGTGACGCCGGCGCAGTACCTGCCCGCACGCATCCGGGCCGCCGACGTGCAGGCGCTGCTGCGGCGCGTCACCGTGCGGCCGGTGGAGGGCTTCTCGCGCCGCTTCCCGGCGGAGCTGCCCTGCCGCGTGCGGCTGACCCTGACCGACGGCCGGGGTGTCACCGCGGAGCTGGCCGACTACCCCGGCTTCCACCCCTCGCCGGCGCCGGGCTGGGCATGCGCCCGCGAGAAGCTCGAGCGTCTGGGCGAGCCGCACACGACGCCGGCGCTGCGCGACCGCATCGCCGCCGCGGTGGACGGGTTGGAGCGCGTCCGCGTGGCCGAGCTCACGCGCCTGCTCGCCGCCGTGGGGCGCTCGAGCACCGCCGCATGATCCGGCTGAAGCGCGCCTACGAGCCCGCTGCGCCGGGGGACGGACGCCGGGTGCTGGTCGAGCGGCTGTGGCCCCGCGGCGTCTCTCGGGCCAAGCTCCGCCTGGACGAGTGGGCCAAGGACGTGGCGCCGACCCCGGAGCTCCGGCGCTGGTTCGGCCACGAGCCCGGGAAGTGGCCCGAGTTCCGGCGACGGTACTTCGCCGAGTTGCGCGCGAACGCGGCGGCCTGGCAGCCGCTCCTCGCCGCCGCCCGCCGGGGGCGGGTCACGTTCGTCTACGCGGCGCGGGACGAGGCGCGGAACGGCGCCGTCGCGCTGAAGGCGTTTCTCGACCGGCGGCTCTGAAGGCGCCGCCATTCACCATCAACGCAGGAGGCGGGAGTCATGAGACACAGTCGAGCACGGCGGACCGGGGCGGGCGCAGGCGTCACCGCGGCGCTCCTCACGGCCGTGGCCGTGGCGGGGTTGCCGGCCGCGGCCGGCGCCCAGGAGGCGACCGTCTACGTCGCCAAGCTCGTCCCGTTGAACACGGCGGTCACGGGAAAGGCGGCCGCGGGCACGGTCCGCTTCACCGTCAAGGGCGACAGCCTCACCATCGCGACGGACGCGACCGGGCTGCCGAAGAGCATTACCCACTGGCAGCATTTCCACGGCTTCAAGGACGGGCGCGACGCCGCCTGCCCGGCCCAGTCGGCC
>JAICJD010000075.1 GCA_025928645.1 Gemmatimonadales bacterium
CCGGGGTGGGGGGGGGGGGGGGTCCGGCCGGGGGGGTGTGGCGGACCCGCCCCCGCCCCGCCGCCGGGGGCGGGGCCCGGTGGCCCCCCAAACCCGGCCTTCGCTCCTTCGTACATCTGCCCGGCCACGCACCCGCACACCTTGGGCTTCGCTCCCTCGGGCATCGATGGCCGCCCGGCGCGCCGCCCAGGTCTGAGAGCTGCCCGAGCCTCGCGCCGGCGGCGGCTCGCTGCGCTCCGATGCCCGAAGGGGGCGAGGGCAGGGGAGCGAGGGCGAGGGGCCGCCCCCCCTGCGGCGTGCCCGGCCCCTCGCCCTCGCTGCCCTGCCCTCGCCCCCCCAGCCTCGACAGCTAAACGCGAGCCGCCGACGCGCTCCGGTTCGCCAGCTCGAACTCCTTCATGAAGGCCACGAGCGCCTCGACCGCCGCCCGCGGACACGCGTTGTAGATGCTCGCCCGCATGCCGCCCACGCTGCGGTGGCCCTTGAGGCCGTCGAGCCCGCGCTTGGTGGCCTCGGTGATGAACTTGGCTTCCAGCTCCTCGGTGGGCGCGCGGAAGCACACGTTCATGAGCGAGCGGCTGTCGGGCTGGACGGTGCCGCGGAAGAAGTCGCTCGCGTCGATGTAGTCGTAGAGCGCCTTGGCCTTGCTCGCATTGTGCTCCGCCATCGCAGCGAGCCCGCCCTGCGACTGGATCCACTTGAACACCTCGCCCACCAGATAGATCCCCAGCGTGGGCGGCGTGTTGTACAGCGAGCGCTCGGCGACGAAGGTGCGATACTGCAGCATCGTCGGCAGCGTCTTGGGGCCCGTCTCCGCCAGGTCCTTGCGGATGATCACGAGCACCGTGCCCGACGGGCCCAGGTTCTTCTGGGCGCCCGCGTAGATCATCGCGTACTTCCGCACGTCGATCGGGCGGCTGTACATGTCGCTCGACGTGTCGGCGATGAGCGCGACCCCGGCCGGCACAGCCGGCTCGGTCTTCCACTGCGTCCCGTAGATCGTGTTGTTGGTGGTGAGGTGCGCGTAGGCCGGCGCGGACGAGTACGCGATCTCGTCGGGCTTCGGGATCCGGTCGAAGTTGGTCGCCTCGCTGCTGCAGGCCACGTGCACCGTGCGGCCCAGGAGCTTCGCTTCCTTGATCGCCTTCTGCGACCAGACGCCGGTGTTGAGATAGTCGGCCGTCCGGTCGGGGGGCAGGAAGTTCATCGGCACCATGGAGAACTGGAGCGACGCCCCGCCCTGCAGGAACAGCACCGCGTAGTCGTCCGGGATGTCGGCCAGCGCCCGGCAGCTCGCCTCCGCCTCCACCAGGATCTTGTCGAACACCTTGCCGCGGTGGCTGTGCTCCATGATGCCGATGCCGCTGCCGGCCACGTTCCAGATCGCCTCCTGCGCCTTGCGAAGCACGGGCTCGGGCAGGACGGCGGGGCCGGCGGAGAAGTTGAAGATTCGATCGGTCATGTGTGAAGATCCTCTAAGAAGACGGACACGTAGAAGACGGAGAGGACGCGGACGGAGAGGGCGGAGAGGTTGGAGAGGTTGGAGAGGGACGGCCGTCCCCTCTCCGTCCTCTCCGCCCTCGCCGTCCTCTCCGTCCTCTAGATCTCGCTCAGCTCCACGCTGATGATGTCCGAGTTGCCCGTCCGTATGCGGTCCAAAGCGCCGCCATCGGGCACGCCGTCGAGGTGGATCCGGGCCAGCGTCGCCTGCGCCCCGTGGTAGATGATGTTCTCGACCTCTTCCACGTTGATCGCGCCGCCGGCCAGCACGCCGAATACGTGGGCCAGGACGCCCGGCCGGTTGCGGTGGCGGATCGACAGCACGTGCGTCGCCGAGCTCCGGGCCAGGCGGTTCACCACGTTGGGCACCTCGCCCGTGGCCTGGAACGTCTGCACGATGCGGATGACCTCGTGCGCGATCGCCACCTGGGCCTGGTCGGTGGAGGCGCCGACGTGGTGCGTCCCGTAGACGCCCGGCGCCTTCACGATCGCGTTGCCGAACGTCCCGGTCCCGCCGGCAGGCTCGCCCTCGAAGACGTCGAGCCCCGCCCGGATGCCCTTCTCGCGCACCGCCTGCTCCAGCGCGGCTTCGTCCACCACCGATCCACGCGACGTATTGATGAGGTACGCGCCGGGCCGCATCGCCGCCAGAAACTCGGCGTTGACCAGGTGCCGCGTGTCGGCGTTGGCCGACACGTTGACCGTGATCGCATCGGCCAGGCGGGCCACCTCGAGCGGCGTCTGCGCGTAGACCACGCCCAGCCGCTCGGCCTCCTCATGGGTGAGGCTCCGCGACCACGCGATGACCCGCATCCCGAATGCACGGGCCCGCTCGGCGATCTCCCGTCCGATCTGCCCCAGGCCCACGATGCCGAGCCGGCGGCCGTGGAGGCCGGGGGCCTTCGAGTACTCGCCCTTGTTCCAGACACCGGCCCTGAGGTCCGCCACCTGATCGGGGATCCGGCGGTCGCACGAGAGCAGCAGCCCCATCACCAGCTCGGCCACCGCGATCGAGTTCTTGCCCGGACAGTTGGAGACGAACACGCCGAGACTCGAGGCGGTGGTGACGTCGATCGTATCGATGCCGGCGCCCGCCCGGATCACGAGGGTGAGCGCGGTTCCGGCCTTGAGCGCCTCGGCCGAGACCTTCTTGCTCCGGACGATCAGGATGTGGGGGTCGGCCGCCTTGATGGCCGCCGGCAGCTCCTCCGCCTTCACGTCGGGCTGCGCCACGACCGTGCAGCCCAACTCCTTCAGCCCGTCCACGCCGACCTTCTCGAACTTGTCCGCGATCAACACCTTCATGCGCCGCCGCTCCGCCCAGGTTCCGGTGAGCCTACAAGGTATGCACGAAGAGCCCGCTGCGCAGCTTGGGCTCGAACCAGGTGCTCTTGGGCGGCATGATCTTGCCGGCGTCCGCGACGGCGATGAGCTGGTCGATGGTCGTGGGGTACAGCGAGAAGGCGACCGCCATCTCGCCCGAGCGCACCCGGCGCTCGAGCTCCGCGGCGCCGCGGATGCCGCCCACGAAGTCGATCCGCTGGTCGGTGCGCGGGTCGCCCACGCCGAGCACGGGACCGAGAACGCGATCCTGCAGCAGCGAGACGTCGAGCGAGGCGATCGGGTCGCTCCGGTCGATCGTGGCCTCGTCCAGCTCCAGCCGGTACCAGGCGCCCAGCAGAAAGAAGCACACCGTGCCCGGGCGGGGTGGCGACGGATCGTCGGTGGGCACCACCCGTCCGACGTGCGAGAGCCGCCCGAGCAGCTCGGGGGCGCCCATCCCGCCGCAGTCGCGCACCAGCCGGTTGTAGGGCAGGATCCGAAGCTCGTCGGCCGGAAAGAGGACGGCGAGAAACCAGTTGTACTCGCCCTCGCCCCGGTGCTGCGGGGGCGCGCGGCGGAGCTCGCGGCCGGCGCGCCACGCGCTGGCCGACCGGTGGTGACCGTCCGCCACGTACGCCAGCGGCACGGCCCGGAACGCGTCGACGAACGGAGCGGGGTCGGCGATCCGCCAGACCGTGTGGCGCACGCCGTCCGCCGCCGTGAAGTCGTAGAGCGGCGGCTCACCGGCCGCGGCGCCGCACAGCCCGCCGATCTCCGGCCGGCCGCGATAGGTGAGGAACACCGGCTCCGCGTTGGCCCGAAGGGTGAGCACGTGGCGGGTGCGGTCGTCCTCCTTGTCCTGGCGGGTCTTCTCGTGCTTCCGGATGATGTCACGCTCGTAGTCGTCGATGTGCACGCACCCCACGATGCCGGTCTGAGCGCGGCCGTCCATGACCTGACGGTAGAGGTAGAGCGACGGCTCGGGCTCGCGGATGAGCGTCCCCTCGGCCTGCAGCCGGTCGAGGGCCTTCCGCGCCGTGGCGTAGATCCGGGCGTCATGCGGGTCCACGTCGGGCGGCAGGTCGATGTCGGAACGGCCGACATGGAGGAAGCTGTAGGGATTCCCCTCCGCGAGCGCCGCCGCCTCCGCGCGGTTCACGACGTCGTAGGGGACGGAGGCTACCCGCTCGGCGAGCTCGGGGGCGGGTCGGAGAGCGCGAAAGGGATGGAGACGCATGGGGGGAAAGTAAAAGGGGCGGTGCGCGGGGGAGAGATGGCGGTGAGCGGGAGCGGGAGAGGTATGCGCGGGTGTCATGCCGACCCCGAGCGATAGCGAGGGGAAGGATCTTGCCGGGCCGGGATCGATCCATTCCCGGTCAAGGTCCCTCGCTCCGCTCGGATGACACCCCTACCGCCCCCCGGGACGCATCAGCCGCTCGGCGGCGGCGAGGATGGCGTCCACGACCAGCGCCAGCGCCGCGGCCGGAAGCGCGCCCGAGAGGATCATGCGCGTGTCGCTCAGCGCGAGCCCGGAGGCGATCGGGTCGCCCAGGCCGCCCGCGCCGATGAACGCGGCCAGCGTCGCCGTGCCGACGTTGATCACGGCCGCGGTCCGGATCCCCGCCATGATGAGCGGCGCGGCCAGCGGGAGCCGCACGTACCGGAGGATCTGCCGCGGGGTCATCCCGAGCGCGAGCGCGGCGCCGACCGCGTCCGGCGCGGCTTCGCGCACGCCGGTGTAGGTGTTCCGTAGGATCGGATACAGCGAGTAGAGAAACAGCGCGACCAGCGCCGGCACGACCCCGATGCCGAGCAGCGGAATCATGAACGCGATGAGCGCGATGCCGGGAATCGTCTGCAGCAGGCCTACGCCACGGATCACCGCTTCGGCGCTTCCCGGTGTCCGCTCGAGCCCGAGGCCGAGCGGCACGGCGAACAGGATCGCACCCGCGAGCGACACGGCGACGAGCAGCAGGTGCCGCGCCGTGAGCGACAGCAGCGTGCGGCGCTCGGACCAGAGGTATGCGGCGAGCCCCGCGCGGCCGGCCGGACCGGTCGCCTCGCGGGGCTCGGCCCGCCCCTCCGGGGCCACGCCCGTGAGGCCCAGCGACGCGAGCGCGGAGGCGGCCACCCGCGCCACCGGCTCGCCGTCCACCTCGATGCGCTGGTTGAGGGCGCGCATCGTCTCCTCGCGGAGCCGGCCGCTCAGCTCGGTCAGCGCCGCGACCGCGTCGGGCCGCCGTTCGGCGAAGCCCGGCGCGACCAGCCCCGCCGCCTGGTACGGCGGGAAGAACCCGCGGTCATCCTCCAGCACCACAAGGTCGTACTTCGCGATGAAGCCGTCGGTGCTGTAGCCGTCGATCGCGTCCACCTCGCCCGCCGCCAGCGCCTGATACTTGACCGCCGCCAGTAGGGCCCGGACGGCGCGGAACCGGAGCCCGTACACACGCTGGAGCCCGGGCAGGCCGTCGTCTCGACCGATGAAGTCGGGGGTGAGCCCCGCGCGAAGCCCGGATCCGACGCGGGCGAGATCGCTCAAGGTCCTGAGGTGCAGGCTGTCGGCCGTGGCCCGGCGTACCGCCACCGCGTAACTGTTCTGAAAGCCGAGCGGCGGCAGCCAGCGGACGCCGTAGCGGCGGGCGAACTCGCGGGAGACCCGGTCGTACACCTTGCGGGGATCGTGATCGTCGCTCGGCGGCTCATGCAGGATGGCGAGCAGCCCGGTGCCGGTGTACTCGGGATAGACGTCGATCGCCCCGCGCCTGAGCGCGGCGAACGCGATCTCGGTCGCGCCGAGGCCGAGCCGCCGCTCGGCGCGGATGCCGCGGGCCTCGAGCAGCTGGGCGAACATCTCCGCGAGCAGGTACGACTCGCCGAACGGCTTGGAGGCCACCACGACCGGCCGCTCCGGCGCGTCGCGGTCCTGGGCGCCGCCCCGAGACGCGGAGAGCGCCGCGACTGCCAGGGCGGCGCCGAGCGCCCTGAGGATGCCGAGGCGGGCCCGACTCACGGCAGCATCCGCGCGCGGGTGAGCAGCGCGCGCACGTAGTCGGTCGCGGGCGCGGTTCGGAGCCGGTCCGGCGGGTCCACCTGCTCGATGCGGCCGCCGTGCATGACCGCGACGCGATCGGCCAGCAGAAAGGCCTCGGTCAGATCGTGGGTCACGAGCAGCGTCGTGAACCCGAGCCGGCGGCGGAGGTCGAGCAGCGTGTTCTGGAGATCGGCCCGGGTGATGGCGTCGAGCGCTCCGAACGGCTCGTCGAGCAGCACGATGTCGGGACTCGCGGCGAGCGCGCGCGCCACCGCGACCCGTTGACGCTGGCCGCCCGACAGCTCGCGTGGCCAGCGCTCTCCCACGGTGGCATCGAGCCCGACCAGCTCGAGCGCACGCGCACCCAGGTCGTCGGCATCCCGGGCCCCGCGGAGCCATGGCACCAGCGCCGCGTTGCGGCGCACCCGCCAATGGGGGAGCAGCCCTCCCTCCTGCGGCACGTAGCCGACGCGCCGCCGGAGCGCGACCGGATCCGTGGCGGCGACGTCCGCCCCGTCCACCACGACCGCGCCGCCGTCGGGCTCGGTGAGGCGGTTGAAGCAGCGGAGCAGCGTGGTCTTGCCCGATCCGCTCTCGCCGATGAGGGCGACGCACTCGCCGCGACGCACATCGAGCGACACCCGGTCGAGCGCCTGGACCGGACCGTAGTGCTTCGAGACTTCGCGCGCAGCGAGCGCGGGAGTGTCAGGCATCGGGGCAACTTACGCGCGGCTCACGGCCGCTGCGAGCGCAATTCCCCGCATATCGTACGGTCCTCGAGGGCGCCGTCGCCGGGCGGCGGTATCTCGCAAACTACGAGGCCGCTCGGAGGAGCCGGGCGCGGAGGGAACTCACAGCGTTTGCACCCGCATCTGGATGCTGCATTGGGGCTGATCCGTCGCCGCGCAGCGGCCTTCCGTTAACCCCTTCGAGGAATACGCGTTCGGCAGGTGATTCGTGCCCCGTTTCTCTGCTGCGCCACACGCGTGATACCTCACTCGTCATCGGTGGTTCATGCACGTAAATGCAGTCGACCCGAGCACGAATTTGGCATCCCTTCGCGGCTCCACGTCCCACCGTGCCGAGGAAGCATGTACCGGATCGAGCTGGTGCCCGGCGAAGTCACCGTCTTCCGGACCATCGAGGAGCTCGCCACCGGCGTGCGCAACGGCCTGATCTCCTCCAAGGCGCGGATCTATCACAACGCGTCGGGTAAGTGGCTTCCGATCGAGTTCCATCCGCACTACAAGGCGGCGCTCGCGCTGTTGGCCGGCCGTCCCGCCGATGCCCCGGTGGCGGCATCCAAGCCCCCCGAGCCGCCGAGCTTCGAGCACCTGAGCTTCCTCAAGCCGGTGCACGAGAAACCGGCCGAAAACGTCCCGGCGGTCCCTACGCATCGCGTGCCTCGGGCGCCGCGCCTGCGCGATCCGTTTTTCGAGCCGGAAACCCCTGACGAGACGGAGGTGGATGAGCCCGCCACGAACACGACCGCGGTCGAGCCGCCGCCGGTCGAGCCGGCGTCGCTGCCGAGCGTGAGCCCGTCGCCGGTGCTCGAGCTGCCCAGGATCTCGTATCCGGAGTTCGCACCAGCCGACCCGCCGGTGGCGTCCACGCCCGGTGCGCGGCCCAGGCGCCGGCTGTTGAACGGCGCGGTGGCGCTGGTGGTGCTTGCGGGCGGCGTCTACGGGGCATCGATCGTGCTGTCGCCCGCGCACGGCGACGCGGCGACCTCCGCTCCGACGACGATGCATTCGCTCGCGCCCGAGGCCGGTAGGCGCGCCGACATCTCGCCCGAAACGGATCACGCGAGACGGCCCACCCCGGCCGCGGAACATTCGCCCCCGTCATCGGTCGATACCCAGCTTCCGCCGGCGTCCTCGGGATTCGCGCCGGCGCTCGATCCGCGCGCCATCGTGTCGGCGCCGCTCAAGCCGGCCCGGTCCGGCGCGGCCGATTCGCTCCCGGCCGCGGCGCCGGCGATCGAGATGGACGTCTCCGTGCCCGCGCTGGACGCGGACTCGCTGGCCGGCACGCAGCGTCGCGAGGGCGACTCGGCGATCAAGAAGATTCTGCGCGCGGTGAACGGCGGAAAGGAGCTGCCCGGCCAGCGCTGACCCTGCCCGCCCCACGCTTGTGACTCATCCCACTGCAGGGCCCTCCTGCGTTATAGATTATCCGGCGGCGTAAGTTGTTATTTATCAACAACTTATGTTGATAACCGTGTGGAAATCCCGCGCGCCGTGTGGAAAACTCGGCGGGCCTCCCCCCGGAGGGTGCATGGCGAGAGCGATCTGGAGTGGGTCGATCAGTTTCGGCATGGTCAGCATCCCCGTGAAGCTCTACGGCGCCACCGAAAGCAAAGACATCCGGTTCCACCTGCTCCACGCCAAGGACGGCACCCGGCTCAAGCAGATCCGCTGGTGCCCGACCGACGAGGCCGAGGTGCCGTGGAACGAGACCGCGCGCGGGTACGAGTACTCGAAGGGCAAGTACGTGGTCCTCACGGACGAGGACTTCCAGAAGCTTCCCCTGCCGAGCCGGCACACGATCGACATCAGCGCCTTCGTGAAGGAGTCGGAGATCGATCCGGTCTACTTCGAGAAGAGCTACTACCTGGAGCCGGGCGAGCGGGCCACGAAGCCGTACGCGCTGCTGCTCAAGGCGTTCGAGGAGAAGGAGCTCACCGCGATCGCCACGATCACGATGCGGAACAAGGAGCAGCTCTGCGCCATCCGGGCGCGGAACGGCGTGATCATGCTGGAGACGTTGTACTACCCCGACGAGGTGCGGAAGGATACCGGGGCGGACCTGAGCGACGTGCGGGTGAGCGACAAGGAGCTCGACATGGCGTTCACGCTGATCGAGCTGCTGCGCAAGCCGTTCGAGCCCGAGGAATATCACGATCACTATCGGGAGGCGCTCGAGCAGCTCATCGAGGCGAAGCTCGAGGGCAAGGAAGTGGTGACCTCGCCGGAGGCGGAGCAGACCAAGGTGATCGACCTGGCCGACGCGCTTCGCCGGAGCGTCGAGGCGGCGCGCAAGGGCGGCAAGGCGCGCGCGGCGGCGCGGACCAAGGAAACGACCCGGCGGCAGACCCGACCGGCGCGTCGCACGCGCAAGGTGAGCTGACCGTGGTGGGACGTTGACGAAGTCCCGCCTGCCCAAAGGCGTTCGCCCGGTCCTCGACCAGCTCGACACGGACGAGGACCGCGCGACCCTGTCGGTGGACGGCTTCGATCTTCCGGTCACGAGTCTGGACAAGGTGCTATGGCCCGGCCAGGGGCGCCGCCCGGGGGCCACGAAGCGAGACCTGCTGCGCTATCTCACGCGGGTCTCGTCGGTGATGCTGCCTCACCTGGCCGATCGCCCGCTGTTCGTCACCCGGTTTCCCGACGGCGTGACCGGCAAGAGCTTCTTCCAGAAGCACTGGGAGCCGGCGCCGCCGTTCGCCCGCACGGTGGACATCCACTCCGCCCAGAACGAGCGCGACGGCGCCTATTTCATCTGCGAGAACCTGGCCACCCTGCTCTACCTCGGCCAGATGGCGGGGCTCGAGCTGCACGCCTGGTTCTCGCGCACCAACCCCGCGCCCGATGCCGTGGGACGGAGCCGGCGGTTCACCGGCTCCGAAGCCGCGCTCGAGCGTTCGATCCTCAACTACCCCGACTTCATCGTCTTCGACCTCGATCCGTACCTCTACTCCGGGAAAGAGGGCAAGGGCGACGAGCCCGAGCTCAACCGGCGGGCGTTCACGCGGACCCGGACGCTCGCGCTCCGGATCCGCGAAGTCCTCGAGGGGCTCGGCCTCCGCACCTTCCTCAAGACCTCGGGCCGCACCGGCCTCCATCTGTACCTCCCCATCGTGCGCGACCTCGACTTCGACGCCGCGCGCGGGGTGGCGGAGACGATCGCGCTTCATGTCCAGCGGGAGCGGCCGAAGGAGGTCACGGTGGAGTGGGCGGTGCGCCGGCGGACCGGCAAGATCTTCTTCGACTACAACCAGAACACCCGTGGGAAGTCTCTCGCCGTGCCCTACTCGCCCCGCCGGCACCCGGCCGCGACGGTCTCGATGCCGATCACGTGGGACGAGCTCGAGCACGTGTATCCGACCGACTTCACGCTGCACACGGCGCCCGACCGGGTGGAGCAGGAGGGAGACGCATGGGCCGGCATTCTGGAAGCGCGGCAGAATCTCGTCGAGCTGGTCGGCGCGGCGGGGAGCGCGCCATGACCCGCCGGATCGAGACCCTGGCCAGGTCGGCCAACGCGCGGCTCCGCTACCGGGCCCAGCCCGGGTGGATGGCGCCGATGCTGGCGACCTTGGTCGAGACGCCGCCGAAGACCGCGGGCTGGGTGTACGAGCCCAAGCTCGACGGCGTGCGCGTGCTCGTGTACACCAACGGCGGCAACGTGCGGCTGTTCTCGCGCAACCGGAAGCCGCTCGACGGCGCGTATCCCGAGCTGGTCGACGCCCTCTCGTTCGCGGTCCGCGGCGACGCGGTGCTCGACGGCGAGGTGGTGGCGGTGGACCCGAGCACCGGGCAAAGCAGCTTTTCCCGGCTGCAGCGCCGGATGCAGCTCAGGGACGAGCTCAAGGCCCGCGCCAGCTCGGGCGACGTGCCGGTGGAGCTGTACCTGTTCGACTGCCTGTTCTACGAGGGAATCGACCTGACCGGCCTTCCGCTGGTGGACCGGAAGGCGGTGCTTCGCGACGTCGTGTGGTACGACGACCCCATCCGGTTCACGCCGTTCCGCACCACCGGCTCCGCCGCCATGTTCCGCGAGGCGTGCGCGAAGGGCGCCGAGGGGATCATCGCCAAGCGGGCCGAGAGCCGCTACGTGAGCGCGCGGTCCACCGAATGGCTCAAGATCAAGTGCGTCCACCAGCAGGAGTTCGTGGTGGGCGGCTTCACCGCGCCCAAGGGCTCGCGGGAGAACCTGGGAGCGCTGCTGGTGGGCTACTACGAGCACGGCGCGCTCAAGTACGCCGGCAAGGTGGGCACCGGCTACGACCGGGCGACGCTCGAGATGCTGAGCCGGCGGCTCGCGCCGCTGGCGCGGCGCACCTCGCCGTTCGCGCCGGGTCCCGCGCCCGCGGGCGAGGTGCAGTGGGTGACGCCCAGGCTGGTCGTGGAGATCGGATTCGGCGAGTGGACGCCGGCCGGCCTGCTGCGGCACCCGCGCTACCTGGGCATCCGGGAGGACAAGTCGGCGGCGGAGGTGCGGCGGGAGCAGTAGGCACGAACCGGCCGGAGTCGCTTTCTTTCGTGCGAATCCTCTCCGGAGATCGTCAGCCCATGCGCCTGGTCGTCTACCGACTCTCTCTCCCGCTGCTGCTCGCCGCCCTCGCCTGCCGGTCCGGAACGAACGCCAGGAGCACGGACGGCCCCACGGCCGCGCAGGTGCAGCAGGCCCGGACCGGAATCGCGGCGCCCGATCTGCTCGCGTCCATCAAGGACCTGTCCGACGATTCGATGCTCGGGCGCGCCCCCGGCGGACCCGCCGAGCCCAGGGTCATCAGGTACATCACCGGCCAATTTCAGGCCCTCGGCCTCGCTCCGGGCAACCCCGACGGGAGCTGGACCCAGCCGGTCGATCTGCTCGGCTTCACCGCCACGCCGACGGCCTCGTTTCAGGTGCGCGGCCGCAGGATCCCGCTCGCCTTCCACAAGGACTACGTGGCCCTCTCGCGCCACCCCGAGGACTCGGTCAACGTCGTCAACTCGGACGTGGTGTTCGTGGGCTACGGGGTGGTTGCGCCGGAGTACGGCTGGGACGACTACAAGGGCGCGGACGTACGCGGCAAAACGGTCGTGATGCTCATCAACGATCCCCCCATCCCCGACCCCGCCGACTCCACCCGCCTCGACAGCACGATGTTCCGCGGCAAGGCGATGACCTACTACGGCCGCTGGACCTACAAGTACGAGATCGCGAGCGCGAAGGGCGCCGCGGCCGCGATCATCGTCCACCAGACCGAGCCGGCGGGATACGGCTGGGACGTGGTGGACCACAGCAACTCGCACGAGAACATGGACGTCCGGCACGCCGACGAGAACAAGGACCGGGTGAAGGTCGAGGGGTGGATCACCTACTCGACGGCGAAGAAGCTGTTTCGGGCGGCGGGCCGCGACTTCGACGCGCTCGAGCGGCAGGCCCGGACCAGGGACTTCCGCCCGGTGGACCTGGAGGCGACGGCCACCTTCCGGCTGGCCAACCGCGTGCGCGAGGTGCACTCCGCCAACGTGCTCGCGAAGCTCGAGGGGAGTGACCCCGGTCTGCGCGACCAGTACGTCATCTACACGGCGCACTGGGACCACCTCGGCGTGGTGGATCCGATCGACGGCGACTCGATCGCCAACGGGGCGAGGGACAATGCGTCGGGGGTGGCCGGCGTCCTCGCGATCGCGAAGGCGTTCGCCGCGCTGCCGGCGCGGCCGCGCCGGAGCATCATCTTCATGGCGGTGACCGCCGAGGAGAAGGGACTGCTGGGCGCGCGCTACTACGCGGAAAACCCGCTCTACCCGCTCGACCACACGGTGGCCGACTTCAACATCGACGAGCTCAACCAGTGGGGCCGGACCAGCGACGTGACCGTGATCGGCAAGGGCGCGTCCACCCTGGAGGACGCGCTCGACTCGGTCGCGTCGGCTGAGCACCGCACGCTGTCGCCCGACCCCGAGCCCGAGAAGGGGTTCTATTACCGGGCCGACCACTTCGAGTTCGCGAAGCAGGGCGTGCCCGCGCTGTTCCTCGACAGCGGGGTGCACTATATCGGCAAGCCCGCGAGCTACAGCAGGGCCAAGCGCGACGAGTACACCGAGCACGACTACCACAACGTCAGCGACGAGGTGAAGCCCGACTGGGACCTGAGCGGCGCGGTGGAGGACGTCGGACTCCTGTTCGCGACCGGCGTGCGCGTGGCCGACGCCGGCGGCTGGCCGGAGTGGAAGCCCGGGAACGAGTTCAAGGCGCGGCGGGACAGCATGCTGAACCGCGGCCGGTAGCGCCGTCGCCCATCCCCTGCCGGCACGAGCGCCGTTGAGTACCCGAAACAGAAGGGGACATGCGGGCGCATGTCCCCTTCGTGCTTCGTGAGTCGGCTGTCGCGAAACGATCAGCTGCCGCTGCGATCGCCCGTGTGGCCGCCGATCGGAATGGCCAGGCCGAGCGACGCGACCAGGTCGTTCTGGAAGTCGTTGCCGCCGCCGAAGTCGCCGTTGTAGAGGTAGTCCTCGAGGTCGAGGCGCACCGCGGCGTTGTTGCTCGCGCCCAGCCCGAAGCGGAAGCCGGCGCCGACGTTGCCGCCGAAGTCCGTGTGGCTCTTGTCGTCGTCGAACGTGTTGTGCCCGCGGGTGAGCAGCGCCGGACCGCCGGCGATGTAGAACGCCACGCGGTTGGTGGTCGGGGTGACCGCGAGCATCAGCCGCGCCGCGGCCACCAGCAGGTTCGTGTTCACCTCGTTCAGCGTCTCGCCGCCGATCTTCGCGGGCGCGTATCCGCCGACGGCCTCGAAGCCGAGGTGCCCCGAGCCCCAAAAGGTGAGCCGCGCACCGCCGATGACGCTGACGTCGCGGCTCAGCGCGTTGTCGAGATCGGAGACGGAATTCCTGGTCGGGATGTACGCGCCCGCCCAGGGGACGAGATCCACGCCGCTCTGTGCCGTCGCGACGGTCGGAACGGCGGCGAACAACGCGGCGGCTGCCGCGACCGCCGGAAGCTTCGTGAGTTTCAGAATGGACATACACACTCCGCTGGAAGACGGTGCCGCCCGCGTCGAGTCGAGCGCGCGGACCGGGCGCTCACCCGGCGCGTCCAGAATGGCGCATCGAGGGGTCGGGCCGCTGTGAAGCGGAGGTCGTCGGCCGTGTGGGGTGAGTCACGTGAGGTACTTGATGTGACTGCCGCCAAAGGGCTTGGGGAGCCGCGGCTACCGGCTCCGCCGCGAGGAGCTCTTCCGCGCCCGGCTCGTGCTGCTCCGCTTGCGCGACGAGCCGGTCCCGCGCCGCTTCCGCGTGGCCGCGGCCTTGCGCGCCGACGCCGAGCGCGCCGACTTGGGCCGCGACGCGGAGGCGCGTCCGCCCTTCCGGCCGCCCTTCTTGGACGGACCCTTGTTGGTCTTGCGTCCGCGTCCGGAGCCGGACTTCTTGCCCCCGCCGGAGATCGCGTTCTCGGTGGCCCACGCCCGGCGCTCCGCCTCTTTCTTCGACACGCCCCGGTTCTCGTATCCCTCTTCGATGTGCCGAGCCTGACGCCGCTGTTTCGCGGAGTAGGCCGACTTATCGCCTCGCGGCATGATCACTCCCAGGTTGATATCCAGCGCAAGATCAGCGCGGCCCTCGACATCGGGCCGTGCGACGTATCACAGTGCGCCACATCGTCGCCGGCGGACAAGGTGGGTGGAACGGGCACAGGTGCCCGTTCCCGCGAGATGAATTGGAGAGGGGGGAAAGTTGGGGAATAACAGCGAGAGCAGGGATCGAGCAGCGCGTCCGGCCGCAGAGCAGGGGACTCAGGGCTTGTTCGGACGTCTCGCAATGTGCCGCCCGGTTTTACTCTCACTGCGTCAGGAAGATAGGCGAGCCCCAGCGGGGTGCTGTGCGGTGGATCACATGCTCGGTCGCAGGCCGCGAGCGACATCGGGCGCTTCCGGTTGACATCCGGGCGGCCCTTCTCTAAATCCCGTCAGCCTTGCGCAGCCATGGCAGCTCTGCTGCCCGCTCTCGCCATTCGGAGACCGCTCGACATGCCGGAACGCGTCGTCCTCCGCATGCCCGCCCAGCGTTCGCGCGAGAGTGCGGTGTGAGGCGGATCCTCCCGCTGCTTCTCACCTGCGTCCTGGCTGCTCCCGCCGCGGCGCAGGTCGCCGACTCGGCGCAGGCGGCCGATTCGATGCACGCCGCGGGGTCGGGGGTGGTCGAGGATTCGGCGCGCGAGCGCGCGCCGGCCGACACGAATCCCGCCGTGCTCCCGGCGGGGCCCGAGCCGCCCGCGGCGAGATGGCGGACGAGCTGGTTTCCCTATCTCACCGGCGGCGCCAACGACAGCCCGCTCCTGATCTTTCACGTGCGCCACTGGCAGCCGGCGGAGTACGAGGCGCGGACGACGTACACGGCCGCGCTCAATGCCGACGCCGGCATCGCGCCAGCCGGCAGCCGCTTCGTCGCCGCGTCGTTCAAGGCGCCCGGCCGGTGGGAGGACTGGCGGGTGAGCGCGCTTGCGCTGGCGGAGCGGCAATCGCGCTACGGCTATTTCGGACTGGGCAACAACACGGCGTACGACCGCGACGCGGTCGGCGACGACGATCCCTTCCTTTATCGCCTGCGGCGGACCCGGTACCGGGCGTCGGTCGAGGTGACTCGCCGGCTGCGCGGGCCGTTGCGGGTCGCGGCGCTGGCCGACTACACCCACGCCCATTTCACCTCCCTGCCGGGCCCATCGGTGTTCGTGAACGATGTGCCGAGCGGCGAGCTCGGACAGGACGACGTCTCGGGCCGGGTCGCGCTGGTGTACGATACGCGCGACAACGAGTACAACACCCATCAGGGGCTGCTGCTCGAGGCCGGAACGCAGGTCGGGAGCGGAGGCGACGGCTATACCCGGCAGTATGCGATCCTGCGCGGCTACCTGACCGTGCGGGAAGGCACGGTGCTCGCCGCGCGGATCGCCGGATCGGGCATGGGCGGCACGCCTTCGCTCGACGCGCGCTTCGCGCTGCCCGGCTGGGAACGCGAGGTGCCGGTGCTCGGCGGCGAGTACTCCCACCGCGGGCTCGACTACGGCCGGCTCACCGGGCGGGGCACGCTGTTCGGGAACTTCGAGGTCCGCCACGACCTGCTGGCGCTGGGCGATCTCGGCGCGATCACGCTGCTGGCGTTTCTCGATGTGGGACGGGTCTTCGAGGGCGAGAACTTCCGGCTGACCACGGAGGACATGAAGGTCGGAGGCGGAGGCGGCATTGGGATCCGCGTGCTCCGATCGAGCATCTTCGTGCTGAACTACGGGCGCGGACCGGACGGCGGGAACTGGTCGGCAGGAAGTGGCTGGATGTTCTGATTCACCCTTCCCTGGTCATCTCCTTCTCCGCCGTCGGTTCCGTCGTCTCCACACCCGTGGCCTGCAGGACTTCCCGCAGCGTGCTCTCTCCGCGGTCCCGCGCGTACCACTGGCGCACCTGCGGATACAGCTCCGTCTTGGGGACGAGCAGGCGATTGGCCATGACCCACGCCTGCAGAATTCGCGGGCGCGGACCCCAATGGCCCAGCTCGCGAAGCGTCTCATCCAGCGCGATCACGATCGGGATCGAGCGGGAGCCGTTGGTCAGGTACCGGTCCATGACCTCCGGGTTCTCGTCGCGGCGGATGATGCGGAGCTCGAGCCCCGGAACATGGTCCGCCAGCTTGGCGAGGAGCGGCACGGTGCTCGAAGCGTCCCCGCACCAGTCTTCCGCGATCACCAGCAGCCTGCGCTCCAGACCGGCCGGCCACGCCGCCGTGGCCCAGCCCGGCAGCCGCGCAATGGCGTAGATCCCTTCCCACAATCCCTTGTGCTTGGTGCTCGCCGCGAGAAACGCCGGGTAGGTCAGCGCACGATCCCACAGGCCACGAAAATCAAGCATCAGCCATCCCGCCGAAACGATTCGGCTCAAGAACAGCGCGTGGGGCGCTAGAGTTCCTCGATGCGGATGCCGCGGCGGCCGAGCTCCTCGACGTACGCCGCGAAGGGGATGGCCTCGTCGGGCGTGTGCACGCCCTTGAGCGTCACCCGGCCGTCGGCCTGCATCTGCCCCGTGATCGAGAGCGAATACCCGGTGGTCCGCATCATGGCGCTGATGCCGTGCTCCGCGTCGTAGCGGTCGATGAGCCGGAAGGTGACGCTCGCCGGCTTGCCGCTTCGGGTACCGGTCACGAGGACCTGGAGCGCGACGAGGTCTTTGCCCCGCGGCTTGTGCAGCTTCGGGTGCACCGCCGCGATGAACACGTCGCGCGGGACCACGCTCTTCCCCTTGACCTCGACCGGACTGTTGTCGAGCAGCCCGAGCTCGCGGATGGGACGCATGATGGCGACGTGCCCCGGGTAGCGCAGGGTCTTGTACTCCATCACGTCGACCTGGCCCTGGTAGGCGAACGGCAACGTGCTGATGCCGCCGCCGGTGTGGAACGCTTCGAGCGTCCCGACGGGCTGCGGGAAGTCCACGGCCTCGAGCTCGCTCAGGGCATCGACCTGGACCGGCTTGCCACCGCGCAGCACCCAGGAGGGCGTGGTGTAGTAGTCGAGCGCGCCCTCGAGCGAATAGACGATCTGGTAGTTGAGCGGCGGCTCGGGCTGCTGGGGCAGGCCTCCCACGTAGACCTTCACCTTGTCGGCCCGGTCGAGCCGCCGGATGCCCTCGGCGGCCAGGATGTTCACCATGCCCGGCGCCAGTCCGCAGTCGGGGATGACCGACACGCCGGCGGTGGAGGCCTCGGGGTCGAGCTTCTTCTGCTCGAAGACGATCTCGGTGTTGCCGCCCAGATCGGCGAAGTGGCAGCGCGCCTCGACGGCCGCGCGCGCCATCGGGCCGTTGTAGTAGTAGGGGATCGCGCTCATGACCGAGGTCTGGCCGCGCATGGTCTCCTGCACCGCCACCGGATCGGTCACGTCGAGCCGCACGGTCCGGAGCCGGCCGCCCCAGTCTCCGCGATCGGCGAGGAAGGCCGGAAGGCCGTCCGGGCGAAGATCGGCCAGCGTCACCCGGCTCACGGCCGGATTCTGCAGCAGATCGTACGCGCAGGCGCAGCCCTGCAGTCCCGCACCGAGCACCAGCATCTTCATCGGCGACCCCACGAGAACGCGCTCGACGCGCGAGCGAACGAGTTCGAGAATGCCCAGGGAAAAAGCCCCGGAAGATAGTGCCGGAAGGGGTCGCGGTTCAACGGTGCCGCAAACTATTTTGTGATATGACTACGACTCAACCTACCCGCCGCGATGGTGAGGCCACCCGTCAGCGGCTGCTCAGAGCGGCGCTCGAGCTCTATACCACCGTCGGATTTCGGGCCACCACCACGCCGGCGATCGCCGCGCGGGCGGGCGTGGCCGAAGGCACGATCTATCGTCATTTCAGCGGCAAGGAGCACCTGCTCAACGAGGTGTATCGCGGAGCGCAGCACTGGGGTACCGCGGTGGTTCAGGAAACGGGGGGCGAAGCCGGCGTGCCGGGCCGGCTGCTGCAGATCGCCCGGCGCCTGATCGAAACGGCCGCGCGGGACGCCGCCCAGACCCGGATGTTGCTGCGGCGCCGGGACGAGCAGCACCTCGACGAGCGGAGCCGCGAGGCCGAGCGCGAGTTTCGGAACGCCCTCCAGGGCGTCGTGGCGGCCGGCCGGTCGGGCGGCGTGGTGCGGCAGGGGCCCGCGGAGCTCTGGACCGACGTGTGGCTCGCGCTGGTGGCGTTCATCGCGGAGCGGGTGGGCGCGCGGGAGTGGCCGCCGGAGGCGCCCCCCGTGTCGATGGCGCTCGACGCGGCGTGGGACGCGATCGCCGCGCGGTGAGGGGCCAGTAGCCTTGGAGTCATGCAGAGCGAAGCGAAGGAGCCAAGCGCCGACCCAAGGCTGCCACGCGGGGCGCAGGTTTGAAGCGAAGGATTAATCCGAAAACGGCCGCGGGGGTGGGCCAACACCCCCCCCCCCCAAACCCGGGAG
>JAICJD010000239.1 GCA_025928645.1 Gemmatimonadales bacterium
CCCGGCCAACTGGAGTAGATGACGCTGTGGGCGTCATCCAGGACCAGCGGGCCGTCGCGGTACTGCTCCCCGGCGGCATGGCTCGAGTCGCTCAACAGGCGGGCCGCTCCTCCCCCCTCGGGCATGGCGTAGAGAGCGGTGTTGCCGGAGACGACGAGCATGCCGGTGGACGACCAGCTGGCCCCGTTGAACGTGCCCGGCGCGGTCCCGAGCAGCTGCGGCGCCGGCCCGTCGACCGCGATCTTGTAGAGCTGGTTGCCACGGATGAACGCGACCCACCGGCCATCGGGCGAGAAGATCGGATGGCCGGCGTCCTCGGTGCCCGGCAGCGGCCGAGGGGCAATGTCGTCCAGCCTCCGGAACATCAGCTGCTGGCGGCGGCCGTCGCCCTGCCCCAGGTAGACCAGCGAGCGGCCATCGAGCGAGACCGCGAGCGAGTTGAACCCCAGCGAGCTGGTGCGGCCGCTCGGCGCCGCCGGCAGCGTGAACCGGACCACCAGCGGCGTCGCGTCCGGTGCGGGACGCCGGCGCCAGGCGGCCAGGAGCACGCCGGTGAGCGCGACGGCGGCGAGGGCCAGCACGACCGGATCGCGGAGCCGGGCGGGCCATCCCGCGCGGCGGAGGGCGGGCCGGCGGGCGGCAGTGGTGCCCGGGGCGCCTCGCAGCGCCCCGGCGAACTCGGCCGCGCTGGCGAACCGATCGGCCGGCAGCTTCTCGAGCGCGGTGAGGACAGCGTCCTCGACGGCATCGGGCACGCGCTCGCGCTGGCGCTGCAGCGGCACCGGCTTCTCGGTCATGACCTTCGCGACGATGGCCTGCGCCGTGGAGCCGGTGAAGGGCGGGTCGCCGGTCAGCATCTCGTACGTCACGGCGCCCAGCGCGTACACGTCGGAGCGCGCCGTGATCTCCCGCTCGCCCATCGCCTGCTCGGGCGACATGTAGTGCGGCGTGCCGAGGCTCATCCCGGTCTCGGTCATCCGGCTGCCGCCGCCCGCGCTCGACACCGCGAGCGCGATCCCGAAGTCCGCCACCAGTGCCTGCCCGTCGTGCAGCAGGATGTTCTCGGGTTTGATGTCGCGGTGGATCACGCCGTGGCGGTGGGCGTAGTCGAGCGCGCTTGCCACCTCGGTCGCCACCTGCACCGCGTCGGCGATCGGGAGCTGCTTCTCGCGGCGGAGCCGGTCGCGCAGGCTCTCGCCCTCCACGAACGGCATCACGTAGTAGGCGGTGCCGGTCACTTCGCCGCTGTCGATCAGGCCGAGGATGTGCGGGTGCTGCAGCGTCGCGATGGTCCGGATTTCCCGCAGGAACCGCTCGGCGCCGATCACGGCGGCCAGCTCGGGCCGCAGCACCTTGATCGCGACCTTGCGGTCGTGCTTGAGGTCGTGGGCCATCCAGACCGTGGCCATGCCGCCCTGGCCGAGCTCGCGCTCGATCCGGTAGCGGTCGGCGAGAGAGGTGGTGAGCTGTGCCACGGGACTGGTCACGGGATCCTGGCTACGTCGGCATTCGCGATGCGCGGGAACTCGAGCCGACCCGTCAGCTCCGCGATGACGCCCACCGTGATGGTCATAGCCAAGGCCTCCCCGTGTCGGGAACCCGCTCTGTTACTCGGAGCTGTACATGTGGGTGGCTGGAAGATGGGGGGAAATCCACGGCGCGGCTAGCGGTCGGCTCCCGGTTCGCCCAGGGGCTCTGTCCGCATGCGCCGATTTGTCCCGCTGCCGCGCGGAGCCGGGTCAGCGACGATCGCCGTCGATCCGCCACGGCGGATGGCGCCGGTTGGCTCCCGCCCGGAACAGACAGAGCCGGTTGCCTGCCGGATCCCGCAGCCGCGCCTCGCGCCAGAGCCACGGCTGATCGGCCGGAAGCTGCTCGAGGTCGATGCCCTCCGCGAGCAGGCGCTCGACCGTGCGGTCGAGGTCCTCACACTCGAAATAGACCACCGGCCCGGGGCCGGTGCCCGCCGAATCAACCTGCTCGACCGAGAGCGTGCTGTCGCCGTCGGGGCACTCGAACCGCACGTACCGCGGCAGCGCGTCTACGATGAGCCGGAATCCGAGCCGGCGGTAGAACTCCGCCGCGCGCGCCACGTCCACAGCGGGAAGCGTGACCTGGTTGAGGTTCACGAGGTCCCCGGCCTTTGAAGCCGCCGGCGCCGGCGAAGCCATGCATCCACCGACCAGGCGCCCGGGCTCGCGAGCGCGAGCGCCAGGAGCGCCGCGATGTAGAGCAGGTTGATCTCGTAGCCGGGCGGCCCGAACAGCGGACCGGACGGCGTGAGCCCAACCGTGTTCACCGAGCTGAATCCGAAGCGCCACTGCACGCTGAACATGGCGACCAGCATCGAGACGACGAGCGGAATGCTGACGAGCGCCACCAGGGCGCCGGCCATGATCGCGAGGCCGCCGAGGAGTTCGGTCAGCGTGACCAACCAGGCCGTGCCCTGCGGAAGCGGCGCTCCGATCTGAGCCAGGAGGTTCCCGAAGCCGGACGGGCCACGGCTCCACTTGGCCCATCCGTGCGCGAGGAAGCCGAATCCGACGACCAGCCGGAGGGGGACGAGGCCCCAGCGAGGAAAGCACATGATGGCGTGAAACGTCAGCGGCACGCCATTGGTTCTCGGCGGACCGAGCGGAGCCGACGCCTTCGCGCGGCAAGTCACGGCAACGCCTCGGCTTCCGCGGGCCGCCCGACGCCGCGTGCTCACGGGCGCCGTCATCGCTCGAGTTGTGACATCGCGAAACGCGTTTCCACGAAACCCTCTGCCGCAAAGCGCCGTCTCATGATGGAGCGGGCATCGCCTCAACCCAGAGACACAGGACAGCAGAACAGGAAAGGAACGGTATGGGCGTCAAATTCTTCGCAGCCGCCGCGGTGACCGGCTTGCTGCTCAACGCGATCGGCGCCACGCCGTCGGCGGCGCAGCAGCAGGCCGGGCTGGCGGCCGACTCGAGCTTCATCGCCACCGCCGCGAGCCTCGGCCTCATGCAGGTGCAGCTCGGCAAGATGGCGCAGGACAAGGCCGCCAGCCCGGCAGTCAAGGACTTCGCCAAGCGAATGGTGGACGAGTACACGAAGACCAATCAACAGCTCGCGGCCGGCGCCAGGCAGTCGGCCTTCCCCCATCCCGTCGTCCTGCGGCAGCACCAGCAGGTGCTCGACCGGTTCTTCCGGATGGGCAAAGCCTCGTTCGACAAGAACTACATGGCCGAGATGGTGGACCAGGACCGCGCCGCGGTGCAGCTCTTCCAGGACGAGGCCGAGGGCGGCAAGGTGGCCTCGCTCAAGCAGCTCGCCTCGGAGCTGCTGCCATCGGTGCAGCAGCACCTGAGCCTCGCCACGCAGACGGCGGGGTCGGTCGGCGCGGAGGTCACGGCGGCGAATGCGAAGGAGCGGCAGGGGACGTGAGACAGGCGAGCAGGCGAGCAGGCGAGCAGGCGAGCAGGCGAGCAGGCGAGCAGGCGAGCAGGCGAGCAGGCGAGCGGGTAGACGGTCGGACGGTCGGACGGTCGGACGGTCGGACGGTCAGTGATCGAACGCGCTGGCCTCCTTC
>JAICJD010000155.1 GCA_025928645.1 Gemmatimonadales bacterium
CGCGTCTTCGCCCTTACCCTCACCATGGTGGTTCCATGATCCGGCTTCGTTCGTTCGCCGCGGCCGCCGCCGGCGCCGCGCTGCTGGGCTGCGCCGACACCAACGCGCCGCTCCCCGAGCCCGAGGAGGTGCTCCTGGTCGTGAACAGCACCGCGAGCACGCTGAGCGTCGTGCCGGTCGAGGCGCCCGACAAGGGCGTGACCGTGCCGCTGACCGGCACCACGCCGACGCCGGTGGGGGTATCCGCCCGGAAGAACATCGCCATCGTGCCCCTGGGGCTGGACAACGCCGTGGCCGTAGTGGACCTCCGCAGCGCGACCGTGCTCCGCACCGTCCCGCTGCCTGACAACTCCGGGGCGACCGGCTCGACCGTCATCGACGACTCGATCGCCTACGTAGGCAACCCGAACCTCAACAGCATCTCCCGCGTCAACTATCTCACGGGCGCCACCTCGGTGGTGCCGGTCGGCGTGTTCCCGCAGGGGCTCGTCTTCACCCGTGGCAAGGTGTTCGTGCTGAACGGGAACCTTGTCAACTTCGCACCGGCCGGTCCGAGCTGGATCACGGTGGTCGACCCCACCACCAACGCCCGGGCCGGTGACATCGACTCCATCCCGCTCACCGGGCAGGGCAACGCGGGATTCGCCGACGTCGCGCCGGACGGCCTCATGTACGTGATGAACACGGGCGACTACGTCTCGGGGGAGGGCCGGCTGTCGGTGGTCGATCCGCTGGCGCGGACCGAGCTCGCGAGCCACGCCGGGTTCGGCACCGGGCCCGGCAACGTCGCTTCCGACGGCAATGCCCATCTGTTCATCAGCTCCTTCGCCGAAGGGGTGATGGAGTTCGACCTCGACAGCAACAAGGTGGTCCTCGGCGCGGGGCACGGCATCCAGGTGCCCGGGAACTCGGCCGTGGCGGCCGACAGCAAGGGCCGGCTCTACGCTATTTCCACCGGTCCGTGCGCGGGCGGCCAGCCGGGCGTCGCCCATGTCTTCGATGCCTCGCTCACCGAGATCCGCACCATCACGCTCGGCGAGTGTCCCTCGGGGGCGACGGTAGTACAGGTGCCGCCGAACTAGGACGGAGAGGGCGGAGAAGGCGGACAGGACGGAGAGGGGTGGAGCGGGAGACGCCCTCTCCGTCCCCAGGGCTCTTCCGCCCTCGCTCCGTCCTCTCCGCCTTCTCCGCCCTCTCCGTCAGTATCTTTCCTCATGCCCCTCGTCACCACGCCGGCCATCGTGCTCTCCGCGCTCCGCTACGGCGAGACCTCGAAGATCGTGCGGCTGGCGACGCGGGAGCACGGCGTGCAGAGCGCCATCGCCAAGGGCGCCTTGCGCCCGCGGAGCCGGTTCGGCGCGTCGCTCCAGGTGCTGAGCGAGGGGCAGGCGCAGTACCTCGCCAAGGAGCAGCGCGAGCTCCACATCCTCACCGCATTCGATCTCCTGCACCTCCACGTCGCATTGGCGGGGGACCTTCCCCGGTACGCCACCGCCTCCGTGCTGGGCGAGGTCATGCTCCGCTTCGCCCCGCCCGATCCGCACCCGGAGAGCTACGATCTCTTTCGTGACGCCCTGGAGGCGCTGGGGCAGGCGCCCACGCCCGACGTGGACGCGCTCGGCTTCCGCCTGCTGTGGCACCTGGTGAGCGTGCTGGGGTTCGCGCCGTCCCTCGAGGCCTGTGCCCGTGACGGTATCCGGCTGCCCGAGACCGGCGCGCTCCCGTTCAGCACCCGCGAGGGTGGAGCGCTCTGCCCGGCGTGCGCGGCCGAGCACGGCGCCACCCAGTTGCCCGCGGACGCGCGCGAGGATCTGACCGCGCTGCTCGACCCCGGCGCCGCGCTGCCCCGGCTCGACGGCCGCCACGGCGCCGCCCACCGCCGCCTGCTCGCGCGCTACGTCCGCTACCATCTCGCCGAGGGCGCGGAGCTGCCGGCGCTCGAGTTCTGGCTGCGCCGGCCCTGGGAGGCGGCGTGATCGTGGGGACGGCGGGGCACATCGACCATGGGAAGTCGGCGCTGGTGGCGGCGCTCACCGGGCGGACCATGGACCGCCTGGCCGAGGAGCGCCGTCGCGGCATCACCATCGATCTCAACTTCGCTCCGCTGCCGCTCGCGAACGGGGCCACCGCGGGGGTGGTGGACGTCCCGGGCCACGAGGACTTCGTCCGCACCATGGTAGCCGGCGCCTCGGGGATCGACCTCGCGCTGCTCGTGATCGCCGCCGACGAGGGCATCATGCCGCAGACCGTCGAGCACCTCGCGGTGCTCGAGCACCTGGGCGTGCCGGCCGGGATCCCGGTCGTGAGCAAGGCTGACCTCGTGGAACCCGAATGGCTCGAGCTCGTGCTCGCCGAAGTGCGCGAGCGGTTGGCCCGGTCGCCGGTGGCGTTCGACGCGCCGCTCGCCGTGTCGGCACGGACGGGGCAGGGGCTCGACGAGTTGCGCGCCCGGCTCGCCGCGCGCGCGGCGGCGCTCGGTACCCGACCCCAGGCGGATCTCTTCCGGCTGGCGGTGGACCGCGCGTTCTCCCTCGCCGGCGTGGGCACGGTCGTGACCGGCACCGCCTGGTCGGGCGCCGTCTCCATCGGAGATGCGGCGACGCTCCTGCCCGACGGGATCCCGGCGCGCGTGCGGTCGATCGAGAGCCATGGCGTCACGCTCGACCGAAGCCGCGCGGGCGCGCGTACCGCCGTCGGCCTCGCTGGAGTGGACCGCGAGCAGGCCCGGCGCGGGATGTGGTTGGTAGCGGCCGACGTGCCGTGGGTTCCATCGACTGCGATCGACGCCGAGCTCGCATTGGATCCGGAGGCGCCCCGATCGCTCACACCCCGCACTCGCGTGCGCGTCCACCTGGGCACGGCGGAGGTGATGGCACGAGTCCAGCCGCGAGCGCCGATCGCGCCCGGTGAGCGCGGGCCCGCCCGGCTGGCCCTCGAGAGTCCGGTGGTGGCGCGCGGCGGCGACCGGCTCGTGATCCGGAGCTTCAGTCCGGTCGCGACCGTCGGCGGGGGTTGGGTGCTCGACCCCTCGCCGCCGCGGCGTACACCCTGGCCCGCCCGGCTCAGCTCTCCGTCACCGGCCGAGCGCCTGGCAGCCTTGCTCGAGCGGCGGCCCGGCGGCGTGGCCACGGCGGATCTTCCGATCCTTCTGGGCGTGCCACCGGCGGAGGCGCGCGCGGCGGCCGCGGCGGCGCCGGGCGTGCGGCGGGTCGGGGACCGGTGGGTGGACGAGCGTCGGCTGGCCGCGCTCGAGGCTGCAGCGCTCGGGCAGCTCCGGGCCTATCATCGGGCCCGCCCCTCCGATGTCGGCCTTCCGCTCGAGACGCTTCGTCACGCGCTCCGGGCGCCGGCGCCGCTGGTCGAGCACGTCCTGAGCGGGCTCATCGCCGCGGGACGCGTGCGCTCCACCGACGGCGTCGCGCGCCTGTCCGGGTTCACTCCCCGGGTGGAGGGCGGCGATGCCGAGGTCGAGCGCATGGTCCGCATCGTGGAGCAATCCGGTCTGACCCCGCCGAGTCTGGCCGAGCTCGAGCGGCAAACCGGCCGGCGCGACGTCGCCGCCATCCTTCGACTGGCCGCGCGGGACGGCCGGGTGGAGGCCGTCGAGCGGGAGCGCTATTACGCCCGGCCCGCGCTCGAACAGTTTACCGCCACCCTGACCGAGCTCGGCCGCGAGGGGCTCATCGTCCCCGGCGCCCTGCGTGAGCGGCTCGGGATCACCAGGAAGTACATGATCCCGCTCCTGGAGTGGGCCGACGCCAAGGGGATCACCGAGCGCGTCGGAGATGCGCGCAAGCTCCGAAACGCTTGACACAGCGCCGTTTGCAGACCCATCTTCCGGCAAGTCGCATGATCTCTGGTCCAACGTGGAGGTGCCCGCCGTTCCTGACAATCGTCTGATGAGGAGCACCCATGGTCCGCTGGGCGTGGGCGGGGTGGCTCGGACTGCTGGTGGGCGTCGGAACCCCGGTGGCCGCGCAGGCGAACGTGGATCCGCCACGCGTCGAGCTCAAGGAGAACTACCCCAATCCGTTTTTTCCGACGACGACGATCCCGTTCCTGATCTCCCAGGATGTATGCGCGAAAGGACATCAGCCGGTCGTCAGCCTGAAGATCTACAACGTGCTGGTGCAGGTCGTCGCGATCCCGGTCCTGACCAACGCGTCCGGGTCGCGCACTGGTGGAGAACGGCTCGACAGTCTCCGCCTGCGATGCGGTGAGTATCACGCGTTCTGGGACGGGAAATATCTCGATGGGCGCGGCGAGGCTACCCCGGGCATCTACTACTACCAGCTCACCGTGGACGGCGAGCGGTTCACCCGGAAGATGGTCGCCCAGAAGAACGTCACCAGTCAGCACTGAGAGGGGCGGCCAACCCGGCCGTCCCTCTCGCTGCTTTGGCCGGGACCTCCTGCGGCGCCTGCCAGAGTGACATGGAATCGGGGTACGGTGATTGCCCCGCGCGAGGTACCCGAGTAGAGGAACCCCATGATTCGTCCAGACCGCTTGACCATCAAGGCACAGGAAGCCTTCCGCGATGCTGGCGACCTCGCCCGCCGCCGCGGCAATCCCGTGGTCAACGACGCGCACCTGCTGGCCGCGCTGCTCGCGCAGCCCGAGGGGGTCGTGCAGCCGTTGCTTCAAAAGGCGGGGCTCAACGTCACAGGACTCGGCCAGGAGGTCGAGCGCGAGCTGGACCGCTTCCCCCGTCAGGAGGGTGGGGCGGAGCCGTCGTTGAGCCGGGAGCTTCAGCGCATCTTCGACCGCGCCGATGCGGACGCCGCCAAGCTGGGCGACACCTACGTGTCGACCGAGCATCTGCTCGTCGCCATGGCGGAGGAGCGGGGCACGGCGCTGCGCGAGCTGCTGAGTGCGCGGAAGCTCTCCGCCGACGATCTCCGGCGGGCGCTCGAGGAGGTTCGGGGCTCGCATCGGGTCACCGACCAGTCGCCCGAGGAGAAGTATCAGGCGCTCGAGCGCTACACCCGGAACCTCACCGAGCAGGCCCGCCGCGGGAAGCTCGACCCGGTCATCGGCCGCGACGAGGAGATCCGGCGGGTCGTCCAGGTGCTGTCGCGACGCACCAAGAACAATCCGGTCCTCATCGGCGAGCCAGGCGTCGGCAAGACCGCCATCGTCGAGGGTCTGGCGCAGCGCATCGTGAACGGTGACGTGCCCGAGTCGCTCCGGAACCGGGAGCTCGTGGCCCTGGACATCGGACAGCTGCTGGCCGGCGCCAAGTACCGGGGGGAGTTCGAGGAGCGCCTCAAGGCGGTGGTGAAGGAGCTGACGGAGAGCGAGGGCAAGTACGTCACCTTCATCGACGAGCTCCACACCATCGTGGGCGCCGGCGCCGCCGAGGGCGCGGTGGATGCGAGCAACATGCTCAAGCCGCCCCTGGCGCGCGGCGAGCTGCACGTGATCGGGGCCACCACGCTCGACGAGTACCGCAAGCACATCGAGAAGGATCCGGCGCTCGAGCGCCGGTTCCAGCCGGTGCTGGTGGGCGAGCCCAGCGTGGCCGACACCATCGCGATTCTCCGCGGCCTCAAGGAGAAGTACGAGGTCCATCACGGCGTGCGGATCACCGACAACGCGCTCGTCGCCGCGGCCACGCTGTCCGACCGCTACATCGGCGACCGGTTCCTGCCCGACAAGGCCATTGACCTGGTGGACGAGGCCGCGAGCCGGCTCCGCATCGAGATCGACAGTCTGCCGCAGGAGATCGACGAGGTCGAGCGCCGCATCGTCCAGCTCCAGATCGAGCGCCAGGCGCTCCTTAAGGAGAAGGACCGCTCGGCGGTGGAGCGCCGCGAGGCGCTCGAGGCTGAGATCGCGGGGTTGCGCGAGCAGGCCGACGGGATGAAGGCGCAGTGGCAGGCCGAAAAGGGGTCGATCGGCGAGATCCAGCAGGCCAAGGCGGAGATCGAGAGCGTGCGCGGCGAGATCGACCAGGCCACCCGCCGGGGCGACCTCCAGCGCGCCGCCGAGCTGCGCTACGGTCGGCTGCCCGAGCTCGAGCGCGGGCTCCAGCAGGACGAGCAGCGGCTGCAGGACGTGCAGGCCCGCGCCCGCTACCTCAAGGAGGAGGTGGACGCCGAGGACATCGCCGAGATCGTCAGCAAGTGGACCGGCATTCCGGTGAGCAAGATGCTGGAGAGCGAGCGCGAGCGGCTGGTCAACCTGGAGGGCGAGCTGGGCCGGCGCGTCATCGGCCAGCGGCTTGCCCTCGCCACCGTCGCCAACGCCGTCCGGCGGAGCCGCGCCGGCCTGGGCGATCCCAACCGGCCCACCGGGTCGTTCATCTTCCTCGGTCCCACCGGGGTCGGGAAGACCGAGACCGCGCGGGCCCTCGCCGAGTTCCTGTTCGACGACGAGCGCGCGATGGTGCGGATCGACATGTCGGAGTACATGGAGAAGCACTCGGTGGCCCGGCTGATCGGCGCCCCGCCGGGATACGTGGGATACGAGGAGGGCGGGCAGCTCACCGAGGCGGTCCGCCGCCGGCCGTACAGCGTCATCCTGTTCGATGAAATCGAAAAGGCGCACCCCGACGTGTTCAACGTGCTGCTCCAGATCCTCGACGACGGCCGGCTGACCGACAGTCAGGGCCGCCTGGTGGACTTCCGCAACACGGTGATCATCATGACCAGCAACATCGGCAGCCAGATCATCGTGGACGCGGGGGCGGAGGCGGGCGACGACGCGTGGTCCCGGGTCGAGACCCGGGTGCGCGACGAGCTGCGGAACTTCTTCCGGCCTGAGTTCCTGAACCGGGTGGACGACATCATCGTCTTCCGGCCGCTCAGCCGGGAGGACCTGGTCCACATCGTCGAGATCCAGCTCGGCAATCTGGAGCAGCTGCTCGCGGCCCGCCACCTCGGCCTCGAGGTGACGCCGGAGGCGAAGGAGCTGATCGCCGCGCAGGGCTACGATCCGGTGTACGGAGCACGGCCGCTCAAGCGGGTCATCCAGCGCGAGCTGCAGAACCCGATCGCGCTCGAGCTGCTCGAGGGCCGGTTCCACGAAGGTGACACGGTGCGGGCCGAGCGGGCGGGAGACCACCTGCGCTTCACGGCCGTGCACGCGGCGCCGGAGCGGGCCAGTGCCTGACGGTCGGGGGCGGAGCCGTGCGTAGGGGCACGCCGTCGCCCAGCGATCTCCAGGGCATGCAGGCCGCCCTGCGGCTCGCCCGCGCCGCCTCGGTGCGCGAGGAGGTGCCGATCGGCGCCGTGGTCGTGGCGGACGGCGAGCTCCTGGCCGAGGCGCACAACGAGACCATCCAGCGCCGGGACCCCACGGCGCACGCCGAGCTGCTGGCGATTCACCGCGCGCTGCACCGGGCGGGCGAGGACCGGCTGGCCTTCGCGACGCTGTACGTGACGCTCGAGCCCTGCGCGCAGTGCGCGGGGGCCATCGTGCTGGCCAAGGTCGGACGCGTCGTCTTCGGCGCGCACGACCTGCGCGCCGGCATGGCGGGCTCGGTCTACGATCTGCTCCGGCATCCGCGGCTCAACCATCGGCCGGAGGTCGTCGGCGGGCTCCTGGCCGAGGATTGCGCCGACCTGCTCAAGCGGTTCTTTCAGGCACGGCGGATGGCGACGTAGAGCACCTCAAGGCTGAGGTGCGGTAGCCCTGCGGGTATACTTGCGGGGTGAGCGCCCTCGACCCCGGGTCCACTGCCGGTCTCCGCCCCGTTCGCCGCGCGTGGCGCGATGTTCAGTCCGCCACGACCTTCAAGGCCGGCCGGCCCGGCTGGGCGGCCGGCCTTCGCGCGAGCATCGCAACCGTCGCGCCCCTCCTGCTCGACCATTTCCTGCACACCGGCGGCGGCACGTGGATGAGCCTCGCCGGCTTCAGCGGCTCCCTGGCCGATAAGGGCGGCCCGTATCGGACGCGCGCTGCCGTGATCGCGAGCCTCACGCTCGTCGGCGCCGCCACGGCGGCCTCCGGGGCCTTGATCGGCTCGCATTCGATCGCCGCGGTCCTGTTCACGCTCCTGGTCGCCACGGCCGCCGGCCTCGGCCGGGCGTGCGGCACCGCCGGCACGAGCGTCGGCGTTTCGGCGCTCACGATCTACGTCATCTCGCTCGCCGACCCGGTTCCGATCCCCGATGACGCGCTCGTGCGCGCCGCGTTC
>JAICJD010000024.1 GCA_025928645.1 Gemmatimonadales bacterium
GCCGAAACCCCCTCCTTGCATGAGTTTCCGGGCTCGCGTATATTTGCAAGCTAGTCCCAAACCGGCCTGGAGAAACTGTGAAGGTTCGTTCGAGCGTCAAGCCGATCTGCGAGCACTGCAAAGTCGTCAAGCGACAGGGCGTGACCCGCATCATCTGCAAGCGCAATCCCAAGCACAAGCAGCGGCAGGGCTGATCATGGCGCGTATCGCAGGCGTAGACCTTCCGCGCGAGAAGCGCGTCGAGACCGCCCTCACCTACATCTTCGGCATCGGCCGGCCCACCAGCAGCCGGCTCCTCAACGAGACGGGCGTCAACCCGGACACCCGGGTGCGCGATCTCTCGGACAACGAGGTGGCCCGGCTGCGCCAGATCATTGAGCGCTCGGTCAAGGTCGAAGGCGCGCTCCGCACCGAAGTCGCCATGAACATCAAGCGGCTGATGGACATCGGCAGCTACCGGGGCATTCGCCACCGCCGCGGCCTGCCGGTGCGCGGTCAGCGCACCCACACCAACGCCCGGACCAAGAAGGGCCCGCGTCGGGCCATCGCCGGCAAGAAGAAAGTGACGAAGAAGTAAATGACCGCACCGACTCCTCCGGCAAAGGCGCCGGCGCCCAAGCGCGGCAAGAAGGTGGTCGAGTCCGAGGGCATCGCCCACATCTCGGCAACCTTCAACAATCTGCTCATTACGATCACCGACATGAAGGGCAATGCCCTCGCGTGGGGGTCGGCCGGCAAGGCGGGGTTCAAGGGTTCGAAGAAGTCCACGCCGTTCGCGGCCACCGTGGCCGCCGAGAATTGCGGGCGCGAGGCCATGAACCTGGGGCTCCGCCGGGTGCACGTACGGGTCCAGGGCCCCGGCAGCGGCCGCGAGTCGGCCATCCAGGCGCTCGCGTCGGTCGGGCTGCGCGTCGTGTCCATCCGCGACGTCACGCCCATTCCGCACAACGGCTGCCGCCCGCCCAAGAAGCGGCGGGTCTGATGGGCCGCTACGTGGGGCCGAGCTGCCGGCTGTGCCGGCGCGAGACCACCAAGCTCTTTCTCAAAGGCACCAAGTGTCTTACGGAGAAGTGCCCGGTGGAGCGGCGCGCGTACGCGCCCGGACAGCACGGTCCCACCGCGCGGCCGCGCAAGGCGTCGGAGTACGCCAGGCAGATGCGCGAGAAGCAGAAGGTCCGCCGCATCTACGGACTCAACGAGCGCCAGTTCCGCAACACGTTCGAGGCGGTCTCGCGGGAGCCCGGCGTGAAGGGCACGAACCTGCTCGTCGCGCTCGAAAGCCGGCTGGACAACGTCGTGCACCGGATGGGCTTCGCCGTCAGCCGCAAGGCGGCGCGCCAGCTCATCACGCACGGACACGTGGAAGTGAACGGCCGCCGGGTGGACATCCCGGCCTATCGCGTCGCGCCGGGCGAAGAGGTCCGCGTGGCCGCGGCCAGCCGCGAGCTGGTGGCCGTCAAGCAGGCGCAGGAGTCGGCCTCGCGCGGGCAGCCTCCGGCCTGGCTCTCGGTGGACGCCGGCATGGCGGCGGGCCGCATGACGGAGCGGCCGGCCCGCGAGGCGATCCCGATCAACGCACAGGAACAGCTCATCGTCGAGCTCTACTCGAAGTGACCATGACCATTGACCTGACCGGACTGGTGCGTCCCCACCTCGTCGAGATGACAAAGCGGGACGACAATCCCAACGCCGCCGAGTTCCGCCTCCAGCCGCTGGAGCGCGGCTTCGGCTACACGCTGGGCAACTCCCTCCGCCGGCTGCTGCTCTCGTCGCTCCGCGGCAGCGCGGTCTGGGGCTTCCGCCTCGACGGGGTGGTGCACGAGCATCAGACCGTGCAGGGCGTGCTCGAGGACGTGCACCAGATCGTGCAGCGGCTCAAGGCGCTCACGCTGGTGCTCAACGAGGACGTGGATGAGGCGGTGCTCCACATCCGCCGCGACGGGGCGGGGCCGGTCTACGCCCGCGACATCCAGGAGCACGGCGCCGTCACCATCAAGAACCCGGACCACCTCCTGTTCACGCTCCAGGACGACCGCGACGTCACCATGGAGCTGTACGTGAACAAGGGCCGGGGCTACGTGGAAGCCGAGATGCACCCCGCCGACCGGTCGCTGCCGGTCGATCTGGTCCGCATCGACGCCATCTACAATCCGGTCCGCCGGGCGAACTTCGCGGTGGCGGAAACCCGCGTGGGCCAGCGCACCGACTACGACCGGCTGACGGTCCAGGTGGAGACCAACGGCACCCTTACGCCCGAGGACGCCATCGCCTACGCCGCGGCCCTGGCCCAGGTCCACTTCCAGTACTTCGTGGACTTCGGCAAGGTCCCGACCATGCGCGACAGCGGCGCCGCGGCGCCCGCCGGCGGCTCGGCCAACCTGCGCCAGCGGCTCGCCCGGCCCATCGACGACTTCGGCCTCACGGTGCGGTCGCTCAACTCGCTCAAGAACTCCAATATCCGGACCCTCAAGGACCTGGTGGAGTTCACCGAGGACGACCTGCTCAAGGTCAAGAACGTGGGCGAGAAGGCGCTGAGCGAGATCGCGGAGCTGCTCCAGAAGGAAGGTCTCGCCTTCGGCATGGCCTTCGAGGAGACCGACGGCGAGCTGCGCGTGCTGCGGCAGGGCACGCCCCCCATGGCGCATCCGCCGGGTGTGACGGGAGAGCCCCAGTAATGCGGCATCGCGCCAAGGGTCGCCAGCTCAGCCGCACGTCGAGCCACCGGCGCGCGTTGCTGAACAACATGGCGACGAGCCTGTTCGAGCACGGCCGGGTCGTCACCACCGAGGCCAAGGCCAAGGAGCTCCGGCCGTTCGCCGAGAAGCTCATCACGCTGGCGCGGCGCGGCGACCTCCACGCCCGGCGCCTCGTCGAGCGGAAAATCAAGGATCGCGAGACGCTGTCGCGCCTCTTCGGCGAGATCGGCCCGCGGTTCGCCGCGCGGCCGGGCGGCTACACCCGGATTCTCAAGCTGGGCCACCGCGACGGCGACGGCGCGGACGTGGCCCGCATCGAGCTCCTGTCCGAGTGACCGCGGTCCTGCCTCCCGGCAACAAGAAAGGGGACCCTGAGGTCCCCTTTTTCATGGCCGGCTTCCGGCGAAGTTCAGACCGTGGCGGCTGCCTTGGGCGCCTTGGTGATCCGGTTACTCTTCAGGCACTGCGTGCACACCCGGATGCGCTTGGGCGCGCCCTCGACCAGCACCCGCACCGTCTGCAAATTCGGGTACCAGCGCCGCTTGGTTCGATTGTTGGCGTGGCTGACGTTGTTGCCGGTGACCGGCCCCTTGCCGCACACGGAGCATACCCGTGCCATAATGCTCCACCTTCGAGTGAGACAGACGGTCGGACGGTCAGGCGGTCGGACGGTCGGTCTGGTATGGGAGGTTCTGACCCAGTCCGGCGGCCGGGCCGCCGGAAAGCCCGTAAACGTAATGGCGCGAAGCCCATGACACAACCTCCGGCAGCGAGGACCGATGCCTAAGGCGCTGATCACCGGGATCACCGGCCAGGACGGCTCCTATCTGGCCGAGCTGCTCTTGGGCAAAGGGTACGAGGTCGTGGGCATGGTGCGCCGGACCAGCCATCACAGCTACGAGCGGATCGAGCACCTGCTCGACCGGGTGGAGATCGTGGCCGCCGACCTGCTCGACCAGCATTCGCTCACCGTGGTGCTCCAGGACACCCGGCCGGATGAGGTCTACAACCTGGCCGCGCAGTCCTACGTGCCCACCTCGTGGTCGCAGCCGGTGCTCACCGGCGAGTTCACCGCCCTGGGCGTGACCCGCATCCTCGAAGCCATCCGGCTGGTGCACCCGTCGGCGCGGTTCTACCAGGCGAGCTCGTCGGAGATGTTCGGCAAGGTCGCCGAGACGCCGCAGCGCGAGACCACGGCGTTCTATCCGCGCTCGCCGTACGGCGTCGCGAAGGTCTACGGGCACTGGATCACCGTGAACTACCGCGAGTCCTACGGACTCTACGCGGTGAGCGGCATCCTGTTCAATCACGAATCGCCCCGTCGCGGCATCGAGTTCGTCACGCGGAAGGTGACCGATGGCGTCGCGCGCATCAAGCTCGGGCTCGCCTCCGAGCTTCGGCTCGGCAACCTCGACGCGCGGCGCGACTGGGGGTACGCCGGCGACTACGTGGACGCGATGTGGCGCATGCTGCAGCGGGAGCGGCCGCAGGACTACGTCGTCGGGAGCGGCGAGACCCACAGCGTGCGCGAGCTGGTGGAGCTCGCCTTCGCGCACGTGGGTCTCGACTACCGGAAGCACGTGGTGAGCGATCCGCGATATTACCGTCCCGCCGAAGTGGATCTTCTCCTCGCCGATCCGGGCAAGGCCCGGCGCGAGCTCGGGTGGGCCCCGACGGTGGGCTTCGCCGAGCTGGTGGCGAAGATGGTGGATGCCGACATGGCGCGGATGACGGCTCGCCCGTGAGGGTGCTGGTCACCGGGGCCGACGGCTTCGTCGGGCGGCACCTGGTCAGGCACCTGCTCGAGGCGGGAGACGAGGTGGCGGCGGGGTGCCGGCCGGGCGGGCCGCCGGTGGACTGGCTCCGGGGCGCGCCGGCGGGGGCGCGGCTCGAGGTCGTGCCGCTCGAGATCACCGACGACGGCTCGATCGCGGCGGCGCTCGACCGGTCGCCCGAGGCGATCGTCCATCTCGCCGCGGTGGCCTCGGTGCGGGAGTCGCGCGAGCGGCCCGGCGAGGCGTGGACCGTGAACGCGGCGGGCACCGCCCGGCTCGCCTCGGCCGCCGCTGCCCTGCGGGAGTCGGGGCGGCTCGATCCGGCCGTGCTCCTGATCTCCTCGGCCGAGGTGTACGGGGCCGGCGGGGAGGCGGCCCGGCGGGAGACCGATCCGGCGCTTCCGCTCTCGGTCTACGCCGCGAGCAAGCTGGGCGCCGAGATCGCAGCGCTCGAGGCCTGGCGCCGCACGCGGCTCAGGATGGTGATCGCGAGGCCCTTTCCGCACACGGGGCCGGGGCAGACCCGCGACTACGTGGTGCCCGCATTTCTCGCGCGGCTCCGGACGGCTCGGAGAGAGGGCGCGAAGACGGTGCCCACCGGCAACCTCGACCCGGTGCGCGACCTGCTGGACGTGCGCGACGTCGTGGCGGCCTACCGGCTTCTCCTGACCGCGGAGCCGGGCGAGGTCTACAACGTGGCGCGGGGCCAGGGGGTGTCGCTGGGGGAGCTGTTCCGCCGGCTGGCCGATCTCGTCGGCGTGGACGCGGAGCCGTGGCCGGAGCCCTCCCTGGCCCGCCGTGCCGACATTCCATACCTCGTGGGCGATGCGAGCAAGCTGCGGCGCGCGACGGGCTGGGCGCCGACGATGTCACTCGAGCAGACTCTTCAGGGGCTGGTGGATGCCGAAGCGGACTGACCTCCAGACGATTCTCCTCATCGGCTCCGGCCCCATCGTCATCGGGCAGGGGGCCGAGTTCGATTACTCGGGCACACAGGCGGTGCGGGCGCTGAAGGAGGAGGGCTACCGCGTCGTCCTGGTCAACTCGAATCCCGCGACGATCATGACCGATCCCGAGCTGGCCGACCGGACCTACATCGAGCCGGTCACGCCCGAGTGGGTCGCCAAGGTGATCGAGCGGGAGCGGCCCGACGCGCTGCTGCCCACGATGGGCGGACAGACCGCGCTCAACGTCGCCATGGCGCTCCAGCGCGACGGCACGCTCGAGCGCTACGGGGTGGAGCTGATCGGCGCGAACGAGCGGGCCATCCGCCTGGCGGAGGACCGCGAGGAGTTCGCGCAGGCAATGCGGCGCATCGGGCTCGCGACGCCGCAGGGCCGCACGGTCCGCTCGCTCGACCAGGCCCTCGAGGCGGTGGAGCAGACCGGGTATCCGGCGATCCTGCGGCCCTCGTTCACGCTCGGCGGCACCGGCGGCGGCATCGCCTACAACCTCGAGGAGTTCGAGACGCTGGTGCGGCGCGGGCTCGAGCTCTCGCCCGTCGGCTCGGTGCTGGTGGAGCGCAGCATCATCGGGTGGAAGGAATTCGAGCTCGAGGTCATGCGGGACGGCGCGGACAACGTGGTGATCGTCTGCTCGATCGAGAACCTCGACCCGATGGGCGTCCACACGGGCGACTCGATCACCGTGGCCCCCGCGATGACGCTGACCGACCGCGAGTACCAGACCATGCGCGACGCCTCCATCCGGATCATCCGGGAGATCGGCGTCGCGGCCGGCGGCTGCAACATCCAGTTCGCCGTGGATCCGGCGACGGGCGAGCAGCTGGTGATCGAGATGAACCCGCGCGTGTCGCGCTCGTCGGCCCTGGCCTCGAAGGCCACCGGCTTTCCCATCGCCCGCATCGGCACGAAGGTCGCCGTGGGCTACCGGCTCGACGAGCTGCCGAACGACATCACCCGGGTCACCCCGGCGTCGTTCGAGCCGGTGCTCGATTACGTCGTGGTCAAGATCCCCCGTTTCGCGTTCGAGAAGTTCCCCGCGGCCGACCCGACGCTCACGACGCAGATGAAGTCGGTCGGCGAGGCAATGGCGATCGGGCGGACCTTCAAGGAGGCGTTCCAGAAAGGGCTGCGCGGGCTCGAGGCCGATCGCACCGGCTGGCTCGAGGGCGCCACGCCCGCCGACGACCGGCTGCCCGGCGAGGACCTCGCGACGGTGCTCGCGGCGCTCCGCACTCCCACGCCCGAGCGGGTGTTCCAGATCAAGCGCGCGCTTCGGCTCGGCGCCACGGTCGAGGCCGTGGCCGAGCGCAGCCGCATCGATCCCTGGTTTCTCCACCAGATGGTTGACCTGCTCGCGGCCGAGTCGGCCTGGCGCGCCATCGGCCCGGACGGCGAGCGGGTCGTGGGCGACGACGAGCGCCGCACGCTGCTCCGCCGGATGAAGCGCCTGGGCTTCTCCGACCGCCAGCTGGCCGATCTGTGGAGCACGGAGGAGGGCGAGATCCGGGTCCTGCGCCACCGCCTCGGGCTCCGGCCGGCGTACAAGACCGTGGACACCTGCGCGGGAGAGTTTCCCTCCTCGACGCCGTACCTGTACTCCAGCTACGACGAGGAGAACGAGGCCCGGGCCGGCGGCGACCGGACGATCGTGATCCTCGGCAGCGGCCCCAACCGCATCGGGCAGGGCGTCGAGTTCGACTACTGCTGCGTGCGCGCGGCCATGACCTTCCGCGAGCTCGGCTACCGCACCGTGATGGTCAACTCCAACCCGGAGACGGTCTCCACCGACTTCGACATCTCGGACGCGCTCTACTTCGAGCCGCTCACGCTGGAGGACGTGCTCGAGATCGTGCACGTCGAGCAGCCGCTCGGCGTGGTGGTCCAGCTCGGCGGGCAGACCCCGCTCCGGCTGGCGCGCGGCCTCGAGCGCGAGGGCGTGCGGATCCTGGGCACGTCGCCCGAGGCCATCGACCTGGCCGAGGACCGCGGCCGGTTCGAGGCGATCACCCGCGAGCTGGGGGTCGCCCAGCCGCCCAACGGGATCGCGTTCTCGGTCGAGGAAGCCGTCGGCGTGGCGGCGCGGGTGGGCTACCCGGTGCTGGTGCGGCCGTCCTACGTGCTCGGCGGCCGGGCCATGGAGATCGTGTACGACGATACGTCGCTCCGGAGCTACTTCGGCCGAGCCGCCCGGGTCGCGCCCGAGCACCCGGTGCTGATCGACAGCTTCCTGGAGGACGCGTTCGAGGCCGACGTGGACGCGATCGCCGACGGCACCCGCTGCGTCATCGGCGGCGTGATGCAGCACATCGAGGACGCGGGGATCCACTCGGGCGACTCGGCGTGCGTGCTGCCGCCGTACCTCATCACCGAGCCGCAGGTCGAGGAGATGCGGCGCTATACTCGCGCCTTCGCCAGGCGGCTCGGCGTGGTGGGCCTGCTCAACGTGCAGTTCGCCATCAAGAACGGCGTCGTCTACGTGCTGGAGGTGAACCCGCGCGGCTCGCGCACGGTGCCGTTCGTGTCCAAGACGACGGGCGTCCAGCTCGCGAGCCTGGCGGCTGCCATCATGGCCGGCGCCACGCTCGACGAGCTCGGGCTGCACGACGACGTGATTCAGCCCTACGTGGCGGTGAAGGAAGCGGTGTTCCCCTTCAACAAGCTGCAGGGCGTGGACCTGATCCTCGGCCCGGAGATGCGGTCCACCGGCGAGGTGATGGGCATCGCCGACTCGTTCGGCATGGCCTTCGCCAAGGCGCAGGTGTCGGCCGACGGGGCGCTGCCGCTCGAGGGAGCGATCTTCGTTACGGTGAACGACCACGACAAGGCGAACGTCGTGCCGATCGTCCGGCGGTTTCACGGTCTTGGCTTCCGCGTGCTTGCCACCGAGGGCACGGCCCGCTATCTCCGCGCCCGGGGCGTCCCCGCCGAGCGGGTGCTGAAGGTCCACGAGGGCCGGCCGAACGCGATCGACCTGCTGGTCTCGGACCGGGTGCAGCTCCTCATCAACACACCGCTGGGCAAGTTGAGCCAGCAGGACGACTACGCCATCCGCCAGGCCGCGCTGCAGCACCGGGTGCCGTACACCACGACGCTCTCGGGCGCGAGCGCGGCGTCGGACGCGATCATCGCGCTCCGGAGCCGCGCGGGCGAGGTGCGTCCGCTCCAGGAGTGGCACGCGCTGGCGCGGGAGACGTCGCCCGAATGGACCAGCTGACCGCGCGCGACCCCGCCTTCGCGCAGGCGCTCCGCGCGAAGGTGCGAGGCGAAGTGCGGGAGAACGAGGCGCTGGCGCGGTACTCGACCTATCGGATCGGCGGTCCGGCCACGGTACTGCTGCCGGCGGTGGCCGAGGACGTGGGACACGCGCTGGCCCTCGCGCACGAGGCCGGGGTCCCGTGGTTCGCCCTCGGGCTCGGCTCGAATATCCTGCTCCCCGATGGCGGGCTCGACGCGCTCGTCATCCGGCTGGGCAAGGGGCTCGACATGCTGCGCAACGACGGTGAGCGGTGGACCGTCGGGGCGGGGCTGCCCGCGCCGCTCGCCGCCCGGCGGACGGCGGCGGCGGGATACGCGGGACTCCACATCTTCGTCGGGGTGCCGGGCTCCGTCGGCGGCGGCGTGTACATGAACGCCGGGTGCCATGGCGGCGACTGGTCCGACGTGGTGGAGCGCGTCACCGTGGTCGGCCGGGCGGGCATCGACCAGGTGCTCGGCCGGGCCGAGGTGCCGTTCACCTACCGAAGGAGTGGACTCGACGGCCGGGTCGTGCTCGAGGCCACCGTGCGGCTCCGGCCGGCCGAGCGGGCGGAGCTCGACGAGCAGATCGCCGAGATGTTCGAGTGGCGACAGCGGGGCACGCCGTTCAACCAGCCCTGCTGCGGCAGCGTGTTCAAGAACCCATCGGGCCCGAGCTGGAAGCGGGAGGACGGACCGCGGACGGCGGGGCAGCTCATCGAGGCCGCCGGACTGAAGGGCGCGCGGGTCGGGGGCGCGCAGGTCTCGCCCATGCACGCCAACTACTTCGTGAACGCGGGCGGCGCCACGGCAGCCGACGTCCGGGGGCTGATCGCGCTGGCGCAGCGCGAGGTCGAGGCGCGGTTCGGCGCCCGGCTCGAGCCCGAGGTGAAGCTGATCGGCGCGGGTGGAGAGTACCTCAACGACGCTGAGCGGTGACCTCATGGCCGACTATTTCGTTCACGAGTCCAGCTACGTCGACGAGGGCGCCGTCATCGGGCGGGGCACGAAGATCTGGCACTTCTGCCACGTGATGCCGGGCGCGGTGATCGGCGAGCGGTGCAACCTGGGCCAGAATGTCGTGGTCATGGGCGGCACCAGGCTCGGCACCAACGTGAAGGTGCAGAACAACGTCTCGATCTACGAGGGCGTCACCCTCGAGGACGACGTGTTCTGCGGCCCGAGCTGCGTGTTCACCAACGTGGTGAACCCGCGAAGTCACGTGTCCCGCAAGGCCGAGTACCGGCCGACCCTGGTCCGGCGCGGCGCCAGCATCGGCGCCAACGCGACGGTCGTCTGCGGAACCACCCTCGGCGAGTACTGCTTCATCGGAGCCGGCGCGGTGGTCACGGCCGACGTGCCCGCCTTCGCGCTCATGGTGGGAGTGCCCGCTCGGCGGGTGGGATGGATGTGCCAGTGCGGCGTGCGTCTCGAGCTGACCGGCGCTGCCGCCGCCTGTGCCGCGTGCGGGGCGCGCTATCGGGAGGAGGCCGGCATACTCCGTCAGATTGACCCTCCCCGCACGGCTGTCTAAGTTACACGGCTGCCAAGGGTTCCGCCTGTTCACCGCGCCCGCGCGGGCCGGCCGCCCGGCCGACCCGCGGGCGCTTTCTACATTGGACGGCTTCGGTGAACGTTCCGCTGCTGGATCTGGTCGCACAGTATCACGGCATCAAGGATGAGGTGCTCGGGGCCGTCATGACGGTCGTCGAGCGCCAGGGCTTCATCATGGGGCCCGAGGTCGGACAGCTCGAGGCCGCCGTGGCCGCGCTGTCGCATACCACGCACGCGGTGGGGTGCGCCAGCGGCACCGACGCGCTCCTGCTGCCGCTGAAGGCGCTCGATCTCGTCCCCGGCGACGAGGTCATCACGACGCCTTTCACCTTCTTCGCCACGGCGGGCGCCATCCACAACGCAGGCGGCACGCCCGTGTTCGTGGACATCGAGCCGGCGACCTTCAATATCGCGCCGGCGGCGGTGGAGGCGGCCGTCACCCCACGGACGCGGGCCATCGTCGCCGTGGATCTCTTCGGGCAGATGGCAGCTATGGAGGCGCTGCGGCCCATCGCCGAGCGCCACGGCCTCGCCCTGATCGAGGACGCCGCGCAGGCCATCGGCGCCCGGCGGAAGATTGACGGCACCTGGCGCATGGCCGGCGAGCTGGGCACGGTCGGCACCCTGTCCTTTTTCCCCAGCAAGAACCTCGGCGCCTACGGCGACGGCGGCATGATCGTGACGCAGGACGACGCGCTCGCCGAGCGGCTCCGGCGGCTCCGGCTGCACGGCGGAGCGCGGCAGTACTTCCACGACGAGGTCGGGTTCAACAGCCGGCTGGACACGCTGCAGGCCGCCGTCCTGCTCGCCAAGCTGCCGCACCTGGCGGCGTGGAGCGCGGCGCGCGCCCGCCACGCCGCGCGCTACACCGAGGCGTTCGCGGGCCACGCCGACGTGTGTCCGCCGTACACCGATCCGGCCAACGATCACATCTACAACCAGTACACCATCCGGGTGCCCCGGCGCGACGCGCTGCAGGCGCACCTCAAGGCGCGGCAGATCGGGAACGCCGTGTACTACCCGCTGTCGCTGCACCGGCAGCCCTGCTTCGCGGACCTTGGTTACGGACCGGGGAGCCTGCCGCACGCCGAGGCGGCGTCCGAGCAGGTCATCTCGCTTCCGGTGTACCCGGAGCTGAGCGAGGCCCAGCAGCAGTCGGTAGTCGACGCCGTCCTGGAGTTCTACTCGTGAGCGTCGCCCAGGATCTCATCGCCCGCGCCGAGCGGCGCGAGCTGCTGTTCGGCATCGTCGGCCTGGGCTACGTGGGGCTGCCGCTCGCGGTGGAGCTGGCCAACGCGGGCTACCGAGTGCTCGGCTTCGACGTGCAGCAGCGCGTGGTGGACGGGCTTAACGCGCGCCGCTCGCACGTCAAGGACGTGAGCGACGCGCAGCTCGCGAGCGCGGTCGCGGCCGGCCGCTTCAGCGCCACCACCGACATGGGCCGCCTGGCCGAGCCGGACGCGGTCTCCATCTGCGTGCCGACGCCGCTCTCCAAGTTCAAGGACCCCGACGTCAGCTACATCGTCGCGGCCACGGAGGCCATCAAGCAGCGACTCCGGCGCGGGCAGGCCATCATCCTCGAGAGCACCACCTATCCCGGCACCACCCGGGAGATCCTGCTGCCGGCGCTCGAGAGCACCGGCCTCAGGGTGGGTGAGGACTTCTTCCTCGCCTTCAGCCCCGAGCGGGTCGATCCCGGCAACCCGACGTACGGCACACGGAACACGCCGAAGGTGGTCGGCGGGATCACCGAGGACTGCAGCCGCGTCGCCGCCGCGCTGTACCAGCCGGCCATCGAGCGGCTGGTGCCGGTCTCCACGACCGAGGCCGCCGAGCTGGTCAAGCTGCTCGAGAACACGTTCCGGAGCGTCAACATCGGCCTCGTGAACGAGATGGCCATCGTGTGCGACAAGCTCGGGGTGGACGTCTGGGAGGTCATCGAGGCGGCGGCCACCAAGCCGTTCGGCTTCATGAAGTTTCTGCCGGGGCCGGGCTTGGGCGGCCATTGCATCCCGATCGATCCCCACTATCTCGCGTGGAAGATGCGCGGGCTCAACTACAAGACCCGCTTCATCGACCTGGCCGGCGAGCTCAACACGGAGATGCCGCTGTTCTGGGTGCGCAAGCTGGCCGAGGCGCTGAACGGCGAGGGCAAGGCCGTTCGCGGCGCGTCGGTGCTGGTGTTGGGCGTGGCCTACAAGCGCGACATCGACGACCTGCGGGAGAGCCCCGCCCTCGACATCATCCGGCTCCTGGAAGGGCAGGGCGCCCGGGTAACCTACCATGACCCCCACGTGCCCTCGTTCGAGGAGGACGGGCACGAGTTTCGCTCGGTGCCGCTCGATCCGGCGACGGTGGCTGCAGCAGATTGCATCATGATCGTCACCGATCATTCATCGATCGACTACCGCACGATCCGGCGGAACGCGAAGCTCGTGGTCGACACTCGCAACGCAATGCCGAAAGAGGACTGACATGCACGTGGCGGTGATCGGGAGCGGCTACGTCGGCCTGGTGGCCGGCGCCTGCCTGGCGGAGACCGGGAACGACGTGGTCTGCGTCGACAAGGACGCGGAGAAGATCGCGCGGCTGCAGCGGAACGAGATACCGATCTACGAGCCCGGGCTCGAGCCGATGGTGCGCCGGAACCAGGAGGAGGGCCGGCTCACCTTCACCACCGACATCGGCGCGGCGGTGCGCTCCGCGCGCGTGATCTTCATCGCGGTCGGCACGCCGCCGGGCGAGGACGGCTCGGCCGACCTGCAGCACGTCCTCGCGGTGGCGAGGGAGATCGGCCGGAACATGAACGGCCACAAGATCGTGGTGACCAAGTCCACCGTGCCCGTCGGCACGGCGGAGAAGGTACGCGCCGCGGTCCGGGCCGAGACCGATCAGGCGTTCGCGATGTGCTCGAATCCGGAGTTCCTGAAGGAAGGCGCGGCCATCGAGGACTTCATGAAGCCCGACCGCGTGGTGATCGGGGTGGACGACCAGGAGGCCGAGGCCGTGATGGGCGAGCTGTACGCGCCGTTCACCCGCCAGGGCGGCAACCGGATCCTCTTCATGGACATCGCCTCGGCGGAGGTCACCAAGTACGCGGCCAACGCGATGCTCGCCACCCGCATCTCGTTCATGAACCAGATGGCGCAGTTCTGCGAGCTGGTCGGCGCCGACGTCCACCACGTGCGGCTTGGCATCGGCTCGGACCAACGCATCGGGCGGGCGTTTCTCTACCCGGGCCCCGGATACGGCGGCTCCTGCTTTCCGAAGGACGTCAAGGCGATCATCCGGACCGCGCAGTCGCTCGGCCTCTCGCTCGAGGTGCTCAAGTCGGTCGAGGCGGTGAACGAGGCGCAGAAGCGCGTGGTGCTGCACAAGACCTTCAAGCACCTGGGCAAGGATCTCGGCGGCAAGATCGTCGGCATCTGGGGGCTCGCGTTCAAGGCCGAGACCGACGACATGCGCGAGAGCCCGACCATTCCGCTCATCGAAGGGCTGCTCGAGGCCGGCGCCCGGGTGCAGACCCACGATCCCAAGGCCACCGACTCCGCGCGCGCCATCTTCGGCGACCGCGTCATGTACGCGGCCGATCCGTACAGCGCCGCCCACGGCGCGGACGCGCTCCTGGTCATGACCGAGTGGCTGGTGTACCGGAATCCCGACTTCGAGCGGGTGCGCAAGCTGCTCCGCCGCCCGCTGCTGATCGACGGCCGCAACCTCTACGACCCGAGCCGGATGACCGCGCTCGGCTTCGAGTATCACGGGATCGGCCGGGGACGGCGGTGACCCGGGTTCTGGTCACCGGGGCCGCGGGCTTCATCGGGTCGCACCTGGTGCAGGCGCTCGCGCGGCGCGGCGACGAGGTGGGGGGGATCGACAACTTCGACGCCTTCTACCCCCGCCACATGAAGGAGCGGAATCTCCGGGAGGTGGGATGCCCGGCGGGCTTCGCCTTCCACGAGCAGGACATGCTCGACGTGGAGGCGCTCCAGGCGCTCCTCACTCCCGACACGGTGATCGTTCACCTGGCGGCGAAGGCCGGGGTACGGCCGTCGCTCGCCGATCCGGTGGGCTACGCGGAGGCGAACGTCACCGGAACGGCAGCGGTGCTCGAAGCGGCGCGCCGGGCCGGGGTGTCGCGCATCGCGTTCGGCTCGTCCTCGTCGGTCTACGGCGACGCGACCCCGGTTCCGTTCCGCGAGGACGCGCCCGCCATTGAGCCGCTCTCCGTCTATGCCGCCACCAAGCGGGCCGCCGAGCATCTCCTGGACTCGGTGGCGCCTATCTACGGCTTCCGCTGCGCGTCCCTCCGTTTCTTCACCGTCTACGGCCCGCGCCAGCGGCCCGACCTCGCGATCCACGCGTTCGCCCGCCTGATGAGCCGGGGCGAGCCGATCACGCTGTTCGGCGACGGCACGCAGGCGCGCGACTACACCTACTGCGACGATATCGTGAGCGGCGTGCTGGCGGCGGTGGACTGGACGGCGCAGGCGCCGATCGGGGTCGAGACCTTCAACCTGGGCGGCAGCCACCCGGTGCGCACCGGCGAGATGGTGGCGGAGATCGCCCGCGCGCTCGGCGTCGAGCCGGCCATCCGCCGGGCGCCCATGCAGCCGGGCGACGTGCAGCACACCGCGGCCGACCTCACCAAGTCGGCAGCGGTGCTCGGCTACGCGCCCCGGACGGCGTTTCCCGACGGCATCCGGAAGTTCGTGCAGTGGTTCCGGGAGGTGTATGCCCAGTCAGACTGAGCGCCTGCTGGCGCGGGCACGCGACCGCTTCGCCGTGCAGGACTACTACGGGGCGATCTACCTGCTCGAGGAGATCGTCGCTTCGGGGCGGGCGTTCGCGGACGTGCACCATCTCATCGGGGTCAGCCTCTCGCTGCTCGGCCGCTCGGAGGAGGCGCTGACGCAGTTCGCGCGCGCGCTGGAGCTCAACCCCCGATATCTGGAGGCGCTCATTCACCAGGGCGTCGTCCTCAACGAGCTTGGGCGCACCCAGGAGGCGGAGGACGCCTTCCGCCGCGCGGCCGACAGCGTGGCGCCTCCGTCGGCCGGACTCCCGGCGCCGGTGGCCGCCCGGCTGGCGAACCACCATGCTGAGCTGGCCGATGCCTACGCCGAAGCCGGCGCCCTCGGCCGGGCCATCGAGCAGTACGAGCACGCGCTCGAGCTGGGGCCCGCGTTTCACGACCTGCGCTACCGGATGGCTCGGGTCATGCTCGAGGCCGGCCGCGCGCTCGACGCCCGCGAGGCGCTCGAGCAGGTCCTCCGCGCGCGTCCAAATTTCGTGGACGCCGAAGCGGCGCTGGGCCTGGCGCACTTCCTGGCCGGTGACGGGGTGGGCGCGCGCGAGGTGTGGCGCTCCTGCCTGGCCCGTCGTCCAGAGAATGCGCGGGTCGAGGCATATCTGTCCATGCTGGGGCGCACGGGAGCGTGAGCGCGGGGCGAGCCCTGCGGGCCGCCACCCTGACGCTGGTGATGCTCGCGGGCGCCGGCGCGTGCGGCGGCACGCCCACGCGTGAGCGGACCGGCGACCAGGCCTACGCGGAGGGCCGCTATGCCGCCGCCCTCGGCGAGTACATGGCCGCCGCCAAGGTCCGGAGCACTGCCGGGCTGTGGGCCAAGATCGGGGCCTCCGCGCTCCACGCCGGCGAGCTGCGCCAGAGTCTCGAGGCGTACCTGCACCTGGTGGACGAGGACCCCGGCCGGCGCGCCGAGGCGGAGGAGGGCCTCGACGGGGTGGCCCGCGCCGCCGAGCGCCAGAGCAACGAGGACGTCCTGCAGGAGGTCGTGGCCAGCCTGCGTGCGGTCGCGCCCGAGCGCGTAACCGGCAGGTATGCGCTGGCGCTCGCACGGCAGCCTGACGCCGACACGGCCGACTTGGTCGCGCTCCTCCCCTCGGCGCTCGCGGCGGCGGGCGAGCCGGGGCAGGTGGACTCGCTCCTCACCCGCTACGGCCAGGTGCTCCAGGCGACCGCCGGGTGCGGACAGGCATTGCTCCAGTTTCGGGCCGTGCTCCGGCGCAGCCGGGACAGCAGCACGCGGGCCCCCGCGCGGCAGGGGGCCGCGGACTGCGCCTTCACGCTGGGCCGGGCCGCCGATTCGGCCGGCCGCACGGAAGAAGCCGCGCTGTGGTACGCCGAGGCCGCGCGAGTGGACTCGACGACGTCTACCGGCCGGGCAGCCTTGCTCCGATACGGCGCCGCGCGGCTCGCGCAGGGAGATACCCTGGCCGCGGCAATGGCGTTTCAGACGGTGTCGGCCGGTGGCGTCGCCGATTCGGCGGGGCGCGCGGCGGCCGAGCAGCTGACCACCCTCGGGACCCCGGCGCCGGACAGCGTCGTGAACCGTGAGCAATGACGGGAGAGTGATGCTTCGACGTCGTCTCTGGATGCTCCCGCTGGGCCTGGCCGCCTGTGGCGGGTCTACTCCGCAGCCCCGCGCCGCGCCCACTCCGGTGTCGAGCGTGGCGGAGACCGCCAGCCCCGAGGAGATCAACCGTCTCTGGGAGCAGGCGCGGAACGCGGTGCGTCACGGCAAGTGGCCGAATGTGGTCAAGTATCTCGATCGGGCGCTGCTCGAGTTCCCTCCCGGCGACTCGCGGGTGACGCAGGCGCACATGTGGGAAGGCGAGGCCCAGTTCGCGCTGGGGAGCAATCTCCAGGCGGCCCGCGAGTTCCGGAAGGCGTCCGACGACACGCCCAACGATCCGCTGGCGCCCGAGGCCCTGCTCAGGGTCGGCGACGTGTATGCCGACCTGTGGCGGCGTCCCGAGCTCGATCCGTCGTACGGCCAGACCGCGCTCGCCACCTACCAGGAGCTGCTCAACCGCTATCCGGGCACGAGCGCGGCCAAGCGGGCACAGCAGCGGATCAACGATCTGCAGGAGCGCTTCGCCTACAAGGAGTACAAGGCGGCGCTCTTCTACATGCGCCTCAAGGCCTACGACTCGGCCATCCTGTACCTCAAGGATCTGGTGGCGACGTATCCGCGCTCGTCCGTCGCGCCCGACGCGCTGCTGCACCTGGTTCAGGCCTACCGGACGTTGGGCTACAAGGAAGACGTGCAGGAGACCTGCGGGTACATCCGGCGGTTCCACTCGTCGACGCCCGGAGTCGGGAAGGCCTGCCCCGAGGGAGCCGAGCCATCGTGAGCGGCGGCGCGACGCCTCTGCCAGCCCCGTCTTCATCCCGAGCGCAGCGAGGGACCTTGCCCGCCCGCCCGGAACTCGGGCGGATCTCCGGGACGCCCGCACAAGGTCCCTCGCTGCGCTCGGGATGAAGGAGCGGGCGCATGCCTTCGATCGGCCTGTTCGGCGGCTCGTTCGATCCCGTCCACCATGGCCATCTCATCGTTGCCCAGGTAGCCGCCGAGGCCCTGAAGCTGGACGAGCTTCGGTTCGTGCCGGCGCGGGAGCAGCCGTTCAAGCGCGGCCTGCACGGCGCGTCGCCGGCCGACCGCGCCGTGATGCTCGAGCTGGCCGTCGCCGGGAGCCCGGGCCTCTCGGTCGAGCGGATCGAGCTCGAGCGGCCCGGCCCCTCCTACACGGTCGATACCCTGGAATCGCTTCGGGAGCGGGAGCCCGGCGCGGCGTTCACGCTCCTGCTCGGGGCTGACGCCGCGGCCGAGCTCGAGGCCTGGCACCGCGCCCGCGACGTGCCGGGACTGGCCCGGATCGTGGTGTTCGGCCGGCCGGGCACGCCGCTCCCCGCCTCCGCCCTCATCTCCGGCGCCATCGAGGTGCCGGCCATCGACATCTCCGCCACCGAGATCCGTCGCCGCGCCCGGGCGGGGGCGCCGGTCCGCTACTGGGTGCCCGATGCGGTCGCCGAGTATATGGCCCGGCACCGCTTATATTTGGACCCAGAATGATCAAAAACCTCATGACCGCGGTCTTCGGGACGCGGTTCGACCGGGAGCGGCGGCGGATCCAGCCGACGCTCGACGCGATTCATGCCGAGGAGGAGCGCCTCGGCGGCTTGAGCGAGGACGAGCTCAAGGGGCAGACCGCCCGCTTTCGCGCCCTGCTGGCCGAGCGGACGGGGACGCTCAAGACCGAGCTGGACGAGGTGCGCGCGGCCAAGCACGGGTGCGCGGATCCGGCCGAGCGCGAGACCCTGGAGCACAGGGCCAACGAGCTCGAGACCGCCTACAAGAAGGCGCTGGCCCAGGGGCTGGACGAGGTCCTGCCCGAGGCCTATGCGACGGTGCGCGAGGCGTGTCGGCGCCTGCTCGGCACCACCGTGCAGGTGACCGGGCACGAGCTCACCTGGGATATGGTGCCGTACGACGTCCAGCTCATCGGCGGCGTCGTGCTGCACCAGGGAAAGATCGCCGAGATGGCCACCGGCGAAGGCAAGACGCTGGTGGCGACGCTGCCCCTGTACCTCAACGCGCTGACGGGGCGCGGCGCGCACCTGGTCACCGTCAACAATTACCTGGCCCGCCGCGACTCGCAGTGGATGGGCCACGTCTTCAAGTATCTCGGGCTCACCGTGGCCTGCCTGGACGATACCGAGCCCTCCTCGCCCGAGCGCCGCGCCGCGTACCTGGCCGACATCACCTACGGCACCAACAACGAATACGGCTTCGACTACCTGCGCGACAACATGGTGTTCTCGCTGGACCAGCGGGTGCAGCGGGAGCACTCCTACGCCATCATCGACGAGGTGGACTCGATCCTCATCGACGAGGCGCGGACGCCGCTCATCATCAGCGGCCCCGTGGGCAACGAGGCCGACGACAAGTACGCGCAGTTCAACCGCCAGGTCGGCGATCTGGTGCGGAAGCAGACCGGCGTGGTGAACACGCTGCTGGCCGAGGCCGAGCGCCTGCTCGCGGACGAGAAGACCCGGCAGGAGGCCGCGCTCAAGCTGTACCAGGCCCAGCTCGGCATGCCGAAGAACAAGCGGCTGCTCAAGATGCTGAACGAGCCGGGGATCAAGCAGCTGGTCCAGCGGATGGAGCTCGACGCGATCGGCGACCGGAAGCTGCCGCTCAAGCAGCAGCGCATGCGCGACCTCGAGGACACGCTCTACTTCGTGCTCGACGAGAAGGGCCACTCGGTCCACCTCACCGACCGGGGCGCGCAGGCGATGTCGCCCGACGATCCGGAGCTGTTCATCGTCCCGGACATCTCCGAGATCATCCACCAGATCGACCACGATCCCGAGCTCAGCCCGCACGACCGGGTGGAGCGGCGGCGGACGGTCGAGGCGGAATACGCGCTCAAGAGCGAGAAGCTGCACATCATCCACAAGCTTCTCCAGGCGCACGCCCTGTACGAGAAGGAAGTGGACTACCTGGTGCAGGACGGCCAGGTGCTCATCGTGGACGAGTTCACCGGCCGCATCATGACGGGCCGCCGCTGGTCGGACGGGCTCCACCAGGCGGTCGAGGCCAAGGAAGGCGTGCAGGTGAAGGGGGAGACCCAGACCTTCGCCACGATCACGATCCAGAACTACTTCCGGATGTACGACAAGCTGGCGGGCATGACCGGTACCGCCGAAACCGAGGAGACCGAGTTCTTCCAGATCTACGGCCTCGAGGTCAGCGTCATCCCCACCAACAAGCCGATCCGCCGGCTGGACCAGGCGGACCGGATCTACAAGACGCGGAAGGAAAAGCACGACGCGATCATCGCCGAGGTGGAGCGGCTGCACGCGCTCAGCCTGCCGATTCTCATCGGCACGGTCAACGTGGACGTGTCGGAGACGCTGTCGCGCCAGCTCAAGCGCCGCGGGCTCAAGCACGAGGTGCTGAACGCGAAGTACCACCAGCGCGAGGCGGAGATCGTGGCGGGCGCGGGCCAGCAGGGCGCGATCACGATCGCCACCAACATGGCCGGCCGCGGCACCGACATCAAACTCGACAAGGCGCTCGATCTGACTCAGCCCGAGGCGGGCCTCCAGATCGTCGGCACCGAGCGGCACGAATCGCGGCGCATCGACCGCCAGCTTCGCGGCCGCTCCGGCCGCCAGGGCGACCCGGGCCAGAGCGTGTTCTTCCTCTCGCTCGAGGACGACCTGATGCGGCTGTTCGGGTCGGACCGGATCGCGCGGTGGATGGACAAGAGCGGCGCGGAGGAGGGCGAGGTCATCACCGGCGGGCTGGTGACCCGCGCCATCGAGCAGGCGCAGAAGCGGGTCGAGCTGCAGAACTTCCAGAGCCGGAAGCGGCTGCTCGAGTACGACGACGTCATGAACCAGCAGCGGGAGGTGATCTACTCGCTGCGGCTGTTCGCGCTCGAGCGGGGCGAGGAGCTCAAGGCCGAAGCTCGGCGGATGATCGAGGCGGCGCTCGAGCGCGGCGTCACCCAGTTCATGGCCACGGCGGAGCAGCCGGAGCAGTGGGACCGGGGCGGGCTGCGCGAGCAGCTCATGCTCCAGTACCTCGTCACCGTGGACGCGCTCACCGATGCCGACGCGACGCCGAGCGTCGAGCGGATGGTCGAGGCCGCCAAGACCGAGGGCGAGGAGACGTTCCGCCGGAAGATCGAGTACCTGTCGGACTTCGGCCGGGCGATCGGGATCCCGGACGTGGACGTGCAGGTGCTGTCGTCGGTGATGCTCACCGTCCTCGACGAGCGGTGGAAGGATCACCTCTACGACCTGGACCAGCTCCGGAACGCCATCCAGTATCGCGCGTGGGGCCAGAAGGATCCGCTGGTCGAGTACAAGCGCGAGGCTTTCGAGATGTTCGAGGACCTCATCCGCGACATCCAGTCGACCTTCACCGAGCGGTTCCTCAAGATTCAGGTGAGTGCCGAGCGCCCGGAGCCGCCGCGGGCGGTTCCGCCTCCTCCGCCGGCCCCCGCCCTCGAGCGCCACGAGGCTGCGCCGACCAGCGGCGCCGACGATCTGTTCATGGGCCCGGCCCCTCGCGCGGTCCCGGCCGCGAGTCCCGAACCGCGCGCCCCGGCCGCGGCCCTCTCCAGCTCGCTCGGTCCGATCGGCCGCACCGCCGCCACGGTTCCCGAGGTGGGCCGGAACGACCCATGCCCCTGCGGGTCGGGAAAGAAGTACAAGAAATGCCACGGGGCGGGCCGCTAGGGCTGGCGCTGCACCGCTGTCCTCCAAAGGCCCTCCGCCGATCACCAGGCGGAGGGCCTTTTGCTTGCCCGGGGAAACAGGGGCTCACCGCGGCGGGTCCTGGCGGCCCGGCCCGGATGCCGCGGCACATCCGCTTGGGGGAGCGACGTTGCGCTTCTTCTCGAACGCGATAGGCGGCGGCTCGATCTTTCTGGCGTCGGAGTCGATGACGGTGATGATCGAGGATCCCCGGCTTCCGTGCCAGGTGGCGACGATCTGCGCCTTGCCCGGCTTGAGCCCAAGGACGCGGCCGCCGGCGTCCACCGTGGCCACGTCCCCGTTCGAGCTGCACCAGGCGATGTCCTCGGGCATCTCGTACGCGCCGTCGGCATTGCGGATCTTCGCCGTCAGGGTGAGCACGTTCCCTCCATCGATCGTGATCGAGCTGGGCACGACCGACATCGGCACCGGGGGATCGTCCGGCTCGCCCGGCGACTCCGCGCCGGTCTGACAACCGGTCAGGATCGCCACCGGAGCCAACAGAAGCGTCAAGAACTGGAGCGGCCGCATCGCATCCTCCGTGGTCAGCGGGAAAGCCTCGGCCGGCCCCACCGGCGCCGCCGCTGCTTGCCCTCCGGGAACCGTGCGGTAACACTATGGACGGAGCCTCACGCACCCCTCACGCCCACCTCATCGGAAGCTCATGCTCAGGCTCGACGCGTTCGGAGGCCTGACCCTCACCGACGACGACGGCCGCCACCTGGTCTCGCAGCGGCGCCGGCTGGCGCTCCTGGCCATGCTCGCCGCCGCGGGTCCGCGAGGATACTCCCGGGACAAGCTCATCGCCGTGTTCTGGCCCGAGAGCGATGGCGAGCACGCGCGCCATGCGCTGGAGCAGCTGCTCTATTCGCTCCGGCGGCAGCTGCCGGGCGGGCTGCTCGAGGGCACCGATCCGTTGCGACTGGATGTCCGGCACGTGAGCGCCGATGTCTGGGAGTTCACGGCGCGTCTGGCCGAGGGGAACCCGTCGGCGGCGGTCGCGCTCTACCGCGGGCCGTTTCTCGACGGGTTCTTCCTGGGCGACGCCCCCGAGTTCGAGCGGTGGGCGGAGCGGGAACGGAGCCGGCTCGAAGGCGAGCACGCCCGGGCGCTGCGCGCCCTCGCCCGGCAGGCCGAAGCGGCGGGACAAACGGCCGAGATCGACGTCCGGCGCCGCCTGGCCGGGGCCAATCCGCTGGACGAGCAGGCCGCGGTCGCCCTCGTTCGCGCATTGGTCGCGGCGGGCGACTGGGCGGGAGCGTCACGGGCGGCACTGGAGTTCGATGCCCAGCTCCGGGCGGAGCTGCCCGACGAGGCGCCGCGCGACCTGGCATCGGCGGTGGCGCAGCTCCGGCGGGAGCAGCAGGGCCCGAGGGGCGGCGACGCGGCCGAGCGCTACGAGATCCAGCGAGAGCTCGGCCGGGGCGTCACCGCCACCGTGTACCTGGCGCGGGATCGGCACGTCGACCGGCCGGTGGCGCTCAAGGTGCTGCGACCCGAGGTGGCCAGTGCCACCGATGCCCGCCGGTTTCGCCGGGAGATCGCGATTCTGGCCCGGCTCCACCATCCCCACATCCTGCAGCTCTACGACTCGGGAGTGCTGCCCGCCGGGGCCGGACCCAGAGGGCTGTTCTACGTCATGCCGTACGTTCGCGGCGAATCGCTCCGGCGGCGCCTGGAGCGAGAATCGCCGCTCCCGGTCGCGGACGCTCTCGCCATTGCGCGTGACGTGGCGGAGGCCCTGGCTCATGCCCACGCGTACGGGGTCATCCATCGCGACATCCGTCCCGAGAACATCCTGCTCGACTCGGGCCACGCCCTGGTGGCCGACTTCGGGATCGCGTCGGTGCTGGAGACTGCCGGTGGGGGGCGGTTGTCGGAATCCGGGATCGTGCTCGGCACGCCGGCCTACGTGAGTCCGGAGCAGGCTCGGAGCGACGCGGCGATCGACGGCCGGAGCGACATCTACAGCCTGGGCTGCGTCTTGTACGAGATGCTGGCGGGGGAACCGCCGTTCAGCGGCGCGACGCGCGCCGCCGTGCTGGCCCACCATCTCGGAAGCCCGGTGCCGTCGCTCCGCACCGTACGACCGGAGTTGCCGGCGAGCCTCGAGCGCGCGGTCGTCCGAGCGCTGGCCAAGCGTCCTGAGGAGCGGTTTCCGACCGCTCTCGATTTCCGGTCGGCCTGCAGTTCCTCGCCGCCGGGCGAGCCAGCAACGCCAGACTCGGCGTAAGTTCATTCGCCACAGCGAGGTAATGCCACGCCGCCCGCCTGGGCGCGAGCCTATGTTGGCTCATGGCATCGAGCAACGGCACCCTCGGGCAGGCCGATCTGCCGCGGGAGCGCCTCTGGTCCCTCGGCGCCGCCGCGTTGACGACCGCCGAACTTCTTGCCATCCTGTTAGGTACGGGCGGAGGCGGGACCGGTGTCCGGGAGTTGGCCGGTCGGCTGCTCCAGGTCGGCGAAGGGTCGCTGCGGCGGCTCGCCCGCCGGCCGCGCGCCGAGTTGCTCCAGATCACGGGAATCGGCCCCACCAAAGCGGCCCGGCTGCTCGCGGCCTTCGAATTGGGCGGCCGGCTCGCCCAAGAAGCGCGCCCGCCGGTGGAGCGTATCCGGGAACCTGAGGACGTCGTCAGGCTGTTCCAGGGCAGGTTGCGCGACCTCCAGGTCGAGGAGTTTCATCTCCTCGCGCTGGACAGCCAGAGTCAGGTGCTCCGGGAAGTCCTGGTCACCCGCGGGCTGCTCAACAGTTCCCTGGTGCATCCCCGAGAGGTGTTCCGTGCCGCGATCGCGGAGGCCGCGGCGGGGATCATCGTCGTGCACAACCACCCGAGCGGAGACCCGACGCCCTCGGCGGAAGACCGGTCGGTCACCCAGCAGCTCGCGGCGGCGGGCCGGCTGCTGGATCTGCCCCTGTACGATCACGTGATCATCGCGGGAGATCGATTCGTGAGCTTTGCCTGCGCCGGCCTGCTGTGACCGGAACCTTGCCTGACCTCGCGCCCGACCTGCGGGCGGTGCTGGAGCGCCACGCCGATCGGCTCGATCTCGATCTGATCGAGCGGGCGCTCCGCTTCAGCGCGTCCGCCCACCGGGGCCAGAAGCGGATGTCGGGCGAGGACTTCGTGTCCCACAGCATCGCGGTGGCGCTGATCCTGGCCGAGCAGCTGCTGGACAGCACCACGATCGCGGCGGCGCTGCTGCACGACGTGGTGGAGGACTCCGACGTCCGCACCGAGGACATCGCGCGGGAGTTCGGCGCCGAGATCGCCGGCATCGTGGACGGGCTCACCAAGATCTCGAGCCTCACCTTCCGGAGCTCCGCCGAGGAGCAGGTCGAGAACTACCGCAAGCTGCTCCTGTCGATCGCCAAGGACGCCCGTGTCATCATCATCAAGCTGGGCGACCGGCTGCACAACATGCGCACGCTCGAGCACCTGCCGCCCGAGCGGCGCGCCCGCATCGCGCTCGAGACCCGCGAGATCTACGCGCCGCTCGCGCACCGCTTCGGCATGGCCGGCATGAAGGCCGAGCTCGAGGACCTGGCGTTCAAGTTCCTCGAGCCGGACGACTACCGCGAGCTGGTGAACCAGGTGGCCTCGAAGCGCGCCCAGCGCGAGCAGACCATCCTCAAGCTCCGGACACCGCTGGAGCACGAGCTCCGGCGCGCGGGCATCGACGGCTTCGAGGTCACCGGCCGGCCGAAGCACCTCTGGTCCATTTTCCAGAAGATGCGGAAGCGGAACAAGGGCTTCGAGGAGATCTACGACCTGATGGCCATCCGGGCCATCGTGCGCTCGGTGCCGGAGTGCTACCACGTGCTGGGCATCATTCACCACAACTGGACGCCAATCCAGGAGCGGATCAAGGATTATATCGCGAGCCCCAAGTCGAACGCGTACCAGTCGCTCCATACCACCATCTTCGGGCCCGGCGGGCAGCTGTTCGAGGTGCAGATCCGGACGCAGGAGATGCACCGCACGGCCGAGTTCGGTATCGCGGCCCACTGGCTCTACAAGCGCGATGGCAAGCCCGACGAGCTGGACCAGCATCTGGGCTGGTTCCGCCAGCTGCTCGAGCTGCAGCAGGACACGCACAGCCCCGAGGAGTTCCTCGAGTTCCTGAAGATCGACCTGTACCAGGACGAGATCTTCATCTTCACGCCGCATGGCGACGTGAAGCGGCTCCCCAAGGGCTCGACACCCATCGACTTCGCCTTCCACGTGCACACCGAGGTCGGCCTCAAGTGCCAGGGGGCCAAGATCAACGGCCGCATCGCGCCGCTGCACCGCGAGCTCAAGAGCGGCGACACGGTCGAGATCCTGACCGGGAGCGGCGCCAAGCCGAGCCGCGACTGGCTGAGCCACGTGCGCACGGCGCGGGCGCGGCACAAGATCAAGCAGTGGGTCAACCACGAGGAGGAGACGGTGAGTCTCACCCTCGGCCGGGAGATCCTCGCGCGGGAGGTCCGGCGCCGCCGGCTCGAGACGCCCGACGACGAGCGGCTCGCCAGGGCGGCGGCCACGCTCTCCCTCGCCGACGGGCGCGGGCTCGAGATCGCCGTGGGCCGGGGAGACGTGAACATCGGCCAGGTGATCAAGGCGATGTACCCGGATGCGGCCTCGGACGAGATCCAGGAGCCCAAGGCCACCGTGTTCGGCCGGGTGATCGACCGGATCCGGCTTGGCCGCGGCATCAAGATCCAGGGCGTGGACGGGCTCATGATCCGCTACGCCCAGTGCTGCCAGCCGGTCCCGGGCGATTCGGTGGTGGGCTACGTGACGCAGGGGCGGGGCATCTCCATCCACCGCTCGGACTGCCCCAATCTTCTGACGCTCTCCGCGGAGGAGCGGCGGGTGGACATCGACTGGCAGGAGACTGCGGGCGAGTCGTTCGCCGTCCGCCTGGCGGTGAGCGGGGAGGACCGGCGCGGCCTGTACGCCGACATCATGGAGGCGGTAAGCCAGACAGGCACCAACATCCGCGGCGCCGACCTCCACACCAAGGACGGCTCGGTGTTCGGCACCATCTTCGTCGAAGTGGACAACCTCCCGCACCTCGGGAAGGTCATGAAAGCCGTCCGCAAGGTGAAGGGAGTCACCGAGATCGAGCGCCGGGAGTCGCCCGCCACCTAGTGCCCCAGGGCGGGCGCCGCGCTCGCTTCCTCCGATATCGCCGTTTCCCCGTGCGCACTCGCGCCCCCGCCGGGACGCCCGGACCCACCCTAGGGGGAATTCTCCGCCCGATGTATAGTGTACGGCACGGGCGCGGCGCGCCGTCGCACGGCCGCCCCCTGCCGAACGCGCACCCGATTCCGGAGGCATTTCATGCCAGACGACAAGAACGCTGACTTCAGCGACGTCGAAGGAGGCGGCTCCTCGACCGCGCCGCCTGCCGGCCGAACCTACACGGTCGTCAAGGGCGACTCGCTCTCCAAGATCGCCAAGCAATTCTACGGCAACGCCAGCCAGTGGAAGCGCATCTACGAGGCCAACAAGGACATCATCAAGAACCCCGACCTCATCTACCCCGGGCAGACCTTCAAGATTCCCGAAGGCTGACCGCCAAGGAGCGTCACCATGATCCGGCTTCGCAGGACCGCGTGGGCCGCCGGCCTCGGTCTGGCCACGATCGGCACGGTTTCGTGCAAGAAGAAGGAAGCGCCACCTCCGCCGGCCGAATCGACAGCACCGGCGCCCGCGCCCGCTCCGGCCGCGACTCCGTTCTCGGTTCAGGGCATCGAGCTCGGCAAGAGCATCGGCGCGGACAAGAAGGTGCCCAGCCCGTCGACGACGTTTGGCCGGCACGACACGATCTACGTATCGGTCGCCACCGACGGCGCCGCGCCGAGCAAGACGATCGCCGCCAAATGGACGTTCCAGAGCGGCCAGACCGTGAAGGAGCAGTCGCAGACCATCGCGCCGACCGGACCCGCCGCCACCGAGTTCCACATCTCGAAGGGCGGGGCGTGGCCCGCGGGCAAGTACAAGGTGGAGATTCTGGTGGACGGGTCGTCGGCGGGCAGCAAGGACTTCGAGATCAAGTAGTGGCCGGGCACTGGATCCTCAAGACCGACGCGGACACGTACGCGTTCGACCAGCTCGTCCGCGAGCGGCGGACCGTCTGGGACGGCGTGAGCAACGCGCTCGCCCTCAAGCATATCCGCAGCATGGCCAAGGGCGATCCGGCCTTCATCTATCACACCGGCGACGAGAAGGCCATCGTCGGGCTGGCGCGCATCGTGTCGGATCCGTATCCCGATCCCAACGACTCGTCGCTCACGGTGGTCGACGTCGAGGCCGGCGACCGGCTCCCGCGGCCGGTCACGCTCGCGGCGGTGAAGGCCGATCCGGCCTTCGCCGAGCTGGGCCTCGTCAGAATGTCCCGGCTGAGCGTGATTCCCGTCCCGGCCGATCAGTGGAAGCGGCTGTTGAGCATGGCTGGCGCGCGCTAGCGTCGTGCACGCCGGGGGGTGGCCGCCGTCACCCCAAGGCGCGTCTCACATTCATCGGAGGAGACCACACTATGGGGTTCGCTCGGATGCTGCCCGCCGCGCTCGCGGCCGTCGCGCTCATCGGCTGCGGCGGAGGCCGCGATCGGACGGCCGAGACCGCCGTGGTCGACACCGCCGCCCGGGCGGCCGACTCGGCGGCACGCGCGGCGAGGACCGGCGAGCAGCGAGTCGCCAACATCATGATCGGGAAGCGGCTCGGCGCCGAGAACCGGATCGCCGAGCCCACGTTCCAGTTCGATCCACCGGACACCGTGTACATCTCCGCGGAGATCCAGGGCGCGCCGAAGGAGGGCACGCTGTCGGCCAAGTGGCTGGGTCAGGGCAACAAGATCGTGGACTCGACGACGCAGCCCATCGCCTCGGGCGACACGACGCGGAAGGAGTTCCATCTGTCGCCCGCCAAGGGATGGAAGCCGGGCACCTACATGATCAAGCTCTACCTCAACGGCGACTCCGTGCAGGCCAAGACCTTCGCCGTGCGCAAGTAGGGCGGCCCGCCGGTGGCCCTGAGCGCGCCTCCCCGGCCGGCGATGCCGGCCACGTCGCACACGCCGCGGCCCTACACGGGGCCATCGAAGGCGGAGGTGCTCGCGATGCGCCGGCAGTACGGCCATCCGAGCACCTTTCTGTACTACCGCGAGCCCCTCATGCCGGTCGAGGGGTTCATGCAGTATCTGTGGGACGAAACCGGGCGCCGCTATCTCGACATGTTCGCGGGCATCGTCACGGTCTCCTGCGGACACTCACACCCGAAATTCGTCGAGCGGGTCACGGCGCAGATCGACCTGCTGCAGCACACCACCACGATCTACCTGCACCCCAACTTCCCGCTCCTGGCCAAGCGGCTGGCGGAGAAGCTGCCTCCGGGGCTCGACGTCACCTACTTCGTGAACAGCGGGAGCGAAGCGAACGACCTCGCGCTGCTGATGGCGCGGGCGTACACCGGCGCGAACGACGTCATCGCGGTGCGGAACGGGTATCATGGGGGCTCGCCGTCGACCATGGCGGCCACGTCGCTCCACACCTGGAAATTTCCTCAGCAGCTCAGCTCCGGCGTCCACCACGCGATCAACCCCGACCCGTACCGAAGCCCCTTCGAGGGCACGCCGGAGGAGATCGCGCGGAAGAGCGCGGCGGACATCCGGGACCTGGTGCGTTTCTCCACCCCGGGGCGCGTCGCGGCCTTCATCGCCGAGCCGATTCAGGGCGTCGGCGGCGCCACGCACGGCGCGCCCAACTACCTGGCCGAGGCATACGCGATCACGCGGGAGTACGGCGGCCTCTGCATCGCCGACGAGGTGCAGACCGGGTTCGGCCGGACCGGGCGCCACTACTGGGGCTTCGAGAATTTCGGGGTCGTGCCCGACATCGTCACGATGGCCAAGGGCATCGGGAACGGGTGGCCGCTGGCCGCGGTCACCACGCGGCGCGAGATCGCGGAGGCGCTGACGCAGCGCATCCACTTCAACACCTTCGGCGGCAACCCGGTGGCCATGGCGGCGGGTCTCGCGGTGCTCGACATCATCGAGGAGGACGGTCTGCAGGAGAACGCGCGCGGCGTCGGCGCACGGCTCAAGGGCGGGCTCGAGGAACTGCAGCATCGCCACCGTCTTATCGGCGACGTCCGGGGCATGGGCCTCCTGCTCGGCTGCGAGCTGGTCCGGGACCGGGGGACGAAGGAACCCGCGATCGAGGAGACCGTCGCCGTGTGGGAGGCCATGCGCGAGATGGGCGTGCTGGTAGGGAAGGGTGGACTCTTCGGGAACACGCTCCGCATCAAGCCGCCGCTGTGCATCACCGCCCAGGACGTGGACTTCGCGCTCGAGGTGCTGGACGCGGCGCTCGGGAGGGCCGGTCGGTAGCTTCATCCCCGACCCCGAGCGAAGCGAGGGAGAGGGACCTTGCCCGCCGTGCCGGAACCCGCCGCGCGTCCTCCAGCTGCCCGAGGGTGAGCGCGACCATCAGGCGGCCGGTCGGCTCGTAGTCGCACCGGATGCCGCGTTGGCGGAGGAAGGCGGTCATCTCCGCGACGTTCGCCCTCCCGAGCGCCGCAAGCCGGCGCGCCTCGGCCGTACCGAGTGCGGATCGCGAGATCGTGGCCGTGGTCCACCGATTCGGACAGCATCCCTGCGTTGCGTCCGCGGGCGCCGTGGGCCGCCCGCGTGAGGCGATCTTCATCCCGAGCGCAGGGCCGCGTTGGCGAAGCGTGCGCTGCTGCCAGAGCACGGTCGCGGCCAGCACGATCAAGCTCAGGAACAGGATGGCGGTCGCCAGCACGTTGATCTGCGGGGGGAACGCGGCGCGACGCGCGCCGTAGACGTAGAGCGGGTAGGTGACGCGGCTGCCCGCGTTGAACAGCGTGATGATGAAATCGTCCATCGAGAGGGCGAACGCGAGCATCGCGGCCGCCGCGATGCCCGGCGCGATGAGCGGCAGCGTGATCCTGGTGAAGACACGCGCCGGCGTGGCGCCGAGGTCCATCGCCGCCTCCTCGAGCGTCCAGTCGAAGCCGCGCAGCCTGGCCCGAACCGTGAGCGCGACGTAGCTCACCGAGAACATGATGTGGGCGATGACGATGGTCGTGAAGCCGGTCGGCGCGTCGAGGTCCAGGAACAGGCTCAGGAGCGACGACCCGAGCACGACCTCGGGCGTCGTGAGCGGCAGCACCAGCAGCAGGGCGACCGCCCCCCGGCCGCGGAAGCGGTAGCGGGTGAGCGCCAGCGCGACGAGCGTGCCGAGCACGGTGGCCACGGCCGTGGACACCGCGGCCACCCGGAGGCTCAGCAGCATGGACTCCGTGAGGGCCTCGTAGGCGAAGGGGTGGCGCCAGGCGTCGAGCGAGAACGCCTTCCATACGAAGTTGAACCGCCCGGCCGGCCGGTTGAAACTGTAGAGCACGATCACCGCGATGGGCAGGAACAGGTACAGCAGGACCAGAGCCGCCGCGCCGTCGAGCAGCCATCCCCCGAGGCGCCGGATCACGCCAGGTCCTCGGTGCCGAGCACGCGGGCGTAGATCGTCACGCCGATGGTGATCGCTGCCATCAGCACGAACGAGAGGGACGCGGCCAGCGGATAGTCGCGCACCTCGAGGAACTGGTTCTGGATCACCGTTCCGATCATCTGCTGGTTGGGGCTTCCCAGCAGCTGCGCGTTGATGAAGTCGCCGGCCGCCGGAATGAAGGTGAGCAGGCTGCCCGCGAACACGCCCGGGAGAGAGAGCGGGAGCACCACCTTCCGGAATGCCGCCACCGGCGTGGCGTAGAGATCCTGCGCCGCCTCGACCAGGCGGAGATCGATCTTCTCGAGGCTGACGTAGATCGGCAGGATCATGAACGGGAGGAAGTTGTACGTGAGGCCGCCGACGACGGCCGCGGCCGTGTCGAGCAGCCGTCCCGCGCCCCCCAACAGATGGAGCTGCCGAAACAGCCAGACGGCGGGACCGTCGTCGGCCAGGATGGTCTTCCAGGCGAAGGTACGCACCAGGAAGCTGGTGAAGAACGGCAGCATGACGAGGCCGAGCAGCAGATTCCTGAGCCGGCCGGCGCGAAAAGCGATGCAGTACGCGAGCGGATAGCCGGCCGCGAGGGCCAGCAGCGTCGCTGCGAGCCCATAGCGCAGCGATCGGAGGAAGTGCGTGCCATAGTCGGCGAGCGCGCGAGCATAGGTCGCGTACCAGGCACCGCCTGTGTCGGTCACCGAGGTCTGGGCGAGCGTGACGATGGGCACGACGAAGAACGCGAGGAGCCAGACGACCCCGGGCGCCACCAGCAGATACGGGGCGAGACGGTGTCGCCTCGCTTCGCCGATCCCCGTGCGGGACATGGGCCGCTACGCCCCGATCGCGTCCTGGAAGATCTGGTTGAAGTCGCGATCCTCGGCGTCGGACAGCGACCGGAAGACGTGGAGGCGCGCGCGCAACGCATCCGGCGGGTTGACCAGGGGGCTGGCCGCGAGCGCGGCCGCGATCTTGCGCAGCTCCTCGCCCGCCCCTTTGACAGGGGACACGTACGGAGCCGCGGCGACGATCTGCGCGGAGTGCCGCGGGTCGTACACGTAGTTGATCCAGGCCATGGCCAGGTCTTCCCGGTCCGAGGTCTTCGGGATCATCATGTTGTCGGAGTAGAGCATCGCTCCTTCTCTGGGCGCGATCCAGCGCAGGTCCGGATTGTCGGCCGCCAGGCCCTGGATGTCTCCCGACCACGCGATCGCTGCCGCGATGTTCCCGGCGGCGAGATCCTCAGCGTAGTCGTTCCCGGTGAATTTCCGGATCTGCCCGCTCTGGCGCCCCTGCTTGATCCTCGCGGCCGCCGCCAGCACGTCGGCGCGGGTGGCCCGGCCCGGGTCATTCCCCATCCCCAGCATCACGAGCCCGATCGTATCCCGCATTTCCGTCAGCATGGTCACCCGGCCCTCGAGCGCCGGATCGAACAGGTCGTTGATGCTGGTGAGCTCGCGGCCGGTCTTCGCCGGATTGTAGCCCACGCCGGTCATGCCCGAGAGCCAGGGTACGCTGTATCTCCGCCCCGGATCGAAGCTCACGTCCTTCACGCCGTCC
>JAICJD010000290.1 GCA_025928645.1 Gemmatimonadales bacterium
ACCACCAAGAGCATCGACGACTCGTTCACTTATGCCGATTTGGGCGTTATGCCGACACCGGCTTGCAGGTCAGGCTGCGTGGTCTGATGCGGGCTTGGGGCTCGGCATAATCAGAGCCCTAGCGCGTCGGCTGGCCGGTAGTGACGTGTGTCTGACTTAACGCCACAGATCGCGGCTGGAATCAGTCCGCACTCGGGGACTGTCGTGGCGGCGGGTGGATGGAATCGGTAGCTGCGCTTGGCCGCGCTGTCAAGGGCACCGCTGCGCGGCGAGCGAGGCTCGGCCCTGTCGGGCTGCGCTTGACAGCGCGGCTGCGCTTCGCTGATGGGCAGGTGAGGCCGGCAGGCCAGCTGCCGGGGCAGGGCGACGGGCGTGGTCATGCCCGAGCCTCGGTCTGGGGCTGGCCGCGGTGGTAGGCGAGCCGCAGCCGGCGCGCGCGCCGGAGGCCGGCGCGGCGGGCGGCACGGATCGTGGGCCCGCGGCCTTCGTGTTCGTCGTCGGGGGTGACGTAGCCGATCCCGGCGTGCAGGCGCCGCGTGTTGTACTCGTGGCGGACCGTGGCCAGCTCGGCCCGCAGGATGGCGGGGTCGCGGATGGCGTCGAGGTGCGGCCAGTCGGCCTTGATGTGGCTGAACAGGCTCTCGATCCAGGCCTGATCGGTCGGGGTGCCGGGCCGCCCGAAGTGCTGGGCGATCGCGCACATCGCCAGGAACTCGCGCGTCGAGCCGGAGGTCATCTGTGGCCCGTTGTCGCTGACTGCCAGCAGCACCGGCCGGTCGGGGTCATCGACGGTCGGGTCGGCCAGTTGCGCCTGGTGGGCGTCGACGCGCTCGAGCAGGCCTTCGAGCTCGAGCGCGTGCGTGAAGGCGAGCTGGACCTGCAGCCCGGTCTCCTCGGCGCTGACGAGCTCGGTGATCCACTTGCGCGTGACCAGGTCCATGATCATCACCACGTGCGTGCTCTTGCAGCGCGCGAAGCGCGTCGTGTCGTAGATCCAGATCGAGTGGCGCTCATAGCTGGCCCACTCCGGGAACGGCCGGCGCTCCGAGCGCCCGGTCCGCCGCGGCAGCCGGAGCCTGAGCCGGTGAGCGGCGAGCACGCGCCGGACCGTGGACTCCGAAACCCACACCACCCCCTCGTAGCTGCCGCGGTGCGCGAGCTTGCGATGCGAGCGATCGCTGTCCTGATGAGCCTCGAACACCTCAAGGATCGCCTGCTCCTCGGCCGGCGTGATCGCGTGCACCGGATGCCCGCCCGGCGCACGGTCATCGAGCGTGCCCGCGGCTCGACGCTCGCGCCAGCGCCACGCCCGGCCCTCGCCGAGCTCCAGATACGCGCACGCGCGGCGGTGATCCCAGCCGCCGGCGACCGCGGCATCGATGAGCTCCAGCAACCCATGCTTCGTGGCCGCCTGGACCCGTCGCGGGACCCGGCCACTCAGTCCCAGCGCCCTTTTCCCTCCGCGAGCATCAACCGGACGCCCATCTCCTTCAGCGCCTCCGAGAGCCGCGCGATCTCCGCCCTCGCCGCAGCCAGCTCCGGGTCCGGGCCGTGACCCGCCCGCACCCCAGGCTTGGACTGCGCCAACGCCTCCAACGCGCCCTGGCGCGCGACCGACCTGAGCTTCATGACCGTCGAGCGATCCACCCCGCTGCGCTCGGCCGCCGCCGCGATCGTGTACTCGCCCCGGATCAGGCTCAGCCAGATCTCGTACTTCTCGCTCGGCGAGAGAAACCGCTTGCCGCG
>JAICJD010000076.1 GCA_025928645.1 Gemmatimonadales bacterium
GATGAGACGATGGGCCTTCCATTAACCCTCACTCACCACTAGCTTTATCGGCTACGCCTCAACCTGGGGAACTGGACGTGAAGCCTGATCTGCACCCGACCTACAAGAAGGTCACCGCCGTCTGCGCGTGCGGCAACTCGTTCGAGACCCGCTCCACCGCCGCGTCCATTCACGTGGAAGTCTGCGCGCAGTGTCACCCGTATTTCACCGGCAAGCAGCGCCTGGTCGACACGGCCGGTCGGGTGGACCGGTTCCGCCGGAAGTACCAGACCGAGTCCGCGGCCGCCAAGGCGTAAGCGGTGGAAGGGCGGCTCCGCCAGGCGTTGCAGCGGGCGGAGGAAGTCGAGCGGCTCCTCGCAGATCCGGCCGTCGCCCGGGATCCGGCACAACTGCAGGCCCTCGGCCGGGAGCACGCGCATCTGGCCGCCATCGTCCGCCTTGCCGACCGGCTGAGCCGGCTCGAACGCGAATTGGAACAGGCTCGGGAGCTCGCCGGCGAGGCGGATCCCGAGCTTGTCGCGTTGGCCCGGGCCGACATGGCCCGATTGCCGCCGGAGATCGAGGCCACCCAGGCCGAGCTGCATGAGCTCCTCGTGCCGCGCGACCCGCACGACGACCGCGACGCCATCGTGGAGATCCGCGCCGGAACCGGCGGCGACGAGGCGGCGCTTTTCGCGGCCGATCTCTACCGCATGTATCAGCGCTTCTCCGAGCGCCACAAGCTCCGCTGGGAGCCGATGTCCCTGAGCGACGGCACGCTCGGCGGGATCAAGGAAGCCATCGTCGCGGTGCGTGGGTCCGGCGCCTACGGGCTGCTTCGCCGCGAGTCGGGCGTCCACCGGGTGCAGCGCGTTCCGGCGACCGAGACCCAGGGCCGGATCCACACCTCGGCGGCGACCGTAGCCGTTCTGCCCGAGGCGGAGGACGTCGACATCAGGATCGAGGACAAGGACCTCAAGATCGATGTCTTCCGCTCGTCCGGACCGGGTGGGCAGAGTGTGAACACCACCGACAGCGCGGTGCGCATCACCCACCTGCCCACCGGCATGGTCGTGAGCCAGCAGGACCAGAAGTCGCAGCTCCAGAACAAGCTCAAGGCCCTGGAAGTGCTCCGCGCGCGCCTGCTCGACCGGATGATCGCGGAACAGGAAGCCGCGCGCGCCCGGGACCGGCGGGCCATGGTCGGCACCGGCGATCGGTCGGCCAAGATCCGGACCTACAACTTTCCCCAGAGCCGGGTGACCGACCACCGGATCAACCTCTCGGTCCACAACCTGGCCGACGTCATCGACGGCGACATCGACGAGCTGGTCGACGCGCTCCGCATGGCAAGCCGGCAGGAGCAGAATGGTGGCTGAGCTGACGGTAACGCGCGGAGTGCTGCTGGCGCGGGGGCGGTCGCTGCTCGAGGCCGGGGGCGTAGACGCCGCCCGGCGCGAGGCGCTCCGTGTATGGAGCGATCTCGCGGCTGCGGGCGCTCCGCCATCCGCGGCGTGGATCGACGCGGCCGCGCCGGTGAGCCCCGCTCGCGCGGCCGAGTATCTCGCGGCCATCGACCGCCGCGCCGCCGGCGAGCCGCTCGCGCACGTCACCGGCTGGACCGGGTTCAGGTATCTCAGCCTTCGCGCCGACCGCCGCGCGCTCATTCCGCGGCCTGAGACCGAGGGCCTGGTCGATCTGGTGCTGGCCCGAGTGCCCCGCGGCCGTGTGGCCGACGTGGGTACCGGAACCGGGTGCATCGGTCTGAGCCTCGCGTCGGAAGGTCCCTACGAGGTGATCGGCGTTGACCTCTCCCCGGAGGCGCTGGCGCTCGCCGCGGAAAACCGTCGCATCGCGGCGGTCGCGGGGCTGACGCTCGTTCGCGGCGACCTCTGCGACCCCCTCCGCGACGATTCGCTCGACGCGCTGGTGTCGAACCCCCCCTATCTTACGTCCGAGGAGTACGCGGCCCTCGACCCGTCGGTGAAGTCCTGGGAGCCCGCGCTTGCGCTCGACGGGGGGCCGGACGGCCTCGCCACGCTCGGACGCCTGCTCGCGGAGGCCCGGCGCGTCGTTCGCCGAGGCGGATGGCTCGCCCTCGAGGTGGACGCGGCGCGGGGGGGACTCACCGCGCGGCACGCGGCGGGACTGGGCTGGACTGATGTGACGCTTCATGCGGACCTTTTCGGCCGCGAGCGGTATCTGCTCGCGCGAAGGAGTGATGCCGGGTGATCTGGGACAAGGCGCAGGACCTCGGACGGTTGATCGGCCAGTCGGCGGAGTACCAGGCATTGCGGCGCGCCGAAGCGTCATTGCGGGAAGACAAGGACACCGTGGCCAAACTGGACCAGATCCAGACGCTCGCGCGTCAGGTGGATCAGATGGTCTCGTCGGGCCAGATGCCCGACCAGACGACGGCCGAGTCGTACGAGACCGCCGTGCGCGATCTGGAGATGAGTCCGGTGGGGCAGGCCTACGTCGTCGCGCGCTCGAATTTCGAGAAGCTGATGGCCAAGGTGAACCAGCAGATCAGCGAAGGCATGGAGAAGGGCGCGGCCAGCAGCATCATCACGCTGGGATGAGCCCGCGCGGGCTCTTCATCGTGCTGGAGGGTCCCGAGGGTTCGGGAAAGTCGACGCTCGCGACGCCGCTGGCCGACCGCATGCGCGCGGCCGGCGCCGAGCCCGTGCTGGTGCGCGAGCCTGGCGGCACGCGGGCGGGCGAGATCGCGCGGCAGGCCGTGCTCGATCCGGAGCACCCCGTGAGCCCCGTCGCCGAGCTGTTTCTCTATCTGGCAGCGCGCGCCGAGCTGGTGGCCACGGTCATCCGGCCCGCGCTCGGGGCCGGCCGGGTGGTGCTGTCCGACCGGTTCTCGCTTTCGACCGAGGCGTATCAGATGGTGGGTCGAGGTCTCCCCGCCGAGACGGTCCTGCCGGCCAATCGGGCGGCGGCCGGCGGGCTCCGGCCCGATCTGACGCTCATCCTGGACGTCGCCCCGGAAGTGGGGCGGGCGCGACAGGTTGCGGCGGGCAAGCCACTGGACCGCCTCGATGCGGAGAGCCTGGAATTTCACCGGCGGGTCCGGGAGTTCTATCGCCAGGTGCGGGACGACGGCGTGCGGCACCTGGATGCCACCCGGCCGCCGGACCGGCTCTTGCAGGAGGCCTGGGAGGCCGTCGTGGCGTTGGACGAGCAACGCTTCGCCGCCGCCCGGAGTTAGCTTTCGGAAGCTCTCATAGGAACGTCGCGACGGCATCGGCCGGAGGCGGGTATGAAGCAGCGTTGGGGTCTGATCGTGGTGGTGGCGGTCATCTCGTTCATGAGCGGCGGCTGGCTGCTGCAGCGCGGCGTGGCGAGCGGCGGCAACGTCTATCAGCAGGCGCGCCTGTTCGACGATGTCCTTGGCCACGTCAGCGCCTACTACGTGGATTCGATCGGCGAAACCGATCTGTACGACAAGGCCACCCGCGGCATGTTGGAGGAGCTCAAGGACCCCTATTCCGTCCTCCTGACCGGCGAGGACTACAAGGCGCTCACCGAGCAGACCTCCGGCAATTACGCCGGCCTCGGCATCCAGATCGACGTGCGCGACGGGTGGATCACCGTCGTCGCCCCGCTTCCCGACACGCCGGCGGAGCGCGCGGGCGTGGCGACCGGCGACCAGATCATCGAGGTGGACGGCAAGTCCACCGAGGGCTGGAAGAACGACCAGGCCGTGAAAGCGCTGCGCGGCGATCCGGGCAGCAAGGTGGCCATCACGGTGCGCCGATCGGGCGTCGCCGATCCCATCAAGTTCAATCTGACCCGCGCGCAGATCCACATTCGCTCGGTCCCGCCGGGCACGATGTTCGACGCCGGGGTCGGCTACATCTCGCTCAACCCGGTCGCGGAGACTTCGGCCGACGAGCTCCGGTCCGAGATCACGAACCTGAAGGGGAAGGGGATGAAGTCCCTGATCCTCGACCTGCGGCTCAACCCCGGCGGGCTGCTCGATCAGGGCATCAAGGTCGCCGATCTCTTCCTGGATCAGAAGCAGGAGATCGTGGCCACTCGTGGACGCGCGCGGGGGTCCACCAAGGAGTTCTACGACGAGGCCAAGCAGGCCTGGCCCGAGCTGCCCATCGTCGTGCTGGTGAACGACGGCACCGCGAGCGCCGCGGAGATCATCGCCGGGGCGCTCCAGGACCACGACCGGGCCGTGGTCGTCGGCACGCCGACGTTCGGCAAGGGCCTGGTCCAGACGCTGTTCCCGCTGGGTGACGGCGTCGCGCTCAAGCTCACCACGGCGCGCTGGTACACGCCGAGCGGCCGAACCATCCAGCGCACGGCGAAGAACGAGGAAGAGCAGGCGCTGCAGGCCGCCAGCGAGGCGGGCGACACGATTCCCGGCCTGCCGGCCAAGGAGCACACCGACTCGGCGATTCAGAGCCGGCCGACCTACCACACCGACGCGGGGCGCATCGTGCGGGGCGGCGGCGGGATCGTCCCGGACCTGGTGATCCGTCCCGACACGCTCTCCGGCGGAGAGAAGAGCTTCGCCAAGGCGCTCGGCAACCACCTGCCCGAATACCGTGACGTGCTGACCAGCTTCGCGCTCGAGGCCAAGAAGGGCGGGGCGGTCAAGTCCGAGAGCTTCACGGTCACCTCGCAGATGCGGCAGCAGGTGTACCAGCGGCTTCGGGCCAAAGGCATCGACCTCACGCCGCAGGTCTACGACAGCGCCAGCCACCTGATCGACTCGCAGCTCGGCTACGAGATCGCCCGCTACGTGTTCGGCCGCTCCGCGGAGTTCCGCCGGCAGGCCCAGGACGACAGCCAGATGCAGACGGCGATCTCGCTGCTGCGGAAGGCAGGCACGCCCCGCGAGCTCATGAGCCTCGCGACCTCGAGCCGCGCGGCGGCCCCGGTGCAGAACTGAGCCGCCGGCACTCGTGACTCGGGTCGTCCCGATCCGATCGAGGGGGCACGCCTGACGGCGTGCCCCCTCGTCGCGTCCGCGCGGTTTCCTCGGAGGGAGGGGGCTGATCATGCCTGCACGAGTGGCCATCGTGGGGCAAGGGCGAATGGGTCGCGGGCTGGCGCTGGCGCTCGAAGCCGCGGGCGTGGCCGTAGGTCTGCTCGGGCGCCAACGCCGGCCCGAGGACACGCGCGGCGCCGACCTCGTCCTCGTCGCGACGCCGGACGATGCGATCGCCTCGGTTGCGGCTGAGCTCGCCCGCGAGCATGCGATCGTCGAGGCGCAGGTCGTGCTTCACCTCTCGGGCCTGCTGGATCGCACGGCGCTGCGGCCCCTTGCATCGACCAGGGCCGGGCTTGGGTCTTTTCACCCGCTCCAGAGCGTGGCGGACCCGGTGGCGGCCCCCGAGCGTTTGCGGGGCGCATATGCGGCGCTCGAGGGTGACGAGCGGGCCGTGGCGGCGGGGGAAGATCTCGCGGCCGTGCTCGGCATGCACCGTCTCAGACTCGCGCCCGGCACGAAGCCGGCGTATCATGCGGGAGCCGTCATCACCTCGAACTACGTCGTCGTCCTGGCCTCCCTCGCCGAGCGGCTGGCCCGGGAGGCCGGCGTGCCGCCTGCGGATGCCGTCCGGCTCTACCTGCCCCTCATGCAGGGCACCGTCGCGAACCTGTCGCTCGGGCCGGCGGCGGCGCTGACCGGGCCGATCCGCCGGGGCGACGTGGCCACGATTCGGCGTCACCTGGCCGTGCTCGACCCGGGACAGCGGCTGGTCTACCGGACGCTCGGCCTCGCCGCCGTCCCGCTGGCCCGCGAGGCGGGGCTGGCCGAGGACGCCGCCGCGGCGGTCGAGGCCGCGTTGCTCGAGTCCGACTGACGAAACTTTTCGTTGTTGAACGGCCTAGTGCCTGAAGGGCCGTCGCTTTCCTCTCCCGCATACGCATCCTGCTCGAGGCCACGATGTCTCACCGCTGGACGCTGCTCGCGCTGGTCGGATTCGTCGCCTGCTTCACCGGCGGCTGGCTCATGCAACGCCGACTGGGCATCGGTCCCGACGTGTATCAGCAGGCCCGCCTGTTCGAGGTGGTGCTCGCCCACGTGCGGGACTACCACGTCGACTCGCTGCCGGAGGACGAGCTGTACCGCCGGGCGATCGACGGGATGCTGAGCGAGCTGCACGATCCATACGCCGCCCTCCTGACCGGCAAGGACTTCCAGCGGCAGCAGGAGCGCACCACCGGCGACTACGGCGGGATCGGCGTGCAGGTGGACGCTCGGAACGGCTGGATCACCGTAGTGACGCCGATGGCCGGCTCGCCGGGCGAGCGGGCCGGCATTCGCCCGGGCGATCAGCTCGCCGAGGTCGAGGGTGTCGCGGCGGCCGGATGGACGATGGAGCGCGCGGTCGAGGCGCTGCGTGGGCCGGTCGGGACCAGCCTCGACCTCACGGTGCGCCGGGAGGGGACGAGCGCGCCGCTGCATTTCCGGCTCACCCGCGAGCGGATCCACCAGCGCGCGGTGTCGGAGGGGCTGCTGCTGCCGGACGGCGTGGGGTATCTGTCACTTTCGATGGTACGCGAGAATTGCGCGGAGGAGCTCGAGCAGGAGGTCGCGGGCCTGGTCGCGCGCGGCATGAAGTCGCTGGTGCTGGACCTCCGGAGCGACCCGGGCGGGCTCCGCGACGAGGCCGTGGATGCGGCGAGCCTGTTCCTCGACCCGCACCAGGACATTCTCGTGAGCCGCGGCCGAGCCCCGGGCGACAATCACCGCTGGACGGACGGAACCGTACAGCGCTGGCGGAACCTGCCGATCGTGGTGCTCGTGAACCGCGGAACGGCCAGCGCGGCGGAGATCATCGCCGGCGCCTTGCAGGACCACGACCGCGCGCTGGTCGTGGGCGACACGACCTACGGCAAGGGCATCGTCCAGACTCTCTTCCCGCTCGGCCCCGAGGTCGCACTGCGGATCACCACGGCGCGGTGGTACACGCCGAGCGGCCGCTCGATTCAGGGCGCCGTGCTGGATTCCGCCATGGGCGCCGTTCACGTCGCCGCCAAGGCCGTGACCTATCGCTCGGATGCCGGCCGCGCTCTCGCCGGGGGCGGAGGCATCGTGCCGGACGTGCGCCTCGATCCCGATACGCTCACGACGCCGGAGCAGACCTTCGGCCGGGCGCTGGAGGGCAAGGTAGGGGTCTTCCGCGACGCCCTCACCGCGACGGCGCTCGAGATCCGGCGGGGCGGCGCTATTCGGAGCGAGAGCTTCGCGGTGGAAGAGGCGATGCTGGACGCGTTCCGTCACCAGCTGGAGCAGCGCGGTGTTCGCCTGGCCGACAGCACCTATCGGGGTGGGGAAACCATCGTGCGGCAGCAGCTCGGCTACGAGCTGGCGCGCTACGTTTTCGGCGCCGCCGCCGAGCGCCGGCGCCGCGTGAGCGACGACCGGCAGATCGGCCAGGCCGTGGACCTGCTACACGAAGCCCAGACACCGAGCGCGCTGCTGGGGCTCGCCAGCACGCGAGGGCCCGCCGCTCACTGATCCACCACCCGGACGCCGGAGGGCACCTCGAGGGTGAAGGTGCCCTTCGGCACCGCCTGATTCGTCCGCACCTTCGACAATGTCAGCGTTCGTGTGGCGCCCGAGTGCTCGCTGATCTCGAGCCGGCGCGGCAGCCCGTCCTCGCGGTCGAGCCACACGATCGCGCGCTCGAACGGCAGGTCCGGCACGGCCGGCACGAGCTGCACGACGTCGACGGTCCGCCCGTTCAGCCGGTCGGTCCGGACGAACGACGCCTTGTACCGCTCCGCGGGGTGATCGAGCAGCCACGCGAGCATGTTGTAGCCGTACACCGGGCCGCTTGGCACGGACATCCGGATGACCTGCCCCGGCGTGGTGCTCGGCGTGTAGATCCAGACGTGCTGTCCGTCGATCACGATCGCCTCGCCGGGCGGATCAGTGAACCGCATGGCCAGCTTGTCTTCGCCCGCCTGGATCAGGGTCCCGCGGCTCTCCGCGCTGTCGATCATCGGGTTGTCGATCACCTGGACGAAGTCCGCCCGCAGGCTCGACAGCGAGCGGTAGACTCGGGACGATCGTCCCACGATGGCGTCGGCGTCCTGGGCGTGCGCGACGCCTGGAGCCAGCGCGAGGCCGAGCAGCAGCGGGAGCGCGCGGATCATGTTCGTGCCGCGGCCGGCTCCGCCACCCGCCGGCCGATCGCCTCGGCGATGAGACGGACCTCCTTCATCAGGCGCTCGAACTGGTCGGGGAAGAGGCTCTGCGCGCCGTCGGACAGCGCGCGGTCCGGGTGGGGGTGGACCTCGATGAGCAGCCCATCGGCGCCTGCGGCCACCGCCGCCCGCGCCATCGGGATCACCATGTCCCGGTGGCCGGTGCCGTGGCTCGGGTCGGCGACGATGGGGAGATGCGACAGCCCGTGGACCACCGGGACCGCGCTCAGGTCGAACAGGTTGCGGGTCGCCTGGTCGAAGCTGCGGATGCCCCGCTCGCACAGGATGACCTGGCGATGGCCCTCGGCGAGCAGGTATTCCGCGGAGAGCAGCAACTCCTGAATGGTGGCCGAGAGACCGCGCTTGAGCAGCACCGGCTTGCCGCAGCGTCCGGCGTGCTTGAGCAGCGAGTAGTTCTGCATGTTGCGCGCGCCGATCTGCACGATGTCGGCGACCTCCACGACCTGATCCAGCCCTTCGGCATCCATCGCTTCCGTGACGATGAGGAGCCCGGTATCCTCGCGCGCCCGCGCGAGCAGCTCGAGCCCGGCGCGGCCGAGGCCCTGAAACGCGTACGGCGAGCTCCGCGGCTTGAAGGCGCCCGCCCGAAGGACCGTCGCGCCGGCCTCGCGCACGGCGCGCGCCGCGGCGAGGATCTGCCGCTCGCTCTCCACCGAGCACGGCCCCGCCATCACCACCACCTCGTCGCCGCCGACGGTGAGCCCGCCGGGCAGGCGCACCACGGTCGGCTCCGGCTGCCACTCGCGGCTCACCTGCTTGTACGGTTTGGTGACGTGGATGATTTCCTGGACGCCGGGGAGCGCCGCCAGGCGGGAGCCGTCGACGCGGCCGTCGTTGCCGACCAGGCCGACGGTGGTCCGCTGCTTCCCGGGCATGGGCCGTGCCTGATAGCCCATCTCCTCGATGGTCGCGACCACCCGGTCGACTTCGTCCTCGGCTGCGCCGTGGCGCATCACGATCAGCATGCGGCTCCTCGATGGGACTGGGCGACTTGTGACTCGGCCATGGCTTCATCCCGAGCGAAGCGAGGGACCTGCTCCTCGGGTGCGGACGCTCGCGGCGGCCCCTCGAGCCACCGCCGAGCAGGTCCCTCGCTTCGCTCGGGATGAAGGGCGCGTTCCGCCCTCAGCAACACCCGGGCCAGCCCATCCGCCCCCTACGCGACGTGCTCCGCCTCACCCAGCCGGACGCCGACGATGGTCGACACGCCGGGCTCCTGCATCGTGACGCCGTAGACCGCGTCCGCCGACTGCATGGTCCGCGGATTGTGGGTGATGACGAGGAACTGGGTGCTCGCCTTGAACTCGTCCAGCAGGCGGGTGAAGCGGCCGACGTTGGCATCGTCGAGTGGCGCGTCCACCTCGTCCATCAGGCAGAACGGACTCGGTTTGGTCAGATAGATGCTGAACAGGAGGCTCACGGCGACCAGGGTCCGCTCCCCGGAGGAGAGCAGGTGGATGCGCTGGGTCCGCTTCCCGCGTGGCGCCGCGTGGATGTCGATCTCGCTCTCGAGCGGGTCGTCGGGATTGGCCAGCCGCAGCTCGCACTCGCCCCCGCCGAACAGGGTCTGGAACACCCGGGTAAAGTTGGCCTGCACCGCGGTGAACGTCTCGAGGAACATCGCGCGGGCGGTGCCGTCGATCTCCCGGATCGCCTGGATGAGCGACTGCCGGGCGCCGACGAGGTCGTCGCGCTGGCTGGTCAGGAACTCGAGACGCTTGACCTCCTCCGCGTGCTCCTCGACCGCGAGCGGGTTGACCGGCCCGATCGCCTCGAGCGCCCCGATGATGCGTGAGGCCTCGGCCTCGAGCGTCTCGAGATCGAGATCGAGAGCCGGGGCCTGCTCGACCAGCAGCTCGTACGACCGGCGCCACTCGGCCTCCACCCGTTCGATGACGCTGCGCCGCGCGCCCGCGGCCTCGGTGAGGCGGACCTGCAGACCGTGGCTCTCGTCACTCGCCGCCTCGAGCGCGTGCCGCGCCCCGTGCAGCTCTGCCTCGGCGTCGAGCAGGGTGGATTCCGCCGCGGCGAGCGCCCTGTCGGCGCTGGCGCTGGCGGTCTCGAGCTCGTGCTCTGCCGCCTGTCGGTCAGCCCGGGCCTCCCGCCATTCGCCCTGCTGCGCGCCGAGGGCGGCGAGGTCGGCTTCGAGCTGCGTCAGCTCGCCGGTCAGGCTCAGCACCGTCCGTTCGGCTTCTTCCCGCATCGTGGTGGCCCGCTGGAGTCGTTCGTCGGCCGAGCGCAGGCCGCCCGCCACGTGCGCCTCCTGGACCTGCCAGTGGACCCGCTGCTCGCGGGCAGCCTCCTGCTCGGCCTCAAGCTCCGCCAGGCGGCCGCGTCCTCCGCCCAGCGATTCCTCCAGTCGACCGCGGGTGAGGTCGCCCGACGTGAGCGCCGCGTCGATCTCCGCGAGGCGCTGCTCGGAGCGGGTGAGCCGCTCGGTCACGCGGGCGAGCTGCGCGTCGGATTCCGCCATCTCGCGCGCGAGATTCGCCGCGGCGCGCGTCGCGTCGTCCCGCACGGCGGCGCCCTGCCGTTCGGCCTCGCGGGCCTGCTCGGCGGCGGTGCCCGCCACGGCGAGCGCCTGCTCCCGTTCCACCAGGCGAGCGGACGCGGCCTGAAGCGCGGCCTCGGCGGACGCGAGCGCCGACTCCGTCCGCTCGACCTCCTGCGCCAGCGTGGCGATCTCGGCTCGGCGCCGGAGCGGGCCGGAAGGCGCGGCCGCGCCGGAGAGCAGGATCGCGCCGCTCGCGCGGCGAAGCACGCGTCCCTCCGGCTCCAGCGCTTCGTTCCCCGCCAGCGCGGCGTGCACCCAGGCCGTCGCCGGGCCGGCCGCCTGGAGCCGCTCGTCGATGGACCGGCCCGCGGCCGCATCGGCCGGCCCGGGATCGAGCGGCAGCAGCACGAGGGAGCCCGGCTGGTGGTCGGCGTGCCAGGCGCGGACGGCCTCCACCGTGCCCCGGTCGCGCACCACGATGGCGTGCACCCACTGGCCGAGGAGGCGCTCCGCCAGCTCGGCGTTCTGCTGGCCGGTGCTCACGAAATCGCTGAGCGGGCCGAGCACGCCGCCGTCGAAACGGTCGCGTGCGGCGAGGAGCGCGGCGGCCGCGGGCGCTAGGCCCACGCGATCGCGCTCGAGCCCCTCCAGCGCGTGGCGCCGGGCGGTCATCTGGGCCAGCGCCTCCTCGGCACGGCGGCGCTCGGAGCGGTGCAGGGCCTCCTGCTCCCGCGCTTCCGCGACGAGATGCCGGCCGTGCTCCGCGTCGGCCGCGGCCCGCTTGGCCTCGTGAGTGAGAAACGCGGCCCGCTCGACCGCATGATCCCGCCGGCGCTCCGCCGCGGCGAGCTCGTCCTGCAGCCCGGTGCGCTGCGCCGACAGCGCGGCCGAGCGCTCGCGAAGCGATCCGAGCTCGCCGTCCAGCGCCGCCCGCTCGCCCTCGAGCGAGCGGAGGGTCTGGGCGAGCGCCTGGAGCTCCTGTTCCCACTGGCGCACCTGCGCCCGCTCCTCACCGAGCCGCCGGCGCACATCCTCCTCGGCCTCGGCCCGGCCGGCCAGCTCGGTCCGGATTCGATCGTGCTCGACGGCCGCCGCGCTCCGGTCGGCGACCGCGGCGTCCTGCTCGGTCAGCGCGACCTGGGCGCGCACCTCCATCTGGGTCCGCTCCTCCTGCGCCCGCTGGCGCCGGCTGGTGGCGTTGGCCAGCCGTTCGGCGGCGAGAGCGAGATCGCCGTCGAGCCTGCCGAGCTCGAGCCGGACCGCGGCGAGCCGCCCCGCCACCGCCGTGCGCCCGGCCTCGGCGGCGGCGCGGTCCCGCGCGCTCTCCTCCCGGCGGCGCTCGCCGTCGGCGAGCCGCTGGCGCGCGTCGGGCAGGAACGCCCCGAGCTCCGCGAAGCGCGTCTCCATGCCGGCCGCCTCCTGGCCCAGTCGCTCGAGCAGCCGGCGCGCGAGGCTCACCTGTACGGCGAACTTCTCCTCCGTCAGCTTGGCGTGCCGCTCGGCTTTGCCGCGCTGGCGCGCGAGACTCCGGATCTGCGACTGGACCTCCGCGATGAGATCCTCGACCCGCTGGAGGTCGGCCGCCGTCTCCTCGAGGCGACGCTCGGTGCTGTGCTTCCGGTCGCGATAGAGGCCGATGCCCGCCGCCTCCTCGAACAGCGACCGCCGCTCGTCGGCCCGGTCCGAGAGGAGGAGGTCGATCATCTTCGCCTCGATGACGACGCCCGCGTCGCTGCCGAGCCCGGTGCCGCGGAGCAGGTCCTGGATGTCGCGAAGCCGAACCGGCGACCCGTTGAGGAGGTAGTCGCTCTGGCCCGAGCGGGAGAGCCGCCGGGTGATCACGACCTCACGGTACGCGATCGGCAGTTCTCCGTCGCTGTTGTCGAGGTACAGCGAGACCTCGGTGACGTTGACCGGCCGCCGGGCGGTCGAGCCCTGGAAGATCACGTCCTCCATCTTGCCGCCGCGGAGCAGTCGCGCCGACTGCTCCCCCAGCACCCATCGCACGGAGTCCGAGACGTTGGACTTTCCGCAGCCGTTGGGACCCACGATCGCGGTCACGCCCTGCTCGAAGGTCAGGGTGACGGTATCCGCGAACGACTTGAAGCCGGACAGCTCCAGCCGGGTGAGCTTCATGCGGGTGGTCCTGGCGATGGGGTGGTGGGGGTGTCGCGCGAGCGCGCGACGCTCAGCGGTCGGGCGCGTCCTGCCCCGACACGACGAACGACGGCATGCCGATCTTCCGGCCGGTCGACTCCGCCTGCTCGCGGGTGGCGTACGGGCCGAGCACGACCCGATGGGCCTCGTCGCTTCGCGTCGGGGGCAGCACCGACGCCGGCAGGCCGGCCGCGCGCAGCTTGTCCGCCAGCTCGCTCGCCCAGGCCGGGTTCTGCGAGCTGCTCACCTGGAGGTACACCGACGGTGCGGCCTTGCCGCTGTCCGCGCCCGCCAGCGCCGTGGAATCGGTCGCCGCCGGCGACTCGATGTCCTTCGCGGGCCGCCACGCGACCGGGAGCCAGTCGTCCGCCCCCCCGTCGGCCACGCGCCCGCTTTCGGGAAAGTCGGGCTTGGAGAGGTCGAGCGCCACGACGTCCTTCCCCCGGCGCACGATCAGCGTATTCGGCGAGGCCACGGCCGGCAGATCGCTCGCCCACGTCGTCGCGACGGTGCCGCCGAGCCGCCAGCGTCCGACGTCGACCACGTAGACCGAGTCGCCCTCGGCGGGCCGGACCAGCAGCCACTGCCCGAACGGGTCGTTGCGAAGCCCCTTTGCCGGCCCCGGAAGGGCCACCGACTCGAGTTGTTCGCCGCCGAAGCGGTCGAGTACCAGGAGCCGGGCGTCGTCCTGGGCCACGTACACGCGGTGCCCCGAGGGCGAGAACAGGACCGCGCGCGGATGCCCCGAGACCTTGATCGAGAGCGGCGCGTTCTTCCCCTGGGTCTGGTAGAGGATGACGGCCGTATCGGTCGCGACCGCCACGAGGTCGCCGTAGAAGGTCGGGGCGAACCGCTCGGACGGCAGCGTCATGGTGACCGGCGCCTGATCCGAGCCGAGCACCTCCAGCACCGGCGCCTTGTCCCCGATGCGGGCCAGCACCGCGCCGGTCATCGTGGCGTGCAGCTGCTGAGGCGAGCCCTGGAGCTTCGAGCGGAAGCGCACGGGGGCCCGGCGCACCATCTGCGTCACGGTGCTGCCGGTGTCCACGGCGTACAACGCGCCGTCGGGACCCATGGTGGCGGCCCGGACCTGCTCGAGGTAGGGCCGCACCCGGCGGGTCTCGAGGTCGAGCGTGAGCAGGTTCCGCTTCCGGTCGAGCGAGAACACCAGCCCCTGCTCGGGGTCGGCGCCGATGACGCGCTCCACCGGAGGCAGCTTGTCCTCCGTCTTCCATGACGACGGCTCGAGGCTCGGCACGCGGTAGAGCGTGACCAGGCCGCCGTCTTCGGGAATCCGCACGAGCGACGAGGGTGCCGGCACCCGCGTCGAAGCCGGGAGCTTGGACAGCGTCAGCCGCTCGGGCTCACGGCCGCACGCCGCGAGCGCGAGGCAGATGAGGGCAAGTCGCAGGGAGGGCACGGGAGAAAGATAAACGGACGGAGAGGACGGAGAAGACGGAGAGGAGACGGAAAGGTGGATCCAGCCTCTCCGTCACCTCTCCGTCCTCTGCGTCCTCTCCGTCTTCTCCGTCCTCTTAAAACGTCGGCCCGAGACTGAACGTCCACAGGCCCTTGATCGCGCGCCGCTCCTGCGGAATCGCATAGTCCAGCCGAGCCACCGCGAAGCCGAACAGGTTGGTCCGGATCGACACCCCCAGGGTCTGCAGCGGCGCCCGCACCCGCACCGGATCGTCACCCGGGTCCCGGCTCCACTTGAGCGTGCTCTGCTCGTCCCAGGCGAGGCCGATGTCGTAGAACAGCGCGCCCTCGATCGGCGGGATCGCCGCGGGCAACCCGTACGACGGGTTGAGGATCGGGAACCGGAGCTCGACCGTGCCCACGCCCACCTGCGTGCCGACCAGCCGGTCCAGCGCCGCGCAGCCGGTCGTGGTGTTGGCATCGTTGGCCGTCAGACACTCGTGCCGCCGGTACGAGCCGGAGGTGTTGCCGCGGATCAGGTCGGTGCTGCCGGCGAACACCCGGAACTCGTTCGCGTCCCGGCCGATGCGGCCGAAGTACAGCACGCGGGTCGCCAGAACGATGGGACCGATGATCCCGTCGTACCGCCGGTAGTCGCCCGTGACCTGGGAGAACCTCCAGTCACCCAGTGTCTGCGCGAACTCCAGACGATATCGCTGGCCGTAGAAGGGGCCCACGTATCCCGTCAGCGAGTTGTCGAACACCAGCGCCGTCGAGGGCTGCACGTAATTGACGCCCGGCAGGTTGTCGGTCTCGAGGAACGGATCGGCCGTCGCGAAGCCCGTCGTCGGATCGTACGGTTCGTTGATGCGGAGCAGCGCGTCGTCCACGTTGGCGAACCGCATGGATGCCTCGATCCGCTGGAACCGGCTGATCGGGTAGTACGCCTGCCCGAAGACCGACCGCACCACCAGCCGCCGGATGTTGCTGACCAGCGTCTGCTCGCCGGGGTTGGGCCCGGACACGATCTCGAACGGCTCGGGGAAGTAGTACGGCTCCTGGCTCAGCCCCGCCGCCCAGTTGATGCGTTTGCTCAGGTCGGCGTAGGCGGCGAGCACCTGGGCCTCGCTGATCCGTCCGTTCACCGACCCGGCAAACACGAGCTGATGGTCGCCCAGGATGTCGCTGAGCGAGATCGCCGACCCGCCGAAGAAGCCGCGCCCGAAGTTGTCCCGCGCGTAGCCGATGCTCGGCCGCGCGATAAAGTCGGGCGTGAAGTGCACCCGATAGTCCTTGAGGGTGAACTCGCTCGTATCGGGCAAATTGTAGTTCGCCGAATCCATCAGCGCGCTGATCGAGACCGGCGCGGAGAGCTGCGTCCGGGTCTGGGTGGTGTCGCCCGCCCGGGCGAGGTCGCCCGACGAGCGGAACCCCTGCTGGGTGCGGTAGATCGAACCGCCCTCGCCGACCTGAGCCTTCACCTCCTCGCGCACCTGCAGCGAGGGGGTGGTGTCGAGCGGCGGCGTCGCCACCCGCGCCAGGATGGCCACGCTGTCCACGGCCGGCTGCTCGTAGGGCGACCGCTTGAGGCTCCGGGGGTTGTTGATGGTATAAACGTCGTACTTCTGGTCCTGGTAGTACACGAAGGCGAGCCGGTCCGCCTGCCGCGCCCAGGAGAGCACGGGCGAGAGCGGGGTGATGCCCTGCGCGCCGGTGTAGAAGTCCGTGAGCTGGTACAGCTGGGACTCGTCGAGATCGTACAGGTAGATGTCGCTCACGCCGCTCCGGTCGGACACGAAAGCGATCGACCGCCCGTCGGGCGCCCACTGCGGGCTCACGTTCTTGCCCTGGTCCATGTGGTCCAGCACCTTCACCGTCCCCGTCGCCACGTCGTACAGCGCGATGCGGAAATTGCTGAAGGCCAGGGTGTGAAAGTCGCTCCGCGGCCCACGGTCGGTGGCGAACACGATCGTCTTGCCGTCCGGCGACCAGTCGGGATGCAGGTCGCCGTACTTGTCGGACGTGAGCCGCCTGAGGCCGCTGCCGTCGCGGTTCACCGTGTACAGGTCGCTGATGCCGCCGTCGTACCCGGTGAAGACCAGCTGGCGGCCGTCCGGGCTCCAGGACGGCGTGGTCACGCCGCTCAGCTTGAGCTTGACCCGGCCCACCTGCTTGTTCCGGGCCACGTCGACGATCACGATCTCGTCGCGCGGGCCCCGCTTGGCGGCGAACGCGAGGTACTTCCCGTCGGGCGACCAGTTCGCCTGCGAGTTGATGAAGCGGTACGTCTCGTAGTTGCTGCTCACGCCCGACTTGAGCACCCGGCGCTTGACCTTGCCGGTCTCACCGTCGGCCAGGTACAGGTCGACCGAGTAGAAATCCTTCTCGCTGAAGTACGCCACCTGCGAGCCGTCGGGCGAGAGTGCCGGCGCGAGGTGCAGCGTGCCCTCGGAGCGCTTCTGGGTGAGCAGCTCGTTGGCCACGGCGCGCGCGTTGGCCCGCGCGCCGATCTCGGGGAGATAGCGTTTCTGGACCGCGTCACGCCACTGGTCGGAGAGCTGCTGCAGGCTCAACCCGATGGTGCGGCGGAAGGCCGGCTCGATGCCGCCCGAGAGGGTGGCCTTGAGGATGGCGCCGATGGCCTCGTCTCCCCAGCGCTCGCCCACGTACGACCAGAGCGCGTGCCCGAAGCGATAGGGGAAGTACTGATAGGGGTCGGCCGTCATCTGCTCGATGGACGGCAGCTTTCCCTCGAGCGACGCGTCCCGGAGCCACATCGCCGTCTCGGCGTTGATCGGGCCGAGCGAGAGGTACTCCGCCATGCCTTCCGCGAACCACAGCGGCGGGGAGATCGCGATGAGGGTGTTGAGCCCCGCGCCCGCCCGTCCGCGCGACCAGATGTCGTACTGAAACTGGTGCGCCATCTCGTGGGTCATGACGTGCTCGAAGTCCGCGTAGGCGCCGGTAAACGGCAGCACCGCGCGGTTCCGGGCGAAGTCGGTCACGCCGCCGGTGCTTTCGCCGCTCACGTCGGTGGCGTTGGTCTGCTGGAAGTCCGACTGCGAGGCATAGAGGATGATCGGCTTCCGCTCCCGGAACTCGTGGTTCAGGACCTTGGAGAGCCGGGCATACGACCGCTCCGCCATGCGCGCGGCGTCGAGCGCCGCGGTGCGCTCGCGGTCGTAGTAGTAGACGTCGAAGTGCTCCGTCTGGATGATCTTGAAATGGAATCGGGTGTACTGGACCTTGTTCCGCCCGAAATACTGGGCGGACAGGGCACCCGGCAGCCCCACGAGCACGGCGAGCAGAACCGGGACGGCGCGACGAAGCATGGCGACCCTCGGCCTAGGTGGAGCTGATGAGCAGCTCCGGTGCATCGCCCCAGAGCCGCTCGAGCTGGTAGAACGAGCGGGTCTCCGGGTGGAACAGGTGAACCACGAAATCCACGAAGTCCAGCAGCACCCACCGCCCGCCGTTCAGCCCCTCGACGTGATGGGTGTGATGCCCCTTGCGGTCCAGCTTTTCCATGACCGATTCCGCGATGCCGCGCACGTGCGCATCGGACGTGCCGGACGCGATCACGAAGAAGTCGGTGGCGTCGGTCAGCCCCCGCAGGTCGAGGACCACGAGGTCGCTGCCCTTGAGGTCCGCGATGGCGTCGAGCGCCAGCCGCAGGGCCTCGGGGATGCGGCCCGTCACCGCACGCTCCCGGCCGGAGCGGACAACCCACCGCCCGTCGCCGCGGTTCCCGCCGCGTGCCGGACGGGCGTGCCGTCCTCCACCTGGTAGAACACGGCCCACGCGCCCGTGCCCACGTGCGTGCCAAGCACTCCGGTGGCCAGAGTGACCAGGCAGTCCTTCGGCCGGTACGTCGCCACCAGCGCCTGGCGCACGCGCTCGGCGGCCTCGGGCGCCTCCGCGTGGGCCACGCCGAACCGGACCGCGGTCGGACGCGGCGTGAGCCGCTGTCCGAGCAGCGCGAGGATCCGCGCGATCAGCTGCTCACGGCCGCGCACCCTGGCCACGGGCACCACCCGGCCCTCGGCGTCCAACGAGAGGACGGGCTTGACGTCCAGCATGCCGCCGAGCCACGCCGCGCCGCGCGACACCCGCCCGCCCCGGAGCAGGTTGTCGTAGCGATCCACCGTCAGGAGCATGCCCGACTGCCCGCGTACCCGCTCCAGCTCGCGGGCGATCTCCACGCCGGTCCA
>JAICJD010000250.1 GCA_025928645.1 Gemmatimonadales bacterium
CCGGCCTTGCTCACCTCGACACCGGCCGCGTAGTTCGCGAGCTGCGCCGCTTCGCGGATCGACGCGCCGCCCGCCAGCGCCGTGCCCATCCAGGCCGTGACGGTGTCGCCCGCGCCCGAGACGTCGTAGATGTCGCGCGCGATGCTCGGGATGTGCGTCGTGCTGCCGTCCTTCATCACCAGCACCATCCCCTCCGCGCCCAGCGTCACCAGGAGATTGTCGACCTTGAGCCGGGCGAGCACCTCGGGCAGCGCATTGCCGTTCTGGAGATCCACCGCCGCGCCGAGCGCCGACTCGAGCTCGCGGCGGTTGGGCTTGAACACGGTCGCGCCGGCGTACTCGAAGAACTGGCGGAACTTGGGATCCACGACGATGGGAATTCCCCGCCGCCTCGCCACCTCCATCACGGCGGCGATGAGCCGCGGCGGGAGCGCGCCCTTGTTGTAGTCCTCGAGCAGCAGGGCGTCGGCGTCGGCGAGGGCGTCCCGGGCGATCCGGATCAGCCGCTCGAGGTCGGTCCCGTCGAGCAGGCTGTCGATCTCATCGTCGATCCGCACGATCTGCTGCGAGCGCGCGATGATCCGGGTCTTGGAGGTGGTGGGGCGGCCGGCCACGGTCACCACGAACCGGTCCTCCAGCCGGGCCACGGCGAGCTCCTGGCGGATCGCGCCGCCGTCGATGTCGTCGCCCACGACCCCGACGAGCAGCGCGCGTGCCCCCAGCGCCGCCACGTTCATCGCCACGTTGGCCGCGCCGCCCAGCCGCGCGTGGCGCTGGCGCACCGTGACCACGGGCACGGGCGCCTCGGGGCTCAGCCGCTCCGTCTCGCCCACCAGATAGCGGTCCAGCATGATGTCGCCCACCACGACGACCCGGCTTTCCTTCATGCGGCCGATCAGGTGCAGCAGACGGTCGCGCGTGAGCGGCGCCGGGGGCGGCTTCATCGCAGCACTCCCTGGGTGCCCACGCCCAGCGTGACCTGCAGGCGTCCCTCGAAACGGTTCACGGTGCGGCCCTCCTCGTGGCCCGCGTTCTCGACATGGTGGAGGCCGGCGTTCACGCTCAGGTCCAGCGGCCCCTCGGTGCCGCGGACGTCGAGCGCGGCGCGCCAGGTGCGCTCGACCACCCCGATGAAGAGCTGGGGCGTCGCGCCCGCCTCGGCCGGCGTGACGGGGACCGGGGCGTCCAGGGTCCCCTCGCCCTGCCGGAGCAGCGTGAGCTCCGGCGTGAGCACCCAGCGGTTCCGGTAGGGCACGCTCGCGGTCAGCGTGAGCTGGTCCATGTCGTCGAAGTTCCGTCCGAGTCCCACCCCCGCGTCGGTGAAGTTCTCGAACCGGTCGAGCGTGCGGAAGGCGAGGCTCGATGCCTGGGTATAGAAGGCGCGCCAGCCGAGGGTCCGGCCGAGCGGGCCGAAACCCGTGACCGTGAGCGCCCAGCGGTTGGGGTAGCGGCCGGGCCCGCCGGTGTTCTCGTACTGGAGGTCGTCGATCCCGAGCTGCACTTGCAGCGTGGTGCGGCCCCGCACCCGCCAGCTCGTGCCGGCGCCGAACATCACGTTGCCGTCCGCGCCGAGCCCGAACTGGTTGGCCAGCAGCAGCAGGCTCAGCGGATTCCGGTAGCGGCCGTCGAACTCGCGGTCCACGCCCGACAGCACCGTGGTCTCCCACAGCTCGAGCTGCAGGCGGTCGCTGAGGCGGGCCCCCGCGCGGTGCGCGAAGAAGTAGCGGTGGACCACGTTGCCCAGCGAATCCCGCGCGTCGTAGAGCTGGCGCGCGAGCGCCTCGAGCTGCAGCGTCCGCGTACCCATGGAGATCCCGGTCTCGACCTGCGGATAGGCGTAGTCGCTGACGCCGATCCCGGGCAGACCGACCGGCCCCCAGTTCCGATCCATCTGGCCGTAGAACACGCTGCCGTACTTGAATTGCGCGCTGAGGTACGCTTCGGGGAAGCGCCAGGCCAGCGTGAGATCGTGGCGGCCCGGCCACTCGGGATCGTCCACGATGCGCGGCTCCGCGGCCGGCCGGCTCACCAGCGCGAAGGGCCCGAACACCGCCTCGCCGGTGAAGTCGGCGTAGGGCCGCGCGCCGTCGGTGCCGAGCGGGTGGAGCACGTCGCGCCGGATGTGGCTGAAGGCCTGCGCACCGGCCCGCCCGGCGATCCGCCAGGTCTGCCCACCCGGCACCTCGTCGAAGCGCGCCCGCAGCGCGCCCACCGCGGCGGGCGCGCCCGCCGTGTCCGCCTGCCGGAGCACCCGGAGCGCGTCCGCGCGGCGTACCGGCCGCACCATGGGAGATGGATCGTCGATGTCGCCGCGCCCGATGAGATACTCCAGGAGCGGCACGCGCGGATCGTCGAGCGCGAGGTAGGGCGACGCCTGCGCCATTGCGCACGGCGGGAGGAGTCCGCCGGCGAGCACGACGGCGGCCGTCAGGACGCGAAGCGATGGCGGCATCGGCCCGGAAAGGTATCCGAAAACGTTTCGCTTCGCTCAGGGTGATGCTCCCGCTATCTTGGGCGCATGTCGAACCACATGCCATGACCGAGCTGCGGATCGAAGCCACGCGGGGGGACCTGGTCGAGTCGGTCCACCGCGTCTCGTTGGCCGTGATGAGCTCGGAAGGCCGCCTGATGGCATCCGCCGGCGATCCGTCGAGGGTCGCCTTCTGGCGCTCGTCGGCCAAGCCGTTTCAGGCGATGCCGCTGGTGGAGGACGGCGCCGCCGACGCGCTGGACATCACGCCGGCCGAGCTGGCGCTGGCCTGCGCGTCGCACTCGAGCGAGCCGCGGCATCTCGAGGTGGCGGCGGGGCTGCTCCGGCGCGCCGGCGCCGGCGAGGACGCGCTCGCCTGCGGCCCGCACGCTCCCATCTCGCCCGCCGTGGCCGAGCGGGTGACGCGCGAAGGAATCTCCCTCACGCCAATCTGGAGCAACTGTTCCGGGAAGCACGCCGGCATGCTGGCGCTCGCCCGGCACCACGGCTGGCCCCTCGCGGGATACGAGCGGCCCGACCACCCGGTGCAGGCGCGGCTGTTGAAGGAGGTCGCGCGGTGGACCTGCATCCGGCCGGAAGCGATCCCGACCGCGACCGACGGCTGCGCCGTGGTGACCTTCGGGCTCCCGCTCAGCGCGATGGCGCTGGCCTGGGCCCGGCTCGGCGCGGACCCCGCGGAGGGGCCGAGGCGGATCCGCGAAGCCATGACGATGCATCCCGATCTCGTCGCCGGCACCGGCCGGCTCTGCACCGA
>JAICJD010000224.1 GCA_025928645.1 Gemmatimonadales bacterium
GGCGTCGTCCTCGCCTCGTTCGCCACCAGCGGCGACCAGCTGTGGCTGATCATCCTCGGCTACGGCGTGATCAGCGGGTTCGGCCTCGGCTTCGCCTACATCGTGCCGATCGCGATGCTGCTCAAGTGGTTCCCCGACAAGCGCGGTCTGATCACCGGCCTCGCCGTCGGCGGCTTCGGTTTCGGCGCGGTGCTGACCTCACCGATCGCGCAGTGGCTGATCGGCCAGAACCCGGAGCAGCCGACGAGCGCCTTCCTCCCGCTCGGCATCGGATACCTGGTGATGTCCCTGGTCGGCGCCTGGTTCTTCCGCAACCCACCGGCCGGCTACGTGGTTCCGGGTCACGAACCGGCCACGCACGATTCCGGGGCCGGGAGCGAGCAGGACTACACCCAGGGCCAGGCGCTGCGCACTCCGCAGTGGTACTTGCTGACCGCCGTCCTCACCCTCAACGTCACCGCGGGTATCGCGCTGATCTCGCAGGCCGCGGCGAGCGCCGAGGACATCGCCGGTTACACCGCCGCCGGCGCCGCGGCCGTCGTCGGGGCGCTCGCGATCTTCAACGGCGGCGGCCGGATCGTCTGGGCGGCGGCCTCGGACTACATCGGCCGGATGCCGGCGTTCGCACTGATGCTGGGCCTGCAGGGGGTGTGCCTGCTGATCCTGCCGCACGCCTCCAACGCGGTCGTCTTCTTCATGCTCGCCGCGGTCGTGTACCTCTGCTACGGCGGCGGGTTCGGCACGATGCCGGCCACGGCCGGGGACTACTTCGGCGTGAAGTACGCCGGCGCCATCTACGGCCTGATGCTGCTCGGCTGGAGCCTGGGCGGGGTCATCGGGCCGATCGTCATCTCGGACCTCATCGGCGGGGGGAAGGCGTACACCCTCGGCTACACGACGATCGGCATCATCGCGCTGGCCTCGATGGTCCTGACGTTCGTCACCAAGGTTCCTCGCTCCCGGCGCGCGGCGGAGATCGCTCCTGAGCCGGTGCCGGAGCGATAGCGCACCCGCACCTGGCTGCGCCCCGTCGCTCCGGGGGGAGCGGCGGGGCGCAGTGACGGGTGGTTCAGGCGCGGACGGCCTCGGCGGGCGCCCGTCGTGCGGCGGCAGCCTCGGCGGCGCTCCCGCGCTCGCGCTCGTAACGGGCGGTGGTGCTGGCGCCCATGACGATCACGAAGCCGGTCAGTACCAGGAACCCGATCAGGGCCACTGCTGGCCACAGGATCATCGTCGTCCCCCATGTGTCCGGGTGCCGTCCTCGGTGTGCGGCGGCACGTCGTCGATGAAGCACTTCCCCATCCGGCCCCCGGCTCAACCCTCGAAGGTTCAGTTCACCTCACCGAGCGTGACGACGATCACGCGCTGTCCGCTCGCTCCCGACATCGGCACAGGAACCGCACAGCTTGAGCGGATGGGCCGCAGCGGCCGACCGGTTGAGCCGGACCCCCGGGGGTAGGTGGGGCGCCCGCCCGCTCCCGAGGAGGCACGCGATGGCGATCCCGGAGTCCAGTTCTGACTTCTACGACCTGGCCGGCCTGCTCGGCGAGGAGGACCGCGACCTGCTGCGCCGCGTGCGCACCTTCATGGACGAGCAGGTCGAGCCGATCATCAACGAGTACTGGACCCGCGGCCGGTTCCCCCGCGAGATCGAGCCGGGGCTGGCCGCGCTCGGCATCGCCGGCAACCCGTACACGGGGCACGGCTGCCCTGGGCGCTCGTTCCTCACCGATGGCATGGTCGCGATGGAACTCTCCCGCGGCGACCCCTCGGTGGCCACCTTCATGGGCGTGCACAGCGGGCTGGCGATGGGCACCGTGCACCTCTGCGGCTCCGAGGAGCAGAAGGAGCGCTGGCTGCCGGCCATGGCCGCGATGGAGCTGATCGGGGCCTTCGGGCTCACCGAGCCGCAGGCCGGCTCGGACGTCGCGCGGGGCCTGAGGACGACGGCGCGCCGGGACGGCGACACGTGGGTGCTCGACGGGCACAAGAAGTGGATCGGCAACGGCAGCTTCGCCGACCTGGTGATCATCTGGGCCCGCGACGTGGACACCGACCGGGTGCTCGGGTTCGTCGTCGAGCAGGGCACGCCGGGCTTCTCCGCGGTCGACCTCGAGGACAAGATCGCGCTGCGGGCGGTGCAGAACGCGCTGATCACCCTGGACGGCGTCCGGGTGCCCGAGGAGAACCGGCTGCAGAACGCCAACGGCTTCCGCGACACCGCCAACGTGCTGCGGATGACCCGGGCGAGCGTGGCCTGGTCGGCGGTGGGCTGCGCGCGCGGCGCCTACGAGCACGCGCTGCGCTACGCGGAGGAGCGCACCCAGTTCGGCCGCCCACTGGTCCGCTTCCAGCTCGTGCAGGACCTGCTGGTGCGGATGCTGGCCAACATCACCGCGTCGGCGACCATGTGCACGCGCGTCTCCCAGTTGCAGGACGAGGGGCGGCTGGCCGACGAGCACGCCTCGCTGGCCAAGATGTTCTGCACGATGCGCATGCGCGAGACGGTGGGCTGGGCCCGCGAGCTCATGGGCGGCAACGGGATCCTGCTGGAGAACCAGGTGGGCCGCTACGTCGCCGACGCCGAGGCGATCTACTCCTACGAGGGCACCCGCGAGATCAACAGCCTCATCGTGGGGCGGGCGGTGACCGGCGCCGGGGCGATCGTCTGACTCTGCGGGACCCGGGCGCCCGTGGTTGAGTGGCGGGGGTCACACGGCGCCCAGGGGGATCGCGCCACGGCTCCCCCGCGCGCCGCCGCGTTCGGAGGAGGCCGGCCATGACGCAGCCCGCGCCGGGCGGGACCCGCCCGAGGAAGAGCAACCCGCGCAAGACGACCACGCGCAAGGCGACCACGCGCAAGAGCGCGCCGCGGCCCGAGCCGGAGCGGGCGGCCGCCGACCGGCCGGCCACCGATCCGCCCGAAGAGCCCGGCGAGGCGGTCCGCGGGCTGGACATGGTGCTGGTCGACGGCGCCCGCGGCCCGCTGCGCCGGCTGGTTCCGCCGGCCCAGACCACCGCCCGCTTCGCCCGCGCCCTGGCCGGCAAGCCGGACGTGGTGGCCCGCCGGTCGCTGCGCCTGGCCCGCGAGCTGGGCCGGATCGGCGCCGGTCGCTCGGAGGTCGAGCCGAACAAGAAGGACAAGCGGTTCGCCGACCCGGCGTGGACCGGCAACCCACTGCTGCACCGCGTGATGCAGGCGCACATCGCGACGGCTCAGACGGCGGCCCGGCTGGTCGACGACGCCGAGCTGGACTGGCAGGACGACGAGCGGATCCGGTTCTCGATGACGAACCTGGTCGACGCGCTGGCGCCGTCCAACACCCCGCTCAACCCGCTGCTGTGGAAGGCGATCATCGACACCGGCGGGCGCAACGCCGTCCGTGGGGTGCGGCGGATGGTGTCGGACCTGCTCTCCCCACCGCGGGTGCCGTCGATGGTGGAGCCGGACGCGTTCACCGTGGGTCAGGACCTGGCGGTGACCCCGGGCGTCGTCGTCCTCCGGACCCCGGTGTTCGAGCTGATCCGGTACCGGCCGTCGACCCCGACGGTGCGCGAGGCGCCGCTGCTGATGGTGCCGCCGACGATCAACAAGTTCTACATCGCCGATCTGGCGCCGAACCGGAGCATCGTCGAGTACTACCTGAGCCAGGGGCAGCAGGTCTTCATGATGTCCTGGCGCAACCCCGACGAGCGGCACGCCGACTGGGGCCTCGACACCTACGGCCAGGCGGTGCTCGACGCCATGGACGCGGTGGGCAAGGCGTCCGGCTCGCAGCGGGTGAGCCTCCAGGCGTTCTGCTCGGGCGGGATCATCACCGCGATGGTGCTCGCGCACCTCGCCGCGCAGGGCGGGCTGGACCGGGTGGCCGGGGCGAGCTTCGCCGTCACCGTCCTGGACTGGGCGCGGGCCGGCACCGTCTCCGCCCTGATGGACCCGGACGCGGTCAAGGAGGCGGTCGAGAAGTCGCGGAAGAAGGGCTACCTGGACGGCGCGGCATTGGCCGAGGTCTTCGCGTGGCTGCGCCCCAACGACCTGGTGTGGAACTACTGGGTCAACAACTATCTGCAGGGCAAGCCGCCCGCAGCGTTCGACATCCTCTACTGGAACGCCGATACCACCCGCATGTCGGCCGCCCTGCACC
>JAICJD010000019.1 GCA_025928645.1 Gemmatimonadales bacterium
CCACGAAGATGCAGGTGAGCCGGTCGCCCACGGCGAGATGGACCAGCACCGCGGCGACCGACGAATCGACCCCGCCCGACAGCCCGCAGATCACGCGGCCCGTGGGCCCGACGGTCTCCTGGATGCGCCGGATCTCGCTCTCGACGAAGTGGCCGGGCGTCCAGTCCGGCGTGACGCCGCAGACCTCGAACAGGAAGTTGCTCAGGATCTCGCCGCCGCGGGGCGTGTGCGCCACCTCAGGGTGAAACTGAACGCCGAACAGAGGCCGCTCGCGGTGCTCGATGGCCGCGACCGGGCTGTTGTCGCTCGACGCGGTGACGGCGTAGCCGGGGGGCGGGGCGTCCACGTGGTCGCCGTGGCTCATCCAGACCGGCGTCTCCTCGCCGCGGCCGAACCCGCGGAACAGGCGGCCGCCTTCGATCGTGACGTTGGCCCGCCCGTACTCGCGCCGGGAGGCGCGGGTCACGTTGCCGCCTGAGAGATGCGCGAGCAGCTGCATGCCGTAGCACAATCCCAGCACGGGCGTGCCGAGCTCGAGCAGCGCGGGGTCCGCGGTCGGTACGTTCTCGTCGTACACCGAGTTGGGGCCGCCGGAGAGGATGATGCCCCTCGGCTTCCACTCGCGAATCCAGGCCACCGTGCGGGAGGGCGGGTGGATCTCGCAGTACACGTGGGCCTCGCGCACCCGCCGCGCGATGAGCTGGGTGTACTGCGACCCGAAGTCGATGATCAGGATGCCGTCGTGATGAGGAGCCACCCGGGGTGGCGCGCCCTGTCCGGCCGCCCCCTCCGCCTTTGCAATGCCGCTGGTCATTCCGCCTCCGTCCGTTCCCCCGCAAACAGCGCTTCCACCGTTTCCCGCGACCGCGCCAGCCACCAACGGCCGCCATCGACCACCACCTCGGCGGGCCGGGGGCGGGAATTGTAGTTCGACGCCATGACGAAGCCGTATGCGCCGGCACCGAGGACGGCGAGCCCGTCGCCGGCGCTCACATCGGGCACCTCGCGGTCGAGCGCGAGGAAGTCGCCGGTCTCGCACACCGGGCCCACGACGTCGGCCCGGACGGTGCCGCGGTCGCGGTCGTCGAGCGCCACGATCTCGTGGTAGGCCTGGTAGTGGCTGGGCCGCACCAGGTCGTTCATCCCCGCGTCCACCACGACGAACTCTTTTCCGCCGGAATGCTTGCGGTACAGCACTTCGGTCAGGAGCACGCCGGCGCTGCCGACCAGGAACCGGCCGGGCTCGAGATAGACGGTGTAGCCGGTGGGGGCGAGAAGCGGGACGATCTCGGCGGCGAAGCGCGCCGGGTCCATGCCCGGCTCCCGACCGTACCGGATGCCGAGCCCGCCGCCGATGTCCAGCACGTCGAGCCGGTGGCCGCCGGCCTCGAGGCGCCGGGCCAGCTCGAGCAGGCGGCCGATGCCCTGCCGGAACGGCGCGGTGTCGGAGAGCTGGCTGCCGAGGTGCATGGCCAGCGTAGTGAGACGCAGCCGCGGATGCCGCGCGATGAGCTCGGCCGCCCCCGGCACCTGATCCATGGGCACGCCGAACTTGAGTCCGCCCTTGCCGGTCGAGATGTAGGGATGGGTGTCCGTCGTGACGTCGGGATTGACCCGGATGCCCACCGCGACGTCGGCCCGCTCGTCCTCGGCGATCGCCGCGAGCCGCTCCAGCTCCTCCAGCGACTCGACGTTCAGATGACCCAGCCGCGCCCGCACCGCCTGGCGGAGCTCCGCGTCGGTCTTCCCCACCCCGCTGAACACGATCCGGTCCGGCGCGAATCCGGCGGCAAGGGCCCGCGCCATCTCGCCGCCCGACACGATGTCCGCGCCGGCGCCGAGATCGCGGAGAATCCGAAGCACGGCCAGGGTACTGTTGGCCTTGACCGCGTAGCAGAGGCGGTGACGGACCCCGGCGAGCGCTTCATCGAGGGCGCGGTACCGGTCGCGGATCGCGTCGGCGTTGTAGACGTACACCGGCGTGCCGACGGTTCGGGCGATGTCCGCGAGCGCGATCCCGCCGAGCAGAAGCGCTCCATCCCGGCGCGCGAGCCCGGCGTCCGCGAAGCGCTCGTCGATCAGTAGGCTTTGGCCCACACCGCCTCGGCGACGCTGGGCCGGCCGCACCACATGCAGGTGGCCGGGGCCGGGACGGAGCGGAACTCCTCGTCGGGCAGCACGCGGATCGTGGCCTTCGTCTGTTCCTTGACCTGGGCCTCGCAGTCGTTCGAGCCGCAGAACCCGGCGTACACGAACCCGCCGCCGGCCTCCATGTAGTCGAGGAACAGCTGCTTGGTGGCGCCGCGGATGCTGTTCGCCTCCCGCCGCGCCCGGGCAGCCTCGAGCAGGTCGGTCTGCATGCGCTCCATTTCCTGGAACATGCGGGGCACCAGACCTTCCATCGGAAGCGTCTCCTTCTTTCCGCCGGTCCGCCGCGCCAATACCACCGCGCCGGCCGCCACGTCCCTGGGGCCGATCTCGAGCCGGAGCGGGACGCCCCGCCCTTCCCACTCGTAGTACTTGGCCCCCGGCTTCATGCCTTCCCGCGCATCGAGGTGAACCCGGACGCCGGCGGCAACGAGCTCCTTCCGCACCCGGTCCGCCGCCTCGAGAACGGCGCCGCGCTCGCTGTCGGTGCGATAGATCGGCACGATCACCACCTGGTACTGGGCCAGCCGCGGCGGGCAGACCAGGCCGGCGTCGTCCCCGTGGGTCATGATGAGGGCGCCGACGAGTCGGGTCGAGACTCCCCACGAGGTGTTCCACACGTGGTCCAGCTCGCCGTTGGCGGTCTGAAACGTCACCTCGAAGGCACGCGAGAAGTTCTGGCCGAGGTTGTGGCTGGTGCCGGCCTGAAGCGCCTTGTTGTCCTGCATGAGCGCCTCGCAGCTGTAGGTGCGGAGCGCGCCGGCGAACCGCTCGCTGTCCGTCTTCCGCCCGGTGACCACCGGCATGGCCATCCATTGATCCATGAACGTCCGATAGACGCCGAGCATCCGCCGGGTCTCCTCCTCGGCCTCGGCTTCGGTGGCGTGCGCGGTGTGCCCCTCCTGCCACAGGAACTCGGTGGTGCGCAGGAACAGCCGGGTGCGCAGCTCCCAGCGCACCACGTTGGCCCACTGGTTGATGAGCAGCGGCAGGTCGCGGTAGCTCTGGATCCACTTGGCGTACATCGCGTAGATGATCGTCTCGGACGTCGGACGGACCACCAGCGGCTCTTCCAGCTCCTTGCCGCCGCCGTGGGTCACGACGGCGGTCTCGGGCGCGAAGCCCTCGACGTGCTCCGCCTCGCGCGAGAGGAAGCTCTGGGGGATGAACAGCGGGAAGTAGGCGTTCTGATGACCGGTGTCCTTGAACATCTGGTCGAGGGCGCGCTGCATCTGCTCCCAGATGGCGTAGCCGTTCGGGCGGATGACCATGCACCCCCGCACCGGGCTGTAGTCGGCCAGCTCGGCGCGGGCGATCAGTTCATTGTACCAGGCGCTGAAATCCGCCGCCCGGGTCGTCAGCGCCTTCGTGTCCGCCATGCGTGGCCCCTCTGCCGTGCGTGCCTGACCCTTGATGCCGATTGCCACTGCGTTCACCGCCTTGAGTCGTTCGGTCCTGGCCGCTGCCTCCGCGCCGCCGTCCGCCGCGGGCGGGTACTCTGGAAAATACCGGGATGGCCCGGCCCCGGCGTTCAGGCGCCGGTACGCCCCTCACACCACCGCGGCCATGCGCGCCAGCCGCTCGACGACCTGGGTCCGATCCACTGGTTCCTGCCCCTGCCCGCGCAGGTCCTTGAGCATGACCTGGCCCCGTGCCCGATCGTCGGGGCCGATCACCAGGGCCGCGCGGGCATTCCGCGCGTCCGCCAGCCGAAGCTGCTTCCCCACGGCCTGGGTCGTCAGCGCGTACTCGACCCGGAGCCCGGCGTCGCGGAGCTCGTGGGCGAGAGCCAGGACCTCCGGCACGTCCTGCTCGCTGATGGCGGCGACAAAGACATCGATGCTCGAGACGTCGGCGGGCACGAGCCCCCGCTCGCGCAGCAGCTCGGCCAGCACGACGTCGCCCATCCCGAAGCCAATCGCCGGCAGGTCGACCCCCCCCAGGGCCTCGAGGAGCCCGTCGTAACGCCCGCCGCCGCAGATGGCGCGCAGCGTCCGCCCGGCGTCGAACAGCTCGAACACGGTTCCGGTGTAGTAGGCGAGGCCCCGCACGATGGTGAGGTCCACCTCGACGAACTCCCCGAGCCCCATGGCGCCGAGCGCCTCGACCACGCGGCGGAGCGGCCGGCCGGTCTCCTCGCCGCCGGGGGCGCGCGCCAGCGCGGCCTCGACCGCCGGCAGGCCACGCAGCGCCGCGGCCGCGAAGACGCCGTCGATCGTTCCGGCCGTCATGCCCGCGGCCGCGAGCGGCTCGGCGAGCGCCCGGCGCTCCGCGCGCTCGATCTTGTCCACCGCCTGGAAAGCGGCCGGGAGCTGCTGGTCCGTCACGCCCGACGCGAGCAGCAGGGTCCGAAGCACGCGCCGGTCGGAGAGCCGGACCTTGATGTCGCCCGGGCCCAGGCCGAACGCCCGCATGACGTCCACCGCGAGCGCGATCAGCTCGGCGTCCGCGAGCGGGCCGGGCTCGCCGATCAGGTCGCAGTTGAGCTGGAAGTGCTCTCGAAGACGCCCCCGTTGCTGGCGCTCGTAGCGGAACAGCTGAGGCAACGCGAACCAGCGGATCGGCTTCTTGAGCCCGTTGGCCCGCGCGGCCACCATCCGGGCGAGGGTGGGCGTCATCTCCGGCCGAAGCGCGACCTCACGGCCGCCCTTGTCCGTGAAGTTGTACAGCTGGCCCACGATCTCGGCGCCGCTCTTCGCGGTATAGAGCTCGAGCGGCTCGAGCGGCGGGCCGTCGTACTCCTCGAAGCCGTAGCGCGACGCGACGGCCCGCCAGGTGTGGAGGATGTGCGCGCGGAGCGCGAGGTCGGCGGGGTAAAAGTCCCGAAAGCCCGGCAGGGCCTTGGCTTGCATGGGGAGAACATAGTCGCCCCAGGAACCCTACACCACCTCCATGCCGAGCGCCGTCATCACGTCTCCTACCGTGTGGAACGAGCCGGTGACGAGCACCGTGCCGGCGCCCTCCTGCACCTTCGCGAGCGCCTCACCGAAGTCGGGCAGCAGCGTCCAGAGCGCACGCGCCGGCGGCCGGCCGCGGTCTCGCAGCCAGCGGCGCAGCCACACCGCGTTCCAGCCCCGGCTCGCCGCCGTCGGCGCGACGGTGAGGACGCCCCGATCGATGACCCGGTCGAGCTGCACCAGCATGTCGGGCCATTCCTTGTCGCCCAGGATCGAGACCAGCGCGTGCAGCGGCCGCGGCGGCCGGAGCGTCTCGAGCGCGCCCAGGAGAGCCCGGATCCCGTCGGGATTGTGGGCGACATCGAACAGCCACTTGCCGCGGCGGTCGAGCCGCCCCGGGAGCTGCGCGGCGGCGAACGCGCGCTCGAGCGCCGGCGCGGGCGGGCGATACGGCGGCGGCAGCGCCATCAGAACTCCCTGCGCCACGCCGGCATTCCGGCGCTGGTGCGGACCCGCGAGGCCGAGCGGTGCCGGCCACTCGTAGTCGGCCGGGAGGACGCGGATGTCCGCGCGCCCGTCGCCGTCGAGCCGGGCCACCGATTTCCGAGCCTCGCGCCGGAGCACGTCCACCAGCGCCGGGTCACGCTCGCCGATCACGAACGGCACCCCGGGCTTCGCGATGCCGGCCTTCTCCGCGGCGATCAGCTCGAGCGTGTCTCCCAGATACTTCATGTGGTCGCGCTCGATCTTGGTCACCGCGCTCACCAGCGGCCGGAGGACGTTGGTGCTGTCGAGCCGCCCGCCCAGCCCGACCTCGGCGACGACGATCTCCGCGCCGCGGGCCGCGAAGTCGGCGAACGCGATGGCCGTGCTCGCCTCGAAGAAGGTGGCCTTCCGCTCGAGGATGAGCGGCCGGAGCCGCTCGGTCCACATTGCCATCGCCGGCTCGCTGATGGGCACCCCGTCCACCCGGATCCGCTCGCGGAACGAGATCAGGTGCGGCGAGGTGTACAGTCCCACCCGCCATCCAGCCTCGGCGAGCGCCGCGGCCACGAGTGTCGAGACGCTGCCCTTCCCATTGGTGCCGCCGATGTGGATCGACGGCATGACCTCATGCGGGTCACCCACCGCGCGCAGCAGCGCGCGCGTGGTGGCGAGCCCGAACTTGATGGTCGTGGTCCGGGGAAAGAGAAACCGAAGCGCGTCGTCGTAGGTCAGGGGCATGCTGCTCCGGCGCTCACCGCGTCACGGGCCGCCGTCGGAACGACGACGCCCCACCCGGTGGCCCGGATGGGGCGTGCGCTCCGGTGGCAGCGGCCGCTAACTCAGCTCGGCGTGCTCGGCCTGCGGCCGCTGCCCCTTCATGTGCCGCAGCAGCCGGGCCGTGGTGTCGCGCAGCGACGCGCGCGGTACCACGTCGTCGATCTGCCCGTGCTCGAGCAGGAACTCGGCGGTCTGGAAGCCTTCCGGCAGGTCCTGCCCGATGGTCTGCTTGATCACCCGCTGCCCCGCGAATCCGATGAGCGCCCCCGGCTCCGCCAGGATCACGTCGCCCTGCATGGCGAACGACGCCGAGACGCCGCCGGTGGTGGGATCCGTGAGAATCGAGATGTAGGGGATGCAGTCGCGGTTGAGCAAGGCGATGGCGGCGGAGGTCTTGGCCATCTGCATCAGGGAAAGCACGCCTTCCTGCATGCGCGCGCCGCCCGACGCGGAGACGAGGACCAGCGGAATCTTCTTCTCGTGCGAGCGCCGCGCCAGCCGGGCGATCTTCTCGCCCACCACCGAGCCCATCGAGCCGCCCATGAAGCTGAAATTCATGACGCCCAGGTTGAACGGCAGCCCGTCCAGCCGGGCCGTGCCGGTATAGATCCCGTCCGCCTCCCCGCCCTTCTTGCGGGCCGACACCAGCCGCTCGGGATAGTGCTCGAAACGGAGCGGGTCGGTCGAGCGCAGGTTGGCCCAGAGCTCGCGCCAGGTGCCGGGATCGGTCAGGAGCTCGATGTAGCCCTCGGCTCCGATCCGCCGGTGGCGCCCGCACTCCGGACAGACGTTGAGGGCCTTCTCGAACTTCTCCCGCAGGTCGATGTGCCCGCAGCCGTCGCACTTTTCCCACGCGTCGGGCGGAATCTCCAGCCGCTCGCGCTGCGACGTCCGGGGCTTCCGTTCTTTCTTAAACCATGCCATCACGGCCATAGGTGCAGGGGTCGCCTGGGTGAAGGAACGGGAGGGTCATGAACGGCCCCTGCAATTTCGACCATCCCCGGCCCAAACGCCAGACCCAGCCATCTAAGTTGTTGTCAGATATCAGGATAGCCAGCCTGCCTGGAGTCCCATGCGACCCGGAACGCGAGGCCGAGGCAGATCGAGCAGATGATGAAGAAGGAGCCGCCGTACGAGAAGAACGGAAGGGGAATGCCGGTGATCGGCATGAGGTTCACCGTCATGCCGACGTTCTCGAACACGTGGGTGAAGAACAGCGCCAGGATCCCGAACGTCACCAGGCTGCTGAAGCTGTCGGTGGCGCGGCGGGCGATCCGGAGGAGCGCCAGGAACAACGCCAGGAAGAGCGACAGCGCAACCATGACGCCGACGAAGCCCAGCTCCTCGCCGACCACCGGGAAGACGAAGTCGGTGTGTTGCTCGGGCAGGAAGGCGAGCCGCTTCTGCGGTCCCTGGGTGTACCCGGTGCCGAACCACCCGCCGGACCCGATCGCGACCCGCGACTGGATCGCGTGATATCCGGCGGCCCGCGGGTCGGCCTCGGGATTGAGGAACGTCAGCAGCCGGTTCTGCTGGTACGGCGCGAGCCGGTGCCAGAGCGGAAGGGCGATCGCGCCCATCGCGACGTTGACGAACCAGACCGCCAGCGCGTCATAGATGTAGGGCCGCCACGAGACGAGCAGCGCCGTCACGCCGATCATCCAGATGCCCCAGGTCCAGTTGTTGAACGCGAGGAGCAGGCTGAGCCCCGGCGAGGCGATCATGAAGAGCAGCCTCGGCCGGACGCCGGCCCAGAACAGCATCGCGAACGCGATGCCGATGAAGACGATGGCGCTGCCGAGGTCGGGCTGCTTGAGCACGAGGAGGAACGGGACGCCGACGATCAGCCCCGGGACGAGCAGATCCCGGATCGAGCGCGGCGGCTCGCGCCGGCTCGAGAGGTAGCGGGCCAGCATCAGGACCGTCGCCACCTTGGCGAACTCCGACGGCTGGCCGATCTGGTGCCCGCCGATCGCGAGCCAGCTATGGCTGCTCTGCGCCGTGCCCGCGCCCGTGCCGATCGCGAGCACCAGTACCAGCAGCACCAGGGCGAACGCGTAGAGCGCCGGAGCCAGCCACTCGAGCAGCCGGAGCGAGACATGGAACACGATCCACCCGGCCACCACGCCGATGCCGAACCAGAAGAACTGGCGGTACCAGACGCCCGCGGCGTGCGTCGGCACGTCGGTCTGTCCGGCGGAGTACAGGGTGAGCAGCCCGTAGGTCATGAGCGCGAGGCTCACCCACAGGAGGCGGCGGTCGACCGCTCCCGCCTTCACGGCCGGCTTTCCTGGGCCGCCGCGGCGCTGTCGGGGTCCGGCGGAGGTCCGGCGATGTCCCCCGCCGAGGGCACGACCACCGCCGCGCCGTCCTCGGGCACCGAGATCTGGACCGCGCCCGCGGTGCCGGCCGAATCGGGACCGAGCACGTACCGGCGGAGCGCCAGATAGACGTTGCGCACGACCAATGGATCGTGCAGGCCGACGTTTTCCATGATGCCGCCCACCACCAGCTCGGGATGGTCGGCGGGGGCCATGGCGATGAACCACCGGTGGTCGAGGCCGTGCGGGTTCTGCGCCGTGCCCGTCTTCCCGGCGATCTGGAGCACGCGGGCCTTCGAGCCGGGCGTCGCGTTGATGATGGCGGACGCGGTGCCCCGCTCCGCGACCGCGGTGAGGGCCCGGCGGAGACCGAGGAGCTGGGCGTCGCTGAGGCCGAACGAGTACGCCTCTGCCTTGGGATCGGGACGCACCACGAACGGCTCGTGCGACTCCCCGTTGCCGGCGAGGCCTTCGTAGAACCGCACCATGTTGATCAGCGTCTGCGTGTTCTCACCCTGACCGATCGAGAAGTTGAGCGTGGTCGCCGGCGGGCTCCAGTTCCGCGGCCCATAGAGCTTGTCGAAATAGGCGACGGTGGACGGATAGATCGGGTTCTGCTCACTCGGGAGGTCGATCCCGCTCCGGTCGTGAAAGCCCATGAGCACGCCATCCTTCAGGATGGCCTCGAGGCCGAGCTTGAGGCCGAGCTGGTAGAAGTACACGTCGCAGCTCGCCGCCACGGCCCCCACCAGATCGAGATTGCCGTGCCCTTCCTTCTTCCAGCAGTGGAAGTAGCGGTTGCCAAGCTGCATGCCGCCCGTGCACGGCAGCGGCATCCGGGTATCGAAGCTGATCATGCCGCGCCGGAGCGCCATGGCGGCGATCGCCAGCTTGAACGGCGAGGCGGGCGGGTACCGGCCGATCATGGCCCGGTTGAGCAGCGGCTTCGAGGGGTCCCCATTGAGCGAACGCCAGAGCGCGGTCGAGATGCCGCCCACGAACTCGTTGGGGTCGTAGGACGGGGCCGAGTAGAGCGCCCGGACCGCGCCATCCGGCGTCATGGCCACCATCGCGCCGCGGACCCCCGCGGGCCAGATGCTGTCGATGTACCGCTGCAGGTCGAGGTCGATCGTCGTGCGGATAGGGTGGCCGGGCGTCGGCGGGAGCGAGGCCGTGCTCGCCTCCTCGCGGACCAGACGGCCGCGCGCGTTCACTTCGATGTACCGTACGCCTTCGGCGCCGCGAAGCGTGTCGTCGTACTCGCGCTCCAGCCCCGCCTTGCCCACGATGGAGCCGAGCCCGGCGCCGGGAAATCGGCCGGCGGTCAGGTCGGACTCGGTCACCTCGGACACGTAGCCCACGAGGTGGGCCACCGATTTCCCGGCGGGATAGAGCCGCTTGGGCTCGGACTGGATGACCAGCCCCGGCAGCACGGCCCGATGCTCCTCGAGCCGCGCGACGGTCTCGAAGCCGGCGTCGCCCAGCACGACGACCGGCTGGTAACGCGCCGCCGCGAACCGGCGCAGGATCTCGGGCGTCTCGCTCGTGTCGATGGCCACGTAGCGTCGCAGCCGGGCCAGCACCGCCAGCAGCGAATCCCGGTTGGGGGCGAGGAGCTTGACCGAATAGCCGGGCACGTTCTCGGCGATGATCCGACCCTCGCGGTCGAGGATCGCGCCCCTGGGCGGCGTCAGCCCGATCGGCCTGAGCCGGTTGGTCTCCGCCTTGAGCTGGAACTTGTCATGCTGGATGACCTGGGTCCGGAAGAACGCCCCCGAGAGCACGACGTAGGCGGCGATCAGGATCCAGCGGGCGACATCGGCGCGGTCGCGCACGCGGTAGGAATCGAACCCGCTCATCTCAGGTGTCCAGTCGGATCGAGAACCACTCGCGGAACACCACCAGGATCAGCAGCGCGAATAGTCCGGTGGTGATCGCCTGGAGGGGGCTGTAGACGGCCAGCTCGGTCAGGAACGAGTTGTCGCCGCTGCCGCTGGCCGCGAGCACCAGCAGATCGCGCAGCCACAGGCCCACGGCCACGAAGCCCGCGTTGATCAGCGGGTTGTCAGCGAAGAAGACGGCCCGGGCCCACGAGGCAAGATAGCCCACCACCGTGTGCGCCAGCGCCCCCGCCCCGAACTTGGCGGGCGAGAGGGAGTCGGCGGCGAGCCCGACGGCAAATCCGGCGATGGCGGAGGCGCCCGGCCCGTTCCGCATGGCGAACAGCATCAACGCGATGAAGAGGAAGTCGGGCGCGACCCGCGGGCCCCACAGCCTGGGCCGCACGTAGAAGTGGAGCACGACCAGGAGCAGCAGGACCACGGCCAGCTGCACGCGGTTGGCGCGGGCCGGAATCATCGGGCCGAATCTCCCGCGGCGCGGCGCGCGGCGGAGTCGGGTCTGGCTTTCACGCTGTCGGGCCGCGCGGCCGCGCGAGTGCGGGCGCGAGCCGTATCACGCCGCGCGGCCAGCGACTCCGCCCGCTCGGCCTTCGCGGCCTGCGCCGCCTGGGCCACCGAGTCGGCGCGCCTCACCCGCTCGAGCGAGTCGAGCCGCTGCGCGTTGAGAGCCGAGTCGCTGGGGAAGGCGCGGGAGACGTCGCCGCTCGGGGCAACCAGGATCAGGACGTGGGCCGCGGAGCCCGGGTTGGCGGAGGGCTGCAACCGGTACACCCGCTCCCAGCCGGCCTGTTCCTTCACCACGCCCGTCACCGTCCCCACCGGAATGCCCTTGGGATACACGCCGCCGAGGCCGGAGGACAGCACCAGGGTTCCCACCGGCACGGAGTCGCGGTAGGGCACGCCGCGGAACTCGAGTGCCCCTTCCCCCGTGCTCGAGGGCGCGACCACGCCGGCCGCGTTGCCGTTCACCGTGAACGCGCTGACCCGGAACTCGGGATGCGCCCACGTCATGACGATGCTGGTGCGAGCAGCCGTATTGAGCACCACGCCGATCAGCCCATCGGGCGCGATCACGGGGTCGAAGGCCGCCACGCCCTGGCGCGACCCCGCGCTCAGGAGCAGCGTCCGGCCGTCGGTGGCCTGGGCCTGGTGGAGGACCTCCGCGGCGACGTAGGGACTGGAGAGCCGCTTGCTCAGCCCGAGCACCTGGCGCAGGCGCTCGTTCTCGGCGAGCAACGAGGGGAGCCCCTGGGCGAGGTAGGCGGCGGAGTCACGCTCGACGGTAATGGCCCGGAGCCGCTCGCGGCTGGTGCGGCCCTCCTCCGCCTGAACCTGGAGCCAGACCAGCGGCGCGAGCACGGTCTGCCGGAGGCTCGCGGCCAGCCCCAGCCCCCACGCGGACGGCGAAAACAGCGCGACCAGCGACAGGGCCAGGCACACGCTGAACATCACCGTGTCCCGACGGGTGTACGAACGTTCGGACGCGCTGGCCATGCTCAGTTGGACAGGACGCTGCGGTATTTCTCGTAGTCGTCGAGAATGCGTCCCGTGCCGCGCACCACGCAGGTGAGCGGGTCTTCGTCCACGTGAATCGGAAGGCCGGTCTCCTGCGCGAGCAGGATGTCGAGGCCGCGGATGAGCGCGCCGCCGCCGGTCATGACGATGCCCCGGTCCACGATGTCGCTGGCGAGCTCGGGCGGCGTGATCTCGAGCGCGCGGCGCACGGCGTCGACGATCTGCTGGATAGGCTCCTGCACCGCCTCGCGGATCTCGGTGGAATGAACGCGCACCGTCTTGGGGATGCCGGAGACCAGGTCGCGGCCCTTCACCTCCATCTCCTTCTCCTCCCCGCTCGGGGCCGCGGACCCGATCTTGATCTTGATGGCCTCCGCCGTGGGCTCGCCCACGAGGAGGTTGTAGTTCTTGCGCATGAACTGCACGATGGCCTGGTCCAGCTCGTCGCCGCCGGTGCGGATGGAGGTGTCCGACACGATCCCCGACAGCGCGATCACCGCGATCTCGGTGGTGCCGCCGCCGATGTCGATCACCATGTTCCCCGTCGGCGTCTCGACCGGGAGCCCCACGCCGATGGCCGCCGCCATCGGCTCGGCGACCATCAGCACCTGCTTGGCACCGGCGGTTTCGGCCGAGTCGCGCACCGCGCGGCGCTCCACCTCGGTGATGCCCGACGGCACGCAGACGATGACCTTGGGTTTGACGCGGAAGACGTGCTTGTCGATGATCGTCTTGAGAAAGTACCGCAGCATCTTCTCGGTGACGTCGAAGTCGGCGATCACGCCGTCCTTGAGCGGCCGCACCGCGATGATGCCGTCGGGCGTGCGCCCGAGCATGCGCTTGGCCTCGAGTCCGATGCCCTTGATCTTGCCCGACGCCTTCTCGATGGCGACGACCGAGGGCTCGTTGAGGACGATGCCTTCGCCCTTCACGTAGACGAGCGTGTTGGCCGTACCGAGATCCACCGCGATCTCGTTCGCGGGCAGCCACGACGTCAGATTCAGGGACGGAAGCTTCATCAGATGGCCGTCAGGCGCATGGTTCACAAGGTAAAAGGAGCCCGGAAGATCGGGAAGCGTCGTGAGAGGACGGAGAGGGCGGAGAAGACGGAGAGGACGGAGAGAGGTTGATCACCGGCGGCTCGGACCTCTCCGTCACCTCTCCGTCACCTTTCCGTCTCCTCCGTCCTCTCCGTCCTTCACTACCTTCCTGTGCTGCCGAAGCCGCCGGCCCCGCGCGCGGTGCCGGGCAGCGCGTCGACGGGCCGGAACGCCGCCCGTTCGACCCGCGCGATCACCAGCTGGGCGATCCGCATGCCGCGGGTCACCTCGAACGGCTCCGCGCCGAGGTTGACCAGCATGATCATGAGCTCGCCCCGGTAGTCGCTGTCGATCGTCGCCGGGGTGTTGGGCAGCGTGATCCCATGGCGCAGCGCCAGACCCGACCGGGGCCGCACCTGACACTCGAAGCCCTCGGGCACCGCGATCGCGAAGCCGGTGCGAAACAGCTTCCGCTCCATCGGCGCCAGCATGCCGTCATCCGCGCTGGCGATGTCGTAGCCCGCGGCGCCCGGCGTGGCGAGGCTGGGCAGCGGGAGGCCGTCGGCGTGGGGAAGCCGGCTGATGAGCACCTCGGTCACAGGACCGAGGCGACGTCGGTCAGGGGGAGCCGGAAGGCCTCGGCGACGCCCGGGTAGACCGTCTTCCCCTCGACCACGTTGAGCCCCAGCGCCAATGCCGGGTCGGCCTTGCAGGCGGCACGCCAGCCGAGCTTGGCCAGCTTAAGTCCATATGGCAGCGTGGCATTGGTCAGGGCGAGGGTGGACGTCCGCGGCACCCCTCCGGGCATATTGGCGACCGCGTAGTGCAGAATGCCGTCGACGAAGTAGGTGGGATTTTCGTGGGTGGTGGGTTTGATCGTCTCGACACAGCCGCCCTGGTCGACCGCGACGTCCACGATGACCGACCCCGGCTTCATGGTCTTGAGGTCGGCCCGCTTGACCAGGTGCGGCGCCTTGGCCCCCGGCAGGAGGACCGCCCCGATGACCAGATCGGCCCGGGCGATGGCGTCCAGAATGTTGTGGCGGTTGCTGTAGACGGTGTCCACGTTGGCAGCCAGCACGTCGTCCAGGTAGCGCAGGCGGTCGAGCGAGATATCGAGGATGATCACGTGGGCGCCGAGCCCCGCCGCCATCTTGGCCGCGTTGATGCCGACCACGCCGCCGCCGATGATGACCACCTCGCCCGGCGCCACGCCCGGCACCCCGCCCAGCAGAATTCCGCTCCCCCCGAAGACCTTCTCCAGGTACTTGGCGCCTTCCTGGACCGCCATCCGTCCGGCCACCTCGGACATGGGCGTGAGCAGGGGCAGCTCGCCGCTGGGGAGCTGCACCGTCTCGTAGGCCACGGCGATCGCCCCCGAGTCGATCACGGCCCGGGTCAGATCCTCCGCCGCCGCGAAGTGGAAGTAGGTGTAGATGACCTGGCCGCGCCGCATCCGCGGCCACTCGGCCGCGATCGGCTCCTTCACCTTCATGATCATGTCGGCGCGCTGCCACACCGCGTCGGCCGTGGGAAGGATCTCGGCGCCGGCCGCCCGGTACGCCTCGTCCGGGAAGCCGCTGCCGAGTCCCGCGCCGGTCTCGACGGACACCGTGTGTCCCGCCGCGACGAACGCTTCGGCGCCCGCCGGCACCAGGGCGATGCGGTTCTCGTTCGTCTTGATCTCCTTCGGCACGCCGATGAGCATCGGATCCTCACGTTCGGGGGATAGGAATGTGGGTGGCCGGCGGTGAGCGGAGCGCGCCCCAGTCTTCATCCCGAGCGCAGCGAGGGACCTTGCCGCGAACTGTCTCGAACTCGGCCCAGCAAGGTCCCTCGCTGCGCTCGGGATGAAGAAGGCAGCCGGCCGGCCCTTCCGCTTACCGCGTGCTCCTCACCGCTCCGGCCCGAGCCGCACCACCGTCTGCCGCTCGGGCGCGAAATATTCCGCCGCCACGGCCGCGACCTCGTCCGCGGTCACGGCGTCGATCTCCGCCAGCATGCGGTCGAGCGGGCGGTACTCGTCCTCGTGGAGCACGAACCCGGCAAGCCGGCCCATCCGGGCCGACGGGCTCTCGAGCGAGAGCATCACCTGCCCCTTGAGCTGCTGCTTGCCGTCGGCCAGCTCGTCCGGCGGCAGGCCCTCGCGCGCGATGCGCGCATACTCGGCCCGGATCGCGTCCGCCGCGGCGTCCGCCGTGGCCGGCTGGGTGCCGATGTAGGCGCCCAGCTGGCCCGCGGACTGATAGAAGTGCTTGTAGGCGAAGATCGCGTAGGCCAGGCCGAGCTCCTCGCGCACGCGCTGGAACAGCCGGCTCGACATGCCGCCGCCGAACACATTGGTCAGGATGGCGAGGGCGAACCGGCGCGGGTCGCGCAGTGGAAAAATGTCGGTGCCGAACACAATGTGCGTCTGCGCCGTGTCCCGCGTCTCGTGGCGCGCCTGCCCCCGGGCCGCGGGCGTCGGGGTGACGGGCCGGCGCGCGGGCTCCAGCGCCTTGCCCTCGAACCAGCCCTCCCGCTCCAGCACGGTGAGAAGCTGGTCGTGGTTCACGTTGCCCGCGGCCGCCACGACGAAGTTGCCGCGGTAGTACCCGGTGGCGTGGAGGCAGCGGAGATCGTCGGCCGACAGCGCCGCCAGCGTGTCCGCGCTGCCGAGAATCGAGTACCCGTACGGGTGCTCGGGCCAGAGCGCCGCGGCGTGAAGCTCGAAGACCAGATCGTCCGGCGTGTCCTCAACACCGTTGATCTCCTCGAGGATGACGTTCCGCTCGGGCTCGAGGTCGCTCTCGCGGAGCAGCGGCCGGCGGGCGAGATCGGTGAGGATCTCCACCGCGAGGGGAAGATCGGCGTCGAGGGTGTGCGCCTGGTAGCTGGTGTAGTCGCGGCCGGTGAAGGCGTCGAGGCTGCCGCCCCGCACCTCGAGCTCGAGCGCGAGAGCCTTGGCGCTCCGACGCTCGGTGCCCTTGAAGACCATGTGCTCCAGCAGATGGGAGATCCCCATCTGCTCGCGGCGCTCGTGGGCGCTCGCCGTGCGCACGTAGAGTCCCGTGGCGGCCGAGCGCACCCCGGGGAGCTGCTCGGTGAGGACGACGAGCCCGTTCGGCACCGTGGTGCGAAAGAGCCCGTCGTCGAGCTTGACCGTGTCCAAGTGAAGCTACTCCTTGGGCAGCAGCGCCTTCCGGGAGAGCTTCATGCGCCCGCGGTCGTCCACCTCGAGCAGCTTGACCTGGACGATGTCGCCCTTCTTGACCACGTCCTCGGTCTTCTCGGTGCGGCCGTGCTGGAGCTCGCTGATGTGGAGCAGGCCCTCGACCCCGGGCAGGATCTCGACGAACGCCCCGAAGGCCGTCGTGCTCTTGACGGGCCCCTCGTAGGTGCGCCCCACTTCGGGCTCGGTGGTGATCGCCGCGACCATTGCGCGCGCCTTCTCGCCCGCCTCGCCGCCGATGGCGGAGATGGTGACGAGCCCGCTGTCCTCGATATTGATCTTGGCGCCCGTGGCATCCTGGATGCCGCGGATCGTCTTGCCCTTGGGGCCGATGACGTCGCCGATCTTGTCGGGCTTGATCTGCATCGTGAAGATACGCGGCGCGTACTTCGAGAGCTCGGTGCGCGGCCCGGGCAGGACCTTGGCCATCTCCTTCAGGATGAAGAGGCGGCCCCTCCGCGCCTTCTCCAGCGCCTGCTCCATGATGCGGAGGTCGAGGCCTTCGATCTTGATGTCCATCTGGATCGAGGTAATGCCCTTCTCGGTGCCGGCCACCTTGAAGTCCATGTCGCCGAGATGGTCCTCGGAGCCCAGGATGTCGGTGAGCACCGCGACCTGGTCGCCTTCCTTGATCAGGCCCATCGCGACGCCGGCGCAGGGCGCCTGCATCGGCACGCCCGCGTCCATGAGCGCGAGCGACCCGCCGCACACGGTGGCCATCGAGCTCGAGCCGTTGGACTCGAGGATCTCGCTCACCACCCGCAGCGTGTAGGGGAAGTCCTCGTAGTGCGGCAGCAGCGGCTGCAGCGCCCGCTCGGCCAGCGCGCCGTGGCCGATCTCGCGGCGGCTGGTGCCGCGGATCATCTTGACCTCGCCGGTGGAGAACGGCGGGAAATTGTAGTGCAGCATGAACGACTTGGTGGTCTCGCCGGCCACGTCGATGCTGTCGATGCGCTGCTCGTCGTCGGCGGTGCCCAGCGTGGCGGACACCAGGGCCTGCGTCTCGCCCCGCTGGAACAGCGCCGAGCCGTGCGTGCGCGGGAGCACCCCGGTCTCGATGCTGATCGGACGGATCGTGTCGAGATCGCGGCCGTCCACCCGCTCGCCCTTCTCGAGCACCTGGCGGCGCATCACGCGATACTCGACGTCCTCGAGCTCGGCGCTGATCTCGCGTCCCTTCTCGGGGAACTGCTCGAGCAGCTTGGCGACGGTCTGTTCGCGCACCGCCCGGACCCCGCCGGCCCGGCCGGCCTTGTCCTTGGCGTTGATGGCCTGCGCCATCTCCCCCTCGGCCAGCTCCCGCACGCGGGTCACCAGCGCCGCGTCCGCCGGCGCCTTGGTCCACGCCAGCTTGGGCCGGGCGCCGGACTTGTCGATGAGCTGCTTCTCCAGACCGATGATGTCGCGGATGCCCTTCTGCGCGACCTTGAGCGCCTCGAGCATCTCGGTCTCGGAGACCTCGAGCGAGCCGCCCTCGACCATGACGATGGAGTCGGCCGAGCCGCTCACCACCAGATCGAGGGTGGAGAACTCGAGCTGCTGGAAGGTCGGATTGAGGATCCAGTTCCCCTCCACCCGGCCCACGCGCACGGCCGCCAGCGGGCCGTTCCACGGCACCGAGGACAGGCTGAGCGCGGTCGACGCGGCCACCACGCCGAGGGTGTCGGCGTCGTTCTCCTGATCGGCCGACAGCACCGTCACGAACACCTGCACCTCGTTCTTGAACCCCTCGGGGAAGAGCGGCCGGATCGATCGGTCGATGATGCGGCCCGCGAGGATCTCGTCGTCCGACGGCCGCCCCTCGCGCTTGAGGAACCCGCCGGGAATCTTGCCCGCGGCATAGGTCTTTTCGCGATACTCGACGGTCAGGGGGAAGAACGGGAGGGCGGAGATGTTGGGGGACACGGTGACGGCGGCCAGCACCATGGTGTCGCCGAAGCGCAGGAGGGCGGAGCCCGCCGCCTGCTTCGCCAGGCGCCCGGTTTCCAGCATGATCGGGCGTCCGGCGAACTGGGTCTCGATCCGTTGCACAGTCACTACCTTCTCTCTCTCTTGGTCGCTCGGGTTTCTTTGCTGCTTGGAATGGACAGAACGCCGAGAGGGCGTCCCGATGTGAATCAGGACGCCCCCGCGGCACAACGGATCTAGTGGCGCAGTCCGAGCTGCTCGATGAGGGCTCGGTAGGTCTCGAGGTCGCTCCGCTTGAGATAGGTCAGCAGGCGACGCCGCGTGCCGACCATCTTGAGCAGACCTCGGCGCCCGTGATGATCCTTGGGGTGGGTACGGAAGTGCTCGGTGAGCGAGTTGATCCGTTCGGTGAGCAGGGCGACCTGCACCTTGGCCGAGCCGGTGTCGCCGGCGCCGATCTGGTGCTTGGTCATCACTGCCTGCTTGTCGAAGCTCATGCGGCCCCGGTCCTGTGTGCGATTGGCGTCGTAATCCGTTGTAGCATGGGAAAATAACCGTGCTCGACAGGGCGGACAAGGGGAACCACAACGGCCCCATAGCGAGGGGTTCCCGGCCCCGGCTACGCCCCGAAGAGCCGCCGGAGGTCGTTGGAAAACGCCAGCCCCATGAGGAGCACGATCAGCACCAGCCCGACCATGGTGAGCCGCTCGCGAAGCTTGAGCGGGAGCGGGCGGCGGGCCAGGCCCTCGGCCACGAGGAAGAGGAATTGGCCCCCGTCGAGCACCGGCACCGGCAACAGGTTGAGCACCGCCAGGTTGATCGAGATGAGCGCCATGAAGGCGAGGAACGCGTCGAGGCCCATCCGGGCGCTCTCGCCGGCGAGCTGGCCGATGAGGATCGGTCCGCCGACCTCGCGCTTGGAGATCCGGCCGCTGAACAGGCCCCGGACCGTGCGCACGATCTGGGTCGAGGCGCCCACGGTGGCGTGCCAGCCCTCGACAACGGCCTGGCCGAGCGTGAGCGGCTCCGAGCGGAAGTCGCCGCCCAGCGCCACGCCGATCCGGGCGATCGGCTGCGGCCGGCCGTTCGGCCCGTCGACCGAGTCGATGTAGGGCGTGATCTGAAGCCGCTCGTGTCCGGCCGCCCGGGCGACATCGAGCGTGATCGGGCGCGCGCCGTTCTTCTCCAGCATGTCGAGGAGGTCATACCACTGCGCGACCGGGCGGCCGTCGACGGCGCGGATCGTGTCGCCGGGCTCGACGCCGGCCCGGGCGGCCGGCCGCCCCGGCAGGACCTGCCCGACCACCGGCACCCGGTACGGCTGGATGGCCTGGGCCGTCTTGAGGCGCTGCTCGATGGCGTCGGGATGAATGGGCGCGGTGAGGACCGAGCCATCGTCCAGCGTCAGGCGAATGGCCGGCTCCGAAGAGTTCGCGATCCCCTGGACCACGTCGTCCCAGGACGTCACCGGTTTTCCGTTGAGGCTCACGATCCTCGTGCCCGGCCGAATCCGGCTGAACGCCTGAGCCTCGGGCGGCAGGAGCGAATCCACCACCCGGCCCACCGTCGTGACCGGATCGATCTGCCGCCCGTTCTTGACGGCGAGGAAGCTGTACAGAAACCAGGCGAACAGCGCGTTCATCGTCACGCCGGCCAGGATCACGATCATGCGCTTCCAGACCGGCTTCGCCTCGAACATGCGGTCGGGCGGCACCGGGCCCTCGAGCGTCCCGCCCTCGAGCGCGCTGCTGGTGGCGTCCTCTTCCCGGCTGGCCATCTTCACGTAGCCGCCGAGCGGCAGCCACGAGATCGAGTACTCGGTTTCGCCCTTCCGGAATGTGAGGGGCCGGATCGGGGGGCCCAGGCCAAGCGAGAAGCGGTGGACGTAGATGCCCGCCCACTTGGCGGCGATGAAATGGCCGGCCTCGTGGACGAACACCAGCACGCCCAGCACGACGATCAACGACAGCAGCGTCAGCACGGCATCCTCATGCGGCCCTCACGTAGTCTCGCGCGCGCTCGCGCGCCCACCGGTCGGCCTCCCGCACCACCGCAAGGGCGCTGGCGGAAGCCGGCGCATGATCCTCGAGCACCCGCTCGATGATCTCGCTGATCCGCCCGAATGGTATCTCCCCCGCGAGGAAGGCCGCTACCGCCTCCTCGTTGGCGGCGTTGAACACGGCCGGGCTCACCCCCCCGGCCCGGCCGGCCGCGATGCCCGCGGCCAAGGCGCGGAACACGTCGGTGCGCACCGGCTCGAAGGTGAGCGGCCCCGCGCGCACCGGATCGAACCGTGGGACGCCCGCGTCGGGCAGACGCGCCGGATGGGTGAGCGCGTAGAGGATCGGCAGCTCCATCGACGGAAATCCGAGCTGCGCGATCACGCTCCCGTCGCAGAACTCGACGAACGCGTGAACGATGCTCTGCGGGTGCACCACCACCTCGAGCGCGTCGTACGACAACCCGAACAGGTGATGGGCCTCGATCAGCTCGAGCGCCTTGTTGGCCAAGGTCGCGCTGTCCACCGTGATCTTGCTGCCCATCTGCCAGGTCGGGTGCCGGAGCGCTTCGTCCACCGTCGCGGTGCGTACCCGCTCTTCCGACCACTCCCGGAACGGCCCGCCCGAGCAGGTGAGGATCAGGCGGCAGAGCCCGGCATCGCGCCCGGTGACGCACTGGAGCACGGCGCTGTGCTCCGAATCCACCGGGACCAGCTCGCCCCCGCCGGCGCAGGCCGCCTGCGCCACCAGGTCGCCCGCCATGACCAGCGTCTCCTTGTTCGCCAGGGCGACCCGCTTCCCCGCCCTGAGGGCCGCCAGTGTGGCGTCGAGCCCCGCGGCGCCCACGACCGCGTTGACGACGACGTCGACCTCGGGGTGCGTGGCTGCCTGCAGCAGCACGTCGGGACCGCTCGGAAAGCGGGTCTCGCCGGCCGGCCCGGCGACGCCGGCGAAGGCCGGCCGCCACTCGCGCACCTGCGCCTCGAAGGCCTCGACGTTGCGGCCGGCGGTGAGCGCGACCACCCGGAAGTGCTCCGTCTGGCGCCGAAGCACCGCCAGCGTGCTCCGGCCGATCGATCCGGTCGAGCCGAGGACCGCGACCCCGCGCACGCCCCGCTCGCTCATCGGATGATGCCGAACAGCCGGTACATCGCCGCCGCCGCCGGCACCACGAAGTAGAGCGAGTCGAGCCGGTCGAGCACGCCCCCGTGGCCCGGGATGAGGTGGCTCGAGTCCTTCACGCCCGCCTCGCGCTTGAACAGCGATTCGGCCAGGTCGCCGACCTGGCCGACCACGCCGAGGATGGCGGCGATCGCGAGGAGCTGCCAGAGCGGGATCTCGAGGCCGACGCGGGGGAACACGGCGGCGGCGAAGATCGGCGCCACGATCAGCCCGCCGATCACCCCGGCGATGCCGCCCGAGCGCGTCTTGCCGGGGCTCACGGTGGGGGCAAGCTTCGCGCCGCCGATGGCGCGCCCCCCGAACATCGCCGCCGTATCGACCACCCAGGTCACGACCAGCGGAAAGAACACCAGCCACGCGCCGGCCCAGCTCCGCGGGGCGAAGTTGCTGTGGCGGATCGCGAGGAGAAAGGCGGGAAGCCCGGCGGTGTACATCACGCCAAGCACGGTGACGGCGACCGCCTCGAGCGGACGGTCCGACGGCGCGCGCGCCGCCAGGCCCCACAGCATGACGACCATGAGCCACACGGCCGCTCCGTATGGCCAGGCGGAGGCGATGACGCCGCGAACGTCGTCCGAGGCGATCGCGGCATAGGTCAGCGGAGCCACGGCCAGCGCGCTCGCGAGCCCCAGTACGCGCGCCGGGCGCACGCCGCCCCGCTCGGCCAGGTCGAACAGCTCGCGCGCGGCCAGAGCCCCCGCGAGCGCCAGCAGCAGCGTGAGCGGCACCCCGCCGTACCAGACGAGGAGCAGGGCGACGGGAATGGCGACGGCCGCAAAGGCGACGCGCCGGACCAGATTGCCGTCGCCGGGCGGCCGGCTGGCGTCCATCAGGCGGTGACGCGCCCGAACCTGCGGTCGCGCCGCTGAAATTCCAGGATGGCCTCGAACAGGTGGCGGCGGGTGAAATCGGGCCAGAGGACGGGGGTCACGTACAGCTCGGCGTAGGCGAGCTGCCAGAGGAGGAAGTTCGAGATCCGCATCTCGCCCGAGGTCCGGATGAGGAGGTCGGGGTCGGGCCAGGGCGCGGTGTAGAGCCGCCGGGCGACGGCCTGCTCATCGATGTCCGCGGGCTCGAGCCGGCCGGCCGCCACTTCGTCGGCCAGGAGCCGCGCGGCGCGCGCGATCTCCGCGCGCGAGCTGTAGGAGATGCAGAGGTTGAGCGCAAGCTCGCCGCCCCCGGCGGTCTCGGCCATGACCCGTTCCACCGCGTTCCGGGCGCCCGGCGCCAGCCGCTCGATGTCGCCCAGGATGCGGACGGTGACGCCCTTCTCCCGCAAATTGCCGAGCTCCCGCGCGATGTACTCCTCGAGCAGGCGCATGAGCGCGCCGATCTCGCCCGCCGGACGCTGCCAGTTCTCCTGGCTGAAGGCGAACAGGCTGAGCACGCCCACCCGCGCGTCGAGGCAGCCCTGGATCACCTCGCGCACCGCCCGCATGCCCGCGTGGTGGCCGAGCGGCCGCGGCAGCGCGCGGCCCTTGGCCCATCGGCCGTTCCCGTCCATGATGACCGCGATGTGCGCCGGCACCGAGCCGTGCACCTGAATGCGGCGCAGCAGGTCGTCGCTCATCCGTCAGACTTCCATGATCTCGGCTTCCTTGGAATGGATGAGCCCGTCGATCTGCTTGATGTGCTCGTCGGTCAGCTTCTGCACGTCCTTCTCGGCCCGCGACTTGTCGTCCTCCGAGACCTTTTCCAGCTTCTTGACCTTCGAGAGCGTCTCCGTCCGCGCGTGTCGCACGGCGATGCGGCCCTCTTCCGCGAACTTGTGGACCACCTTCACCAGCTCCTTGCGCCGCTCCTCCGAGAGCGCGGGCAACGGGACCCGGATGAGGTTGCCCTGGGTAGCCGGGTTGAGGCCGAGGCCGGCGTCGCGGATGGCCTTCTCGATGGCCTGGGTGAGCGACTTGTCGAACGGCTGGACCGTGAGCAGCCGGGGTTCGGGTGCCGCGACCATCGCGACCTGATTGAGCGGCATCGGGTTGCCGTAGGCATCGACCCGGACGATGTCGAGCAGCGAGGTGGTGGCCTTGCCGCTCCGGATCCCGCTGAACTCGCGCTTGGTGCTCTCGACCGCCTTGTGCATCAGTTCGCGGGCGTGCTTGGTGAGTTCGGGAATGGTGCTCATCGGACGAGGGTTCCTACCCGGTCGCCCTGCAGCACGCGGGAGATCGCGCCGGGCTGGTTGATGTTGAAGACGACGACGGGGAGCTGGTTGGCCTTGCAGAGTCCGAAGGCGTTCGCGTCCATGACCGCGTAGTTCTTGACGATCGCTTCCTGGTAAGTGAGCTCGGGAATGAACGTGGCGCCCGGATCCTTGCGCGGATCGCCGGTGTAGACCCCGTCCACGTTGGTGGCCTTGAGGATCACTTCCGCCTCGATCTCGAGCGCGCGGAGCACGCCGGCGGTGTCGGTGGAGAAGAACGGATTGCCGGTGCCCGCGGCGAAGATGATGAGCCGCCCCTTCTCGAGGTGGCGGACCGCGCGGCGCCGGATGTACGGCTCGGCCACCGATTCCATCCGGATGGCCGTCATGACCCGGGTATTGACGCCGCTCTTCTCGAGCACATCCTGCAGCGCCAGCGCGTTGATGACCGTGGCCAGCATGCCCATGTAGTCGGCCGAGACGCGGTCGAGCCCTTCCCGGCTGGCGGTGGCGCCGCGGATGATGTTCCCGCCGCCGACCACCAGCGCGAGCTGCACGCCGAGGGCGTGCACCTGCTTGATCTCTTCCGCGAACCCCTCGACGACGTGGAAGTCGAGGCCGGACGCCTTCTCGCCGCCCAGCGCCTCGCCCGAAATCTTGAGCAAGGCGCGGGTGTAGGCGAGGGGCATCCTCAGGCCACTCCGACCTGGAACCGGGCGAACCGCCGGACGGTGACCGCCTCGCCCAGCTTGCCCGAGACCTCCTTCACCAGATCGCCGACCGTCTTGGAGTCGTCCTTCACGTACGGCTGCTCGAGCAGCGTACGTTCGGCGACGAACTTCTTGAGCTTCCCCTCGACGATCTTGGCCCGCACGTTTTCCGGCTTGCCTTCGGCCGCCACCTGCTCCTCGGCGATCCGCCGCTCCCGCTCGAGCAGCTCGGCCGGGATGTCCGAGGCGTTGACCGCGATCGGATCGGCCGACGCGATGTGGATCGCGATCTCGCGGGCCAGCTCGCGGAAGGCGTCGTTCCGGGCCACGAAGTCGGTTTCGCTGTCGAGCTCGAGCAGCACGCCGACCTGATGGTTGTGGTGGATGTAGCTCAGCACGATGCCCTGCGTGGCCGTGCGGCCGGCGCGCTTCTCGGCCTTGGCGATCCCCTTCTTGCGGAGGATCTCCACCGCCTTGTCCATGTCGCCGCCGGCCTCTTCCAGCGCCCGCTTGCAGTCCATCATGCCCGCGCCGGTGCGGCCGCGGAGCTCGCTCACGTCCTTCGATGAAATCGCCGTGCTCGCCATAGTCTCCAAACCAGATTCAGTCAGGGGTGAATAGTAAGGCCGCCGCCTCTGTGCCGCTCGGGGACGCGGGCTCACCCCGGACGTCACCCTGAGCCCTTCGCATTCGCTCAGGACAGGCTGCGCGAAGGGGGCATGCCCGGACGCATGCCCCCTTCGCCTCGCTCAGGGTGACGCCAAGAGCGTGACTCCGCGCCGAGATCGCGGTGCCGCCCTACGCGCCCTCGCCCGCCGCGCCCGTCGTGGCGACCTCGGCGCCGTCCGCGTCGGTCTTGAGCCGCGCCGCGATGGCCTCCGGCTTCGGCCGACGCTTGCGGCGCGGGCGGCGGCGCTTGCGATCCTCGGCGTCGCCCTCGCTGCCGGTGTCGGTGCTGTAGGTCTCGGCCTCGAGATCCTCGCTCACCTCGCGCATCGGCATCTGCTGGCGCGCTTCCTTGATCACGTCCGCCAGCGCGGCGGTGATCAGACTGACCGAACGGATGGCGTCGTCGTTGCCCGGCACGGGCACGGTGATGACGTCCGGGTCCGCGTTCGTGTCCACGATGGCCACGACCGGGACGCCGAGCTTGTTGGCTTCGGCGACCGCGATCTTCTCCTTCTTGGCGTCCACGATGAACAGCGCGCCCGGCAGCCGTCCCATCTGCTTGATGCCCTCGAGGTTGCGGCTCAGCTTCACGCGCTCGCGCTCGAACAGCAGCTTTTCCTTCTTGGTGTAGTTCTCGAAGTCGCCGTCGGCCGCGCCCTGCTCCAGCTCGCGCAGGCGCCGGATCTGCTTCTTGAGCGTCTGGAAGTTGGTGAGCATCCCGCCGAGCCACCGCTCGGTGACGTAGAAGGCGCCGCAGTCGGCCGCCTCGGCCTGCACGATGGCCTTGAGCTGCTTCTTGGTACAGACGAAGAGGACGCCCTCGCCCTTGAGGACGACGCTCTTGAGCAGCTCCTGGGCCTTCTGGATCTGACGGAGGGTCTTCTGGAGATCGATGATGTAGATGCCCGAGCGCTCGGCGAAGATGAAGCGCCGCATCTTCGGGTTCCACCGGCGGGTCTGGTGGCCGAAGTGGACGCCGGCCTCGAGCAGGTCCTGCAGTTGGGGCTGTGCCATGCGACTGTTCGTATCCGATCCGTCTTGAGGGTTAGGCGTCCACCGCCTTCGTGTTCCGACGACGACCCCGCGGGGCACCCACGTCGGAATCCAGCGGTGTGCGTGATCAGGCGAGCGGGCGAGCGGGTCGTGGCTGCCGGGCCGGGCCCAGAATCGAGCCCCACTGCTCGCCCGCTCGCCTGCTCGCCTGTCTGACTACCGCTTACTGAACTGGAACCGCTTCCGCGCGCCCGGACGGCCCGGCTTCTTGCGCTCGACGGCGCGCGGATCGCGCGTCATGAGCCCGGCCGCCCGGAGCTTCGTCCGGTGCTGGCCGTCCGCCTCCACCAGCGCCCGCGCGATGGCCAGCCGCAGTGCGCCTGCCTGTCCCGACTGCCCGCCGCCATCCACGTGCGCCTTCACGTCGAACGCGCCCAGCGTGTCGGTGGCGGTGAAGCTCTGCTGGATGTGCTGCACCAGCGAGGGACGGGGGAAGTAGTCGCCCAGGGTGCGGCCGTTGACGTCCCACTTGCCGGTGCCCGGGGTGAGGTACACCCGCGCGATGCTCGTCTTGCGGCGGCCCACGGCCTGCCAGCGGAATTCGGGGGCGGCGGTCATGCGCTCACCTTCGACGGGGTGACGGAAAACGGCTTGGGCTGCTGGGCCGCGTGCGGATGCTGGCCGCCGGCGTACACCTTGAGCTTGCCCCGCAGCTTCTGCCGCGCGAGCGACGTCTTGGGCAGCATCCCGAAGACGGCCTTCTCGATGACCCGGTCGGGGTGCTTGGCCAGGAGATCCCGCGCGGCGGTCATCCGATCGTGGCCCATGTACCCCGTATGCGAGAAGTACTTCTTGTTCTCGAGCTTGCGTCCGGTGAGCCGCACCTTTTCCGCGTTGATCACCACCACGAAGTCGCCCCCGTCCATGTGGGGGGTGAACGTGGGCTTGTGCTTGCCGCGGATGAGCTGCGCCACGGCGCTGGCGAGCCGACCCAGCGGCACGCCGGCGGCGTCGACCAGGTGCCACTCGTGGTCCAGGTCGTCGGGCGTGGCGGTGAACGTCTTCATGAACGGGTCTCCAAACGAGTCAAACCAAAACAGACTTTGAAGATACCCGGTGCTGACGGGACGGGTCAAGGGCTCGGGTCGAACTCCACGAGCACCTGTCCCTTCTCCACCGCCTCGCCCGGCGCCACCCGGACGGCCGTGACCACGCCGGCCGCCTGGGCGCGCAGCTCGTTCTCCATCTTCATCGCCTCGAGCACCACGATGCCGCTGCCGGCGGTCACCGCCTGCCCCGGCTGGGCCTGCACCCGCACCACCAGGCCGGGCATGGGCGCCCGGAGCACACCGGGCCCGCGCCCCCGGTCCGCGCCGGCGGTCAGGCTCCGGATGTGCCGGGTGCGCTCGTCGACCACCTCGATCTCGTGCCGCTCGCCCCGAAGGGTCAGCGCCCAGCGGCCGCCCCCCTGTCCTTCGACGGCCAGCGCATCCGCGCGTCCGTCCAGGAAAAGCTGCCGCACGTGGGTCACGGGTGAGCCCTCGAGGCTGGCCGGCACAGTGCGGCCGGCCACCGTCACCCGATCGCCATCGACCTCGACCTCGACCTCACGGCCCGCCACCGCGACCAGGTACTTCACGAGGCCCGCTCGAGCACGGCGACGGTCTCGACGTGCGCGGTCTGGGGAAAGAGATCGAACGCCCGGAGGTCGCTCAGGCGGTAGCTGGGGAGCCGGGCGAGGTCCCGGGCAAGCGTGGCCGGGTCGCAGGATACGTAGACCACCCGCGCGGGGGCCGCCCGCTCGAGCGCGGAGGTGACGGCGGCATCCATGCCGGTGCGCGGAGGGTTGGTGACCACGAGCGCCGGCAGAGCCATCCGCTCCACCACCGCCTCCACCCTGGCCGCGTGCCGCGTGGCGCGAGGCCCGCGGCGCTCGGCTTCGGCGACCGCGCGCCGATCGGCTTCGACGCTCTCCACCTCGGCTCCGGCCTGGGCCAGTGCCGCCGTCGTCTCGCCCACGCCGGCGTACAGATCCCACACATGGCGCCCTTCCAGCCGTCCGAGCGCGGCCACCGCATGGGCGCGGACCCGATCGCCCATGACGGGATTGACCTGCTCGAAGACCGTGGCCGGGTACACTTCGCCCGCCCCGGCCATCGCGCGCGGCGCGCCGTCTTCCGGCCGCCACCAGATGGTGGCCGGCTCGCCCCGCTGGACGAGCGCCCCGTGCAAGGCGTCCGCGCCATTCCAGGCCTCCGCCGCCGCGGCCGTGAAGAGCACATGTCGCCCTCCGCCGCGGTCGAGGCGGAGCACGAGGGACGTGAGCCCCGGCGGCAGGAGCCGGCGGACCGATCGGACGGCCCCCCACAGGCGCATGAGCTCGGGCGCCGTGATATGGCACCACTCCAGCTCGAAGACCTCGGCGGGCCGGTCGTAGGGATGGAGCCCGATCCGGCGGCCATCGCCGCTCGCGGCGAGGGTGATCTTCGTGCGGTAGTCGAACTCCCGGTCGGCCGGCTCGAGTGGTGGATCGGCCACGTCGCGCCGGGCCAACCGGCGGAGCGCGTCGCCGACGAAGCCGCGACGAGCCTCGCGCTGCGCCGGGGATGCGACGTGCTGGAGCTGGCACCCGCCGCACTCGTCCCGCACATAGTGGGGACAGCGCGGCTCGACGCGCTCCGGAGCGGGCTCGAGCAGGCGCGCGATGCGCGCGCGGGCGAAGCGCCGGTGCGGGCGAAGCGCGCCGAGCTCGACCAGGTCGCCGGGCGCCGCGCGGGGCACGAACACGGCGCGGCCGTCGTCCAGGCGGCCGACGCCATCGCCGCCGGCCGCGAGCCGGAGGATCCGCACCGCGGTCACTGGACGGCCTCGAGCCGCGCCTGCCGCATCCAGCCCTCGCCGACGGCGTCGTTGCCGCCGTCAGTCCCGACGACCGGCCGGCGCGAGCGGCGGGCACCGTCTTCCGCCAGCGCGGCGGCTACGGCGAGCCGCACCGCCGTCTCCTCGTCCACGGTGGGCTGCGCCAGGTCGGGGCGGCGCTCGAGGAACTGGATGTCGATGTCGCCGGCCGCGAACGCGGGGTCGGCCAGGAGCCGCCGGTGGAAGCCCTGGTTCGTGGCCACGCCGAGCACCGCGAGCTCGTCGAGCGCGCGCCGCATGCGTGCGATGGCCTGAGGCCGGTCGGGCGCCCACACGATCAGCTTGGCCAGCATCGAGTCGTAGTACAGCGTGACTTCGTCGCCGACGTCGACGCCGCCGTCCCAGCGCACTCCCGGACCCCCCGGCACGCGCAGATGCTCGATGCGCCCCGTGCTCGGGAGGAAACCGTTGGCCGGATCCTCGCTGGTGATGCGGCACTCGATGGCCCAGCCGCGCGGGCTGAGCCAGCCGGCGTGCACCGTCATCGGCTGGCCGGAGGCGATGCGAAGCTGCTCCCGCACGAGGTCCACGCCGTAGACCAGCTCCGTCACCGGATGCTCGACCTGGATGCGGGTGTTCATCTCCAGGAAATAGAACGACTGGTCGGGCGCCAGCAGGAACTCGCAGGTGCCCGCCCCGCGATACCCCACGGCTTCGGCGGCGGACACGGCGGCCGCGCCCATCCACTCGCGCAGCTCCGGCGTGACCGCCACCGAGGGCGCTTCCTCCACCAGCTTCTGATGGCGGCGCTGGATGCTGCACTCGCGCTCGCCGAGGTGAATCGTCCGGTCGTCGTCGGCGAGGACCTGGATCTCCACGTGCCGCGGCCGCTCGATGAACTTCTCGAGATACACGCTCGCGTCGCCGAACGCCTTGAGCGCTTCGCTCGCGGCGCTCCCGAGCGCTCCCGGGAGCTCCTCGGGCGTGCGCACCAGGCGCATGCCCTTGCCGCCGCCGCCGGCCGACGCCTTCACCATGACCGGGTAGCCGACCTCGCGCGCGAGGCCGAGCGCGGGCCCGAGGTCGTCCACCGGCGCGCTCGCCCCGGGCACGATGGGCACGCCGGCCTCGCGCATGCGCCGGCGCGCCTCGGTCTTGTCGCCCATGGCGCGGATGGCCGACGGCGGCGGGCCGATCCAGGTGAGGCCGGCCGCTTCCACCGCCGCGGCGAACGCGGCGCGCTCGGCGAGAAACCCGTAACCCGGATGCACCGCGTCCGCGCCGGCGTCGAGCGCGGCGGCAATCAGGCGCGGGATGTCGAGGTAGCTCCGGGCAGGCGCGGCCGGGCCGATGGGAACGGCGTGATCCGCCGCCCGCACGTGCGGGCTCGCGCGGTCGGCCGCCGAGTACACCGCCACCGCCTCGAGTCCCTCCTCGTGGCAGGCGCGGACGATGCGCAGGGCGATCTCGCCCCGGTTGGCGATGAGAACTCGTTTCACTCGTTGGCGGACAGGACGGAGACGACGGAGAGGACGGAGCGGCCCGCGCGCGGCAGGCCCTCCGCGCGGGCTACCGTCTGCACCCCGCCGAGGGGGCGTCTCCCACGTAGAGGAGCAGACTGGTACACAGCACCGCGTTGTAGCGGGCCGCGGCCGCGTACACGCTTTCCACGTCCTGCACCCAGGGCGAGCGGACCTGGCGCGAGGCCTTGAGCAGCTCGGCCACGCTCAGCGCGTCGGCGCTGGGCGGCGCGGTGCGGCTCAGCCGGACCATCCGGAACGGCACCCAGGCCAGTGCCGGCGCCGCCGCCTGGTCCGTGCCGGGGCTCAGGCAGATCGTCCGGTTGGCGGCCACCGCGGCGAGCGCGCGCTGCACCGGCAGCCCGGGATCCACGCCCATGGCGGCGGCCATGCGAAGGCGGTAGAGGGAGTCGGTGGCGTAGAGGTCGGGTCGGATCGGGAGGACATCGAGGGGAGCACGCGCGAGACCACCGTACCACACCGAGACCGCTTCGAGCTCGCTCCCGGTGAGCAGCACGCCACCGGCCGGACATGACGTGAGGAGGTTGGTGCCGAGCTCCACGATGTAGTCCGGCATCCGGGGCGCGTCCGACCGCGGTTGGACGGTCCGGGCCACGTCCCAGCCCGAGTCTTCCAGCACCTCGAGCGCCCGGTCCATGTCGGTGACGCCGCGCAGCACCACGCCGGAGTCCACCGAAAGCCGCACCGCCTGATCCAGGGCTGTGGCGGCGAACTCGAGGTAGAGCTGGCCGTCCGGGTCGCCATGGTGGCCGTGCAGGTGCCAGTCGCGCGCGTCGAACAGGTAGAAGCGGCCGAGCTGGAGCCAGGCGCGGCCGTCGTCGGGAGCGGTGGCGAGGTAGTGGCCGAGGAGATCGATGGCCATCTGCCGCTCGCCCTCGCGCTCAAGCGCGGCGGCGCGCGGTGCGACGTTGGGATCGATCGCGCCTTGCGCCGCCGCGCCGCCGGTCCATGCCAGCGCGAGCAGCAGGCTCAGAAGGCCGCACGCGGACCGCCGGAGGCCGGACCGACCACCCTGGGCCGCGGAGGGGGGTGCTGCGTGCATGTCGGTCAATAATGTCCGGGCCTTGCGAACTTCGCTAGACCGGACGGTCACAGCGGAATATTCCCATGCTTCTTGGCCGGGTTGCGGTCGCGCTTGGTCCGGAGCGTCCTGAGCGCCTCGATCAGGCGCGGCCGCGTGTCGCGGGGATCGATCACGTCGTCGATGTAGCCGCGCGCGGCGGCCGCGTACGGGTGGGCGAACTTCTCGGTGTACTCGTCGATCAGGCGCGTCGTGGCGGCGGCGGGGTCGTCCGCCCGGGCGATCTCGTCCTTGAACAGAATCTCCACGGCGCCCTTGGGTCCCATCACCGCGATCTCCGCCGTCGGCCATGCCAGGTTTACGTCGCCCCGGATGTGCTTCGAGCTCATGACGTCGTAGGCACCGCCGTACGCCTTCCGGGTGATGACCGTGAGCTTGGGCACGGTCGCCTCGCAGTAGGCGAACAGCAGCTTGGCCCCGTGCTTGATGATGCCGCCATGCTCCTGGGTGACGCCCGGCAGGAACCCGGGCACGTCCACAAAGGTGACGACCGGCAGGTTGAAGCAGTCACAGAACCGGATGAACCGGGCGGCCTTGAGCGAGGCGGTGATGTCCAGCACGCCGGCGAGCACTGCGGGCTGGTTCGCCACGATCCCGACCGGACGCCCGCCCAGCCGCGCGAACCCGACCACGATGTTGTCGGCGTACCCGCGCTGGACCTCCAGGAAGGCGCCGTCGTCCACCACCCGGCCGATCACGCCGTGCATGTCGTAGGGCTTGCTGGCGACGTCGGGCACGAGATCGAGCAGCGCCTCGTCCCGGCGGTCGGCGGGGTCCTCGGTGGGCCGGAGCGGCGGGTCGTCGAGGTTGTTGAGCGGCAGGTAGCCGATGAGCTCGCGGACGGCCTGCAGCGCCTCGGGCTCGCTGTCGTGCACGAAGTGCGAGACGCCCGACGTCCCGCCGTGCACGTCGGCCCCGCCCAGCTCGTCGAAGCTCACGTCCTCGTGCGTCACCGTCTTCACCACGTTCGGCCCGGTGACGAACATGTAGCTCACGCCGCGGACCATGAAGATGAAGTCGGTGATCGCCGGGCTGTACACCGCGCCGCCGGCGCAGGGGCCCAGAATGGCGGAGATCTGCGGGATCACGCCGGACGCCTGCGTGTTGCGCAGGAAGATGTCGGCATAGCCGCCCAGCGAGGCGACCCCCTCCTGGATGCGCGCGCCGCCCGAATCGTTGAGGCCGATGACCGGCGCGCCGTTCCGGAGCGCGAGGTCCATCACCTTGCAGATCTTCTCGGCGTGCGCCTCGGAGAGCGAGCCGCCGAACACGGTGAAGTCCTGCGAGAACACGTAGACCAGCCGGCCGTCGACCCGACCCCACCCGGTCACCACGCCGTCGCCGGGGACCACCTGGCGGTCGAGGCCGAAGTCGGTGGAGCGGTGGGTGACGAACCGGTCGAGCTCGACGAAGCTCCCTTCATCGAGCAGCAGGTCGAGCCGCTCGCGCGCGGTGAGCTTGCCCTTCTTGTGCTGTTGCGCCACGCGCGCCTGTCCCCCGCCCTGCTCGGCGAGCGACTGGCGCTGGTGGAGCTGTTCGAGGAGCTGGCGGGGGTCAGGCATGGCGGGAGAAGATACAGAGGACGGCGAGGACGGAGAAGACCCGGAGGAAGGGGTGGAGGGCGCCCAGGGGTTATAAAACAAACACCAAACAAACCCCGCACAGACAAAAAAAACAACACAACCCG
>JAICJD010000115.1 GCA_025928645.1 Gemmatimonadales bacterium
GACGGGAGCTGCATGTCGAACGGCGCCACCAGCTCGCTGACGGTGGCCGGGCCGGCAGACAATCGCTCGAGGACTTTGCGCCGGGTCGGGTTGGACAAGGCGTGGAACACCTGGTCAACCGCTGCGGATTGAACCATGGCCGGCACCATCCAAGGGTTCGGGTTCAGCCGATCGGGTCGAGCAATTGTAAGGTCGCGGAATACTTTTGTAAATACCTAAGTATTTGCGAAGGGCAGAAGATTACGTTGAAGCAATGGGTGAATTCATGGCTCGCCGCCTGGCCATCACGGACCACGCGCTCGACCGCTTCGCCGAGCGGCACCCCGAGTTCGATGGGTTGTCACCCGACGAGGGCCGGCAGGTATTCCACGCAGAACTGGAACGCGGCGTGCCGTTCGGGGGACAGTTGGGCCACGACGAGCTCCTGCTCCTGCCGAGCGGTCTCGTGGCGGTCATCACGTGGGACGACGGGGTCGGCGTCGTCAAGACCATCCTCACCAGGGCCCACGCGATCGCCAACATGCAGGCTCAAGGCGTGCTACCGACCGCATACCGCCACCGGGGCCGGCCGGCTGCTCGCCGTCCCGCCGAGGAGCCGAGGGAGCCGGATCCACCGGCGGTCACTCCGCGAGCGGAACGCGAGCTGCGGCAGCTCGCGGAGCAGCATCTCAGCCAGGGGATCGGCAGGAAGGAGCGAAACGCTCTCCTCCGGCAACTGGGGTACGATCCCGCGGGCCCCGTCGGGGACGCGTACCGCGCCATGTTCCGTGCGGCTCGGGAAGCCAAGCAGGCGGCCGATCGCGAGGAAGCCCTGCGGAAGCAGCGCCGCCCCGACCCCGGCCTGACGCGCGCCCAGCTCACCGAGCTCGCCGCCCGGTACACGGCGGCCTGGTGCAGTCACGAGCCCCAGCGGGTGGCCGAGTTCTTTGCCGTGAACGGGTCGCTGACGATCAACCGGGGGGCTCCGGCGACCGGACGAGCGGCCATTGCCGCTGCCGCCGAGGGTTTCATGACCGCGTTTCCAGACCTGGTCGTGGTCATGAACGGTCTCGGGGTCAGCGGACCCACGGTGTACTACCATTGGACCCTGACCGGCACCAACACCGGGGCCGGCGGGACCGGCCGCCGGGTGGAGATCAGCGGCTACGAGGAGTGGAGCTTCGACGGGGACGGGCGGATCGCCCGGTCGCTGGGGTATTTCGACGAGGCAGCGTACCGGGCCCAGCTGGCCGGTCCACCAACTCCATGCGGGTATCACCCATGACGAGCCGTACCCGAACGACCCTCCTCGCGTTCATCCCCGCCGCCGTGGCGATCGTGGTCGCCTTCGCGACCGGCTACGCGTGGCTGGGTCAGCCATTCCGGTTGGTGCAACTGGTGACGATCCTCGGGCTCGGGGCCACGGCCGGCGTGTCCCTGGCCCAGGCCATCGCGCGCCTCCGCCAGAATCGCTCGACGAGCGACTGAGGGCGGCTCGCGCTGCCGAGAAGCCGCTCGGCGAAATCGACTATTGCACCGCGATCTCGAGCGGCACGACCACCGTGCCCCAGCGGAAGCGGAGCGTCGTCGCGGTGGGCTGCACGACCGGGAAATCGAAGGTGAGGATGTCGGTCATCGGGCCGCTCTCGGGCCGCACGTCGAGCCGGAGCTGCACGTCGGTGGAATCGCCGGGCGGCGGCACGTGGAACTTGTGCCAGGTGCGGCGCAGCTCCAGGGTCCAGCGATCGGGCTCGACGAACGCCCAGACCGCCGCACGTCGTGGTCCACCTCGATGGTGGTGGCCCAGTTGGCGCCGGGCGTCCAGTGGTCGCCCCACTTCACGACTTTTCCAAACAGCGAATCGCGGCCCCGGGCCAGCGGGCGATAGTACTCGACGGTGATGGTCGTGCCCGCGACCGTCTGCGCGGTCACGGCGTGCTCGCTCAGCATGGGTCGTTGCGCCTGGCACGCGCCGCCCTCGACGGTCGAGGCGGCGAGGGCCAGGGTCGCGCAGAGGAGCATGCGGCGAGGATGTCGAACGTTCAAGCAGCCTCCAACCATCAGCGTGTAGTGAACCTCCCGAGCCGGAACGGGCTCAGATCCAGCCGACTGCGCCCCTCGGTCACCAGTTCCGCCACCGCCTCGCCGATCGCCGTGGAGTGCTTGAACCCGTGGCCCGAGCACGGCGAGACGATCACCACGCGATCGTGCTCCGGGTGCCGGTCGATCACGAAGCCGGCGTCGGGCGTCACGGTATAGAGACACGTCACCGCCTTGAGGCAGCGGCTGCTCAGGCCGGGCAGACAGTGCGCGACCAGGGTCTCGTACATCCGCTCGACGCTGCGCTCGTCGACCGCCCGCTCGACGGTGTCGGGTGTGGTTGTTTCACCGTACGTGCCCGATGCCACCTTCACGCCGCCCGCCGGCCCGTCGATCGCGGGAAAGCCGTAGAACGCCTCGGCGGCGTGGCGCGGCTCCCAGATGAATACGGGGAAGCGTTCCGGCAGGAACGGCGCGATCGACTCTTGCGGCGCGAACCAGTAGAGCACCTGGCGGGTGACGGAGAAGGGCCAGGCGCGGCTTCCGCCGGACAGATCGGGACCGCCGAGCAGCTCGGGGAGCCACGGGCCCGCGGAAAGGATCACCTGCTCCGCGCCGTATGTCGCGCGGTCGGTGCGCACCGCTACCCGCGCGCCTTCCTGTTCAACCTGGAGCACCGTCTCGCCATAGTGCAGCTCGGCGCCGAGCCGCTTCGCCAGCTCCAGCTGCGCCGCGACGCAGGCCTCGGGGCGCAGGTAGCCGGCCCCGGGCTCGAAGTAGCCGACGTCCTCCGGGTCCACGTCGAAGGCCGGGAAGCGACCTCGGATCTCCGCGGCGCTCAGCAGCTCGTGGGGAATCCCATAGCGCCTGGCGGCGGCGACGGTCGTCTCCAGGAAGCCGGCCACGTGCATCGTCGCGGAGCCGCCAGGGCTCGAGATGACGAGGAGACCGGTGGGAGTGAGCAGCTCGCGCCCGGCTTCCCGCTCGATCTCCCGCCACAGCTCGTGCGAGCGGATCGCGAACGGCGAGTAGTGCTCGCCCTCACCGATGGCCCGGCGGGTGATGCGCGTCTCGCCGTGGGTCGAGCCGTGCGGGTGGGGCGGCCTGAACCGATCCATGCCGAGGACGGGGTGTCCGCGCTTCGCCAGATGGTAGACCGCCGCGCTTCCCATCGCGCCGAGACCGATCACGAGCGTGCGCGCGCCCTGAGTTACAACGCGGGTCTCCTCCACGGCCCTCCCACAGCTTGACGGTCGAAGTACCGCATCCTACAGTAGCACACCTCTTCCCAAAGGCATACGAGCCGAGGTGGGGATGCGTTCGTGCAGCTCCGCTACGAGGCAGCCCGCATCCGCACGCGTCGATCGCCCTGATCGGAGGACGGACCAATGGCGCTGTTCGAGCTTCTCTCCGTCACGCTCGCCGTTTCGCTTCTCCCGCCCACGCCACCCCTCTCGCCCCCGCGAGCCGCCAATCGGGTGACCATCCTCTACGACGCGTTCGGGGGCCGCCAGGGTCTCACCCGCGACTGGGGCTTTGCCGCGCTCGTGGAGTACGGCGGCAAGCGCATTCTGTTCGACACGGGGAACAACGCGGACATCTTCGCTCGCAACGTGCGGGCGCTCGGGGTCGATCTCCGGCGGCTCGATTTCGTCGTCGTCTCTCACCGGCACGGCGACCACATCGCCGGCCTCAACTACCTCCTCCGGCTGAACCCGCACGTCAGGATCTATGCGCCGAAGGAGGGCTTCGGCGTGTTCGGCGCGGCGCTCCCCGGCAGCTTTTATCGCCGCGATGCCGCACTGCCGGACTCCATGCGCTACTTCGCCGCGGCGGCGCCCGCGGAGCTGAGGTCCGGCACGCCCTGGCCCCAGGCCAATTTCAGCTGGGTGGACAGCCTCACCGAAGTGGCTCCGGGCGTGGCGATAGTCTCGACCGTCTCGAAGACCCCGGGGACGCTGGAGCTCCACGAGCTTTCGCTCGCCATCCGGACTCCCGAGGGCGTGGTGCTGCTGGTCGGGTGCTCCCACCCCGGCATCGAGACGATCCTCGAGGCCGCCCGGCCCTGGGGCGACCACGTGCACCTGATCTTCGGCGGCCTGCACCTGGTGACCAGCCCGGACACCACGATCGCCCACGTCGCCGCGGCGCTGCACGACCAGTGGCGCATCGACGGCATCGCCCCCGGCCACTGTACCGGGGAGCCGGCGTTCGCCGCGCTGAAACGGCTGTTCGGCGACCGCTACGTCTACGCGGGGATCGGGACGAGGACGAGGCTGCCGTAAGTCCCCGGCGCTTCAGTGCGGGCAGTTGTCCTCCCGGCCGTCACATCTTGACAATCAAGATCACGGCGCTATCCTCGAGCACCCCACTCTTGCGGAGCGCCCGTTGGACCTGCCCACCACCGACGTCATCCAGGGTACCCTCGACCTCCTCATCCTCAAGACCCTGAGCCTCGAGCCGATGCACGGCTACGGGATCGCCCGGCGCATCGAGCAGATCTCGCGCGGCGTCTTCAAGGTGAACCCCGGCTCGCTCCTCACCGCGCTGCAGCGGCTCGAGCGCGCCGGCTGGGTGGACGCCGAGTGGCGGCAGACGGAGAACGCGCGCCGGGCCAAGGTCTACGCGCTCACCCGGGCCGGCCGGAAGCAGCTCGCCGCGGAGACGGAGGACTGGGCCCGGCGCGCGGGCGCGGTCGCCCGCCTCCTGAACGCGGAGGCGTAGCCCATGTCGCCGCCCATGTCGCCCGTCTCGCTCTGGCGCCAGCTCAGCCGTGGCGTCCGGGTGCTCTTCCGCCGCGCCGACGCCGACCAGGAGCTCGACGCCGAGGTCGAGCACTGGGTGAACCAGGCTGCCGCCGATCTCGAGGCCGGCGGCCTCTCACCGGCGGAGGCCCGGCGCCGCGCGCGGGTCGCGCTGGGCGGCACGCTCTCGGCGCGGGAGGAGGTGCGGGAGCATGGCTGGGAGCGCGTGATCCACGGCGCGGCCGCCGACCTCACCTACGCCGCCCGGCGTTTGAGAAAGGACGCGGCGTTCACTTCGCTCGCCGTGGTGACGCTCGCGCTCGGCATCGGCGCGGCCACGGCCATCTTCAGCACGGTCAATCCCGTGCTGTTCGAGCGGCTGCCGTACCCCCACCCGGAACGGCTGGTCACGATCTCGGAGCTGGGCAGGAGCGGTGCCGCGCTCGAGGTCACCTACGGAACCTTCCGCGAGCTGGCGCAGCGGGCTCACGCCTTCGCCTCGCTCGCCGTCCTCAAGACCTGGCAGCCGACCCTCGGCGGGCGCGACGTGCCCGAGCGGCTCGACGCCCAGCGGGTGAGCGCCGGCTACTTCCGGACGCTGGGCGTGGCGCCGCTGCTCGGGCGCGACTTCACCGCAAACGACGATCGCCCGCACGGCCCCGACGTCGCCATCCTGGGCCACGCGCTGTGGCAGCGGCTGGGTGCGGACCGCGGCATCGTGGGGCGCACGGTGACGCTGGACGACACGCCGTACACCGTCATCGGCGTGATGCCCGAGCGGTTCGAGAACCTGCTCGCGCCGTCGGCCGAAGCGTGGGCGCCGCTCCAGTACGGCGAATCGTTTGCGCCGAACACCAGGGAGTGGGGACATCACCTGCGCATGCTCGGGCGAGTACGCCCGGGGATCGACCCCGCCGCGGCCGCCGAGGAGCTGGCGACGATCGCGCGCACGCCCCTGGCCGAGCTGCCGCGGGTGCCCTGGGCCGACCTGAGCGGCGGCATGGTGGTGACCTCGCTGCGCGACGAGGTGACCCAGGGCGTGCGGCCGGCGCTCCTCGCCGTGGCGGCCGCGGTGCTGCTGCTGCTCGCGATCGCGGGCGTCAACGTGACCAACCTGCTGCTCGCCCGCGGCGCGCAGCGCCAGGGGGAGTTCGCCATGCGCGCGGCGCTTGGCGCGGGCCGCGGTCGGCTGGTGCGCCAGCTCCTGACCGAGAGCCTGCTGCTCGCGGTGCTGGGCGGCGCGCTCGGCCTCGTCGTCGCCGAGCTCGGCGTGCGGGCGCTGGTGGCCTTGAGCCCGGCCGGCCTGCCGCGGCTCGACGCCATCCGGGTGGACACCGCGGTGCTCCTCTTCGCCTTCGGCCTGAGCGCCGTGATCGGGATCGCCGTCGGCCTGGTGCCGGCGCTCCAGGCGTCCACCCCGGGTCTCCGGGCCGGCGTGGAGCGGACGTCCCGCCGCTCGTCGGGCGACTACCGGCGCACCCGGGGCTCGCTGGTAGTGGCCGAGGTGGCGCTCGCGCTGGTGCTGCTGGTGAGCGCGGGCCTCCTGTTCCGGAGCCTCACGCGGCTCCTCGCGGTGGACACCGGCTTCGACGACGGGCCGCTCGTCACGATGCAGCTCCAGGTCACCGGCCACCGCTACGACGCGGACAGCGTGCGCTACGGCTTCCTCGAGCAGAGCCTCGAGGCGGTGCGCGGCGTTCCGGGTGTCGTCGCGGCGGCGTACACCAGCCAGCTTCCGCTGAGCGACGACCTCGACATCTACGGCGTGCACCTCGAGCAGGAGGGCGACCCCGCAAACGACGGCGCCGCGCTCCGCTACGCGGTCACGCCAGGCTACTTCTCCGCGATGGGCATCCCGCTCCGCGCGGGCCGGCTGCTGGACGAGCACGACCGCACGGGGAGCCCGCGCTCGGTGGTGGTGAGCGAGTCGTTCGCGCGGAGCGCGTTTCCCCGCGGCGATGCGATCGGGCAGAGGCTCCGGTTCGGCGACCCCGAGGGCGACTGGTATACGATCGTGGGCGTGGTGGGCGACGTGCGGCAGACGGCGCTCGGGCTCACGACCGCGAGCGCGGTGTACGTGACGCCGACGCAGTGGCACTGGGTGGACCGGCAGATGTCGCTCGTGGTGCGCGGGCGCGGCGAGCCCGCGTCGCTCGCCCCGGCCGTCCGGGCGGCGATCTGGTCGGTGGACAAAGACCAGCCGGTGGTGCGGGTCGCGACGATGCGCGAGCTGGTCGAGGCGTCGGTGACCGACCGGCGCTTCGCGCTCACCGTGTTCGAGGCGTTCGGCGTCGCGGCGCTGCTGCTGGCCGCGATCGGGCTCTACGGCATCCTGTCGGTCAGCGTGACCGAGCGGACGCGCGAGATCGGCGTGCGCTCCGCGCTGGGCGCGTCGTCGCGCGACATCCTGACCCTGGTGCTGCGCCAGGGGATGGTGCTGACGGCGGTGGGCGTGGCGGTGGGGCTGGTGCTGGCGTGGGCGGCGAGCCGCTCGCTCGCCGCGCTCCTGTTCGAGCTGCCGGCGCTCGACCCGGTGACGTACGCCAGCGTGGTCGTGCTGCTGCTCGGCGTGGCGGCGCTCGCGTGCTCGGGGCCGGCCTGGCGGGCGGCGCGGCTGGACCCGGCGGTGACGCTGAGGGCGGAGTAGCGCCGATGTCCGCCGTGAATGCGGGCCTACCGCTCGTCACGGCGCAGGGCCTAGATTTCTTTTCCCTCACCGCGAGCGTCGTCTACTTCCGCGCTCGCTGCGCGCCGGCGCAGGACCTGGCTCCGGTGAATCGCCGTTATTTCCGTTCGTCCCGGGAGGCGGAGCGGTCCGGCTACCGCCGCTCCCGCACCCGTGGGTGCTAGGCAGGGCGATGCGCAGGAAAATCCAGCGACGCGGGAGTGCGTCGAGCTGACGGACCGGGTCCGGAAGCAGAGGCGGTAGACCATGCCTGAGGCGGGGAGCAGTTCCGCGCGGACAGTCGTCCTAGTCGTGGACGATGAGCCGGTGGCGTTGTCGGTGCTCCAACGAACGTTGGAGCCGCATTACCACGTGCTCACCGCCCGCGACGGTCTGGAAGCGTTGAACCTGATCGAGGCGTGGGGACCGACCATCCGGGCGGTGGTAACCGATGTTCGCATGCCCGGGCTGTCCGGACCGGCGCTGGCAGCCCACCTCGCGCGCCTGGACCGCTCTCCCGCTGTCCTGTTCGTCTCGGGCTTTACCGACCCCGAGCTGCCGGGCGAGGTGCTCGCCAAACCCTTCGCGCCGGATGCGCTGGTCGCGGCCGTGTCCCGGCTGCTTCAGAGCCGGGAGCGCAGCGGAAGCAGCGGGTAGAAGACCAGCGATGCCTTCCTCGACGCAGGTTGCTCGATTCTATGACTTGCGGAGGACCGCCCGAAGCCGTGCGTCGAACACGAAGGGCGCAGGCGCGGAGATCGTCACGCGGTTGAAGTCCGGGTGCGCCGGGTTGATCAGATAGTTGAACTCACCATCGATGAGCGCGCTGGGGACCCTCAGCGCCAGCGAGCGCTGTTCGGCGATCCATCGATCACCGAGCGCCTGAGACTCGTGAGCCGGTGGATGGTTTCTCCAACTGGCCGGGAGCGCCGCGGTCGGAAGATCCTCCAGAGCCGATTCATCGAGCTGAGCCGAGACGAGAGCATAGGTCGGCAGATACCTGCTCTTCTGAAGGCCGACCATGACCTCCAGGGCCGCCAATGCTCTCGACTCGGACGCATACGCCACCCGAACGCCGACGCTGTTCCACCGCCCACCGTTCAGGCGCGCGCCTTCACCATCGAACGCACTGCCGGCATGACGACTCTTTGCCAGCCGCCAGAGCGTCAGCATCGTGGCTCAGGCAGGTATGCCGTGCTCCAGCCGACCGATCAGCCGCTCGACCTCGAGCGCGCCGACGTCCGTGGCCGCCAGCTCGAGCGGCACCAGCCCACCGAGCAATGGCTGTTTCTCCACCAGCCATTCGCGAGCTGCCTCGGCATCGCCATCGAACAGTTCCAGCGCCCGGCCGAACACGCGTGAGGCCCGAAGCAGCCGGTCGGACTCCTCCGGTTCCAAGCGGCCGGCCGCCTTTCTCCGCGCGAGGGTACGTGGAGGAAGCTGGAGCAGCGCCGAGAGCTCGCTCGACCCGAAATTGGTGTTTCTCTGAAAGCGCTCGAGCGCGGAGAAGGCCAGCCCGGCGCGGACGCGCTTGTAGATCTTGAGGGGCTCGTATTCCCGGAGGCCGAGCAGGGCGACGTAGTGGTACTGCAGCCGGCGATCCGACTCCAGCCGCTTCTTGATCTCCGTCAGATCCGTGAATTCCGGCCTGGTCGATGCGGACACGGCGCCTCCTTGCCAAGTGGCTTAAATGTATCTGCCATTTGGCAGGACGTCAACGACCCATCGCGCGCCCTCCTCCCTTCTGGCACAATCGTACGGGCACCGGCATCTTGGGCTGACGGCTACCCGACGCCGGCCTGCCCCCTCGCCAGGAGCGCCATCCCGCGGTGACTCCGCAGCCCGAAACCTTCGGCCCCTTCGCCGCCGCCCTCGCCGACCGCTACCGCCTCGAGCGCGAGGTCGGCCGGGGCGGGATGGCCACCGTCTATCTCGCGCACGATCTCCGGCACGACCGCCCCGTCGCCCTCAAGCTGCTCCGCCCCGAGCTCGGCGCCTCGCTCGGCCCCGAGCGGGTCGCCCAGGAGATCCGGATCGCGGCCCGGCTCCGGCATCCGCACATCCTTCCGGTGCACGACTCGGGCGACGCGGCCGGCCGGCTGTGGTACACCATGCCGTTCGTCGAGGGTGAATCGCTCCGGCAACGGCTCGCGCGCGAGGGGGCGCTCCCGGTGGACGAGGCGGTGCGCATCGCGTGTCAGGTGCTGAGCGCACTCGGATATGCCCACGCCCACAACGTCGTCCACCGCGACATCAAGCCCGAGAACGTCCTGCTCGAAGCCGGCGAGGCGGTAGTGGCCGACTTCGGCGTGGCCCGCGCCATCGCCGCCGCGGGCGACGAGCGACTGACCGAGACCGGGATCGCGCTCGGCACCCCCGCCTACATGAGCCCGGAACAGGGCTCCGGCGGCCGGGAGCTCGACGGGCGGAGCGACCTCTACGCGGTGGGCTGCATGCTGTACGAGATGCTCGCGGGCCAGCCGCCGTTCACCGGCGCGACCGGGCAGCAGATCCTGGCCCGGCACGCGCTGGATCCGGTACCCTCACTCCGGACGGTGCGCGGAACCGTCCCGGAAAATCTGGAGCGCGTGGTGACCCGCGCGCTCGCGAAGCTCCCCCCCGATCGGTTCTCCACTGCCGCCGTCTTCGCCCAGGCACTGACCGCAGGCGACTCGGCCGGCACGCCCGCGACAACGGCGGCCGCGAGCCCTCCGCACGGAACGCCGCCGCCAGAGCACCCGATGCCGACGCCGAGCTCGCCGACGCCGGCTGCCGGACGGCGCCGCACGATCGCGCTCGCGGCCGGCGCGCTGGTCGCCGCTGCCCTGGCGCTCGGCTACGCGTCGTACCTTCGGCGGTCGCCACCGGCGGTCGCGCTGGATCGCGCGCTCGTCGCGGTCGTTCCCTTCCGCGTGGCGGGCGCCGCGCCCGAGCTGGGCTACCTTCGCGAAGGCATGATCGACCTGGTCGCGGCGCGGCTCACCGGCGAGGGCGGCACCCGGGCGGCGGACCCGCGATCGGTGATGGCCGCGTGGCGCCAGGCCGCGCACTCGGAGGCGGACGACCTGCCCGAGGACGCCGCGGCAGACCTGGCCCGGCGCATCGGCGCCGGCCGCGTTCTGCTCGGCGGCATCGTCGGGACGTCCCGGCACGTGGCGATCAACGCGCTGCTGCTGCCGGTGGGGAGCGGCGGGGCGCGCGCCGAGGCGCGGGTGGAAGGCCCGGCCGACAGCCTGCCGCAGCTGGTGGACCGGCTGGCGGCTCAGCTCCTCATCACCCAGGTCTCCGAGCGCTCGCAGCTCGACGCCCTGGTCAACACGCCGCTCCCCGCGCTCCGGCTCTACCTCGAGGCGCTGGCCGCGCAGCGCCGGGCCGACTACCCCGGCGCGGTCGCCCGGCTGGGCCAGGCCCTCGATCGGGACTCCACCTTCGCGCTGGCGGGTCTGACGCTGGCGAGCGCCGCCGGCTGGACCGCCAGCCCAGGCGCCGGGCGGCGCGGCCTCGAGCTCGCCTGGGCCAGCCGCGACCGGCTCCCGCCCAGGGACCAGGCGCTGGTGGTCGCGGAGGTCGGGCCCAACTACCCGGCCACCTCGACCCTGGCCCAGTTTCTCGGGGCCTGGGAGCGAGCGGTGGACCTGGGCCCGGATCAAGCCGCGCGATGGTACGAGCTCGGCGATCTCTACTATCACGAGGGGCACTACCTCCAGATCGACGGCTCGGAGCGGCGCGCGGCGGAGGCCTTCCGCCGCTCGGTCGCGCTCGACTCGGCCGCGGGGCCGCTCGGCCACCTGGTGGACATCGCGGTGGAGCAGGGCGACAGCGCCGCGGTCCGGCGGTTGGGGGCGATCTACCTGGCGCACGATACGAGCGGCGAGCTGCTCGACCTCTACCGCTGGCGCATCGCCGACGGCCTCCACGACGAGCGGGCGCTGGCCGCGCTCCGGTCGCGCTACCGCGAGATGAAGCTGCCGAGCCTGTGGCGGATGATGAACTACGCGGTGCTCGACGGCCGGCGGCTGGAGGATGCGGAGTCCGCCGCGGTCGCCATCCGGGCGGTCGCGGGCCGCGGCTCCGACTGGCAGCGCAGCAAGACCTACCTGCACGCGTTCGAGGTGAACCGCGGCCGCCCGGCGGCGGCGCTGGGCGACACGGCGAGCGCGGACGAGCCCGAGTACGGGCCGCACGCGGCGCTGTACCAGCGCGTGCTCGACGCGCTCTACGGCGACGGCGACCGCGCGAACGGCGCCGCAGCGGCGCGCGAGCTCCGGCGGTTGTCGGCAGGCCCGCTGCCGCCGGCCGGCGAGGCGCGAGCAGTGGCGCAGATCGACATCTGCGTGGCCACGCTCTGGCGGTTGAGCGGGGGAGATGCGACCGGCACGGTCGAGGCCATCGCCCGCCTCCGGCAGGCGGGGCCGAACGAGGCCCCGGCGGCGCGCACCGGCAACGCGGTGTGCGCCGCGCTGCTCGAGGCCACGCTCGCGGCTGGCACGGCCGAGATGGTGGACCGGCTGGATGCCCTGATCCGAGACGGACCTGGCGGCCAGCGCAACGGCCCCAGCGTCGCGTTCACGCTGAGCCCGGCCTACGTGCGGACCACCGTGGGGATCAGCCCGGTGGGCTTCGAGGATTTCGTCAACCTCGAGGTGGCGCGCCTGCGTGAGCGGCAGGGCGACCTGCCCGGTGCGCTGCGGGCGGTCCGGCGGCGATCCTATTCCTACCATCTCACCGACTACCTGGCCGCGCAC
>JAICJD010000204.1 GCA_025928645.1 Gemmatimonadales bacterium
ATGGTCCACTCGCGCTTCATGCGCGGGTTCACGAACCGCCAGCCGACCGTGGTGTCGGCGGTCTGCGGCGCGGCGCGGTCCCACGGCTTGCCCGATTTGAGCGTGACGTACGGCGCGCGCGTCATGCTCTCGACGCCGCCGGCCACGAACAGGTCGCCCTCGCCCGCGCGGATCGCGTGCACGGCGCTCACGACCGCCTGGAGCCCGGATCCGCACAGCCGGTTCACCGTCTGGCCCGGGATCTCGATCGGCAGCCCGGCAAGCAGGAGCGCCATGCGCGCGACGTTGCGGTTGTCCTCGCCCGCCTGGTTGGCGCAGCCGAAGATCACGTCTTCAATACGATCGACGGGCAGCTCGGCGCGACGCACCAGCGCGGCGATCGCCGTCGCGGCGAGATCGTCGGGCCGGACGTCGGCCAGCACGCCGCCCGCCCGCCCGGTGGGCGTGCGCACGGCGGCGGTGATGAAGGCGTGGTTCGAGGGCACGGCGGAAAGGTAAGCACAGGCGGGCGGGCGGGCGGGCGAGCAGGCGAGCAGGCAAGCGGGTGGGCGGTCAGGGAGAAGCCAGCACCAGGAGACGAGTGTCCCCACTGACCGTCTGACCGCTCGCCCGCTCGCCTGTCCACCTGCTCGCCCGCTCGCCTGCTCGCCTGCTTACGCCGCCTTCCCGTCCTTCGCGTCCGCCTCAGGGTGACTCGGACCGCTCAGGGTGACTCGGAGCGTCCGGGATGCTCGGAACCCTATCCCCCATCGGCTCGATGGAGAACCGGCCGAGGAAGTTCACCGATTGGGCGTCCTGGTCGCGAAGAATCGACGCGGCCAGCTCCCGCCGCTCCTCGGTGGGCGCCAGGACGGCCACCACGAACTGGCCGCCGCGCAGCGCGTCCTCGTAGCGCTTCTTCACCGTCATCTCGTCGTTGGCCACACCGAACCGCTCGGCGATCCGGATGGCGAGGTGCGCCAGGCCGGTCCGGCCGGTATTGGCGTTGAGGGCGTCGGCCGAGGCCTGTCCGGAGCTTACCGTCACCTCGGACTCGAGGAAGCCCGAGCTGGTGAGCGCCGCATAGGCGGCGCGAACCTGATCCCCCGTGTCGATGATGCCGACCACGTGGTCGGTCGGATACCGGACGGAATCGGCCGTGGGACCGGTGGACTCGCGCGCCTGATCGCGCTGAGCGTGGGGACGGAACATTGCGCCTCCGCGAGAAGGAGAAGGAGCTTCATTGCCCTTCAATCTAGCGACCCATTGTTGCGAGCAGGGAGCGCGTCGCTCGTGGTACGCGATGGGCGTGCTGCTGGCGAAGTGCGACCGGAAGGGAACCTGGGCTACGATCTCGTGGCGTTCACGGAGCAGATCGGGTTCGGCTCGTCAGACACTGGGCGAGCCAGGCGCGGGCCGCCGTGACCTCCGGCTCAGTCACGGCGTGGCCGCCCGGCTCCCAGTGCAGCGTCACGTCGGCGCCGGACGAGCGCAGGAGCTCCGCGAGCCGTTCCGCCTGCGCTGGAGGCGTGATGCCGTCGCGCCGACCGGCGCCGATGAACACCGAGGTTCCGCTGAGATCCGGCCGGGCCGCGGGCTCGAACGGCACCATGGGACTCAGCAGCACCGCCGCGCGCAGCACGCCCGGCCGGCGCAGCAGGAGGCTCGCCGCGATGTTGGCTCCGTTGGAGAACCCCACCGCCACGATTCCGTCACGCTCCAGCTGATACGCCTCGACCGCCGCCAGCACGAAGTCTCCCAGCTCGTCGGTGCGACGTGACAGATCTTCCTGATCGAACACCCCTTCGGCCAGCCGGCGGAAGAATCGCGGCGCTCCGCGCTCGAGCACCTTGCCGCGCGGGCTCAGGAGGCCCGCGCCCGGCAGCAGCGCGCGTCCGAGAGGGAGGAGGTCTTCCTCATCGCCGCCCGTGCCGTGGAGCAGCAGGAGCGTCGTGCCGCCGGCGAGCTCGCCTTCGTGCGACGGCGGCACGTAGCGATGGATGAAGCCGAGCGCGTCGCCGCTCACGTCCTCCGGGCCCGACACGTCGGCAAAGAACGCGGCGTCCGACGCCGGGGCCGGCAAGTGGATCCGCGGCAGCACCGCCTCGATCTCGGCGCGATGTGGCTCGTACTGGTGCGGGAGCATGAGACGCTCGCCCAGGTGCTCGACCGGCTCGTCGATCGCGAAGCCGGGGGGCACCGTGGCGAGCTCGAACAGCACGCCGCCGGGCTCGCGAAAGTACACCGAGTGGAAATAGTTGCGGTCGATCACCGGCGTCGGATCGAGGCCGGCCTCCGCCACCCGCGCGCGCACCGCGAGCTGCGCCTCGTCGTCGGCCACGGCGAAGGCGATGTGGTGCACCGTTCCCGCACCTGAGGCTCCGGGGGTGAACCCGCCGACCGCGCGCACGTCCACCAGGCGGCCCGGCCCGCCCTCGCCCGCGGCATAGCGGCGGGTAGATTCGGCCTCCGCCACGAGCCGAAAGCCCAGAGTCTCCACCAGCACGCGCTCGGTGGGCTCCCACCGTTCCACCCAGAGCGTTGCCGCGTGGAAGCCGTGGATGGCATTCTCGGGTGCAATCCCTGGCGCGCCTCCCCAGATCGGCCGAGCCTCCGCGCCCCGGTGCCCCACCAGCTCGAGCATCAGGCCGTCGGGATCCCGAAACGCTACCACCTGTTCCGAGTCGCCGCCTGCGCCGCGCTTCGCCGGGCCATCGTACCGGATGCCGTGGCGCAGCAGCCGCTCGATCCAGAACCCGACCGCCGCCGGGCGGATGGCGAAGGAAGTCACCGCGACCTGGCCCCGTCCCGATTGGCCGCTGCGCGCGCCGGGCCAGGGGAAGAAGGTCATGATGCTGCCCGGCGTTCCGACCTCATCGCCGAAGTAGAAGTGGTAGGTCTGCGGGTCGTCGAAGTTGACGGTGCGCTTCACCAGCCGGAGGCCCAGCACGCCGGCGTAGAAGTCGAGGTTGCGCTGGGGGTCGCCCGCGATCGCGGTGACGTGGTGCAGACCGAGCACGGAGGGTGTCATGGCGGAAGTGTAGCCCGGGCGGCGGGCTCCATGCCATTGCCCGTCGACTGGAGCGGGTGTCGACCTCTTCCAGAGATCGATCGGCGGCGGTGTGCAACTCCCCCGTTTCGCGCATCTCCCGCCTGCGTCCCTTCCGGGACGTGCGATTCCCAGGACCATCCCGCACCCGGAGGAGACGATGTCGGCCCCGCTTCCCAGCCTCGGCCTCGGCGCGATCTTCTGTCTTACCCTCGCCACGACTGCCGCCGCGCCGGTCCGCATGGCGCCCACCACCGGCCGGATCGAGGGCACCGTCCGCGACGGGGCCGGGATGCCCGTCGTTCACGCACGGATAGCCGTGGCCGGCACGGCGCTCTCGACACTCAGCGACAGCATCGGCGGGTACGTGCTGCCGGCAGTGCCGGCCGGCAGCGTGACCGTGCGCGCCTCGCGCGCCGGGTATGGCTCCGCGCAGCTCGTCGGAACCGTGCGCGCGGGTGGAACGCTTCGGCTCAACTTCACGCTCGCGGCGGGGATGGACCGGCGGCTGGACGCCGAGCGCGATATCGCCCGCAAGGCGTTCGCGCGGCCCCTCCCTGAAAAGGCCAATCAGGCCGCGGTCCGTGACGAGGCCGCGGCCGGGTTCGTGACGAGCGCGCGGAGCACGATATACCCAGCCCCGGCGGAGCGTTTCAACACCGAAGCCTATGACGTGGTCAACGAAAACCGGTTTCTCGGCGCGGGCTCCAACCCGCTGTCGACGTTCTCGATCGACGTGGACGCGGCCAGCTACAGCAACGTGCGGCGATTCCTGAACCAGGGCGCGCTACCCCCGAAGGATGCGGTGCGGCTCGAGGAGCTGGTGAACTACTTCCCGTATCGGTATCCCGACCGGACCGGGTCGGCGCCCTTCGCCGTGTCGACCGAGCTCGCGGCGTGCCCGTGGGCGCCCGATCACCGGCTCGTGCGCATCGGCCTGCAGTCGCGCCGGCTTGCCAGCGACAAGCTGCCGCCGAGCAACCTCGTGTTCCTCATCGATGTCAGCGGCTCGATGAACGAGCCCGACAAGCTTCCGCTGGTGCAGCAGGCGTTCCGGGCGCTGGTCCAGGAGCTGCGCCCGCAGGATCGCGTGGCCATCGTGGTCTACGCGGGCGCCGCCGGGCTCGTACTGCCGCCGACCAGCGGCGGCGACAAGGCGACGATCCTCGCGGCGATCGACCGGCTCGAAGCGGGCGGCTCGACCGCGGGCGGCGCGGGCATCCGGCTGGCGTACGACGTGGCGAAGGAGCATTTCAATCCGGAGGGGAACAACCGCGTCATTCTCGCCACGGACGGCGACTTCAACGTCGGCGTGAGCAGCGACGCGGAGATGGTGCGGCTGATCGAGCAGCGCCGCGAGGAAGGCACGTTCCTCACCGTGCTCGGCTTCGGCACCGGCAACCTCAAGGACTCGAAGATGGAACAGATGGCCGACAAGGGGAACGGCCACTACGCCTACATCGACAGCTTCGGCGAGGCGCGGAAGGTGTTCGTGCAGGAGCTCGGCGGCACGCTGTTCACGGTGGCGAAGGATGTGAAAATCCAGGTCGAGTTCAACCCGGCGCGGGTACAGGCGTACCGGCTGCTGGGGTACGAGAACCGCATGCTCCAGAAGGAAGACTTCAAGGACGACCGGAAGGACGCGGGCGAGCTGGGCTCGGGCCACTCGGTCACGGCGCTGTACGAAGTCGTGCCCATTGGCGCCCGCGCGGTCACGATGGCCGACGACAGCCTCACCTACCAGCAGACCTCGCTGCGACCGGGCGGGAAACACAGTGGCGAGCTGATGACGGTGCGGCTCCGCTACAAGGACCCGAAGGGCTCGACCAGCCGCCTGCTCGAGACCGCGGTGGCCGACCGGAGCGACGGGCAGCGGGACATCGCCGCGGCATCCGAGGACCTGCGGTTTCAATCGGCCGTGGCTGAGTTCGCGATGCTGCTCCGGGACTCGGAGTTCAAGGGGACGGCGAGCTGGGACCAGGCGCTCGCGCTCGCGCGGGGGGCCCGGGGCGACGACGAGCAGGGGTACCGGGCTGAGTTCATCGGCCTGGTCGAGACGGCGCGCACCCTCGCCGATTCGGTGGCGACGCCGGTAGCGGGGCGGGAAGTCGAGTAGCAGGAGCGAGGGGCGCTTCATCCCGAGCGCCGCGCTTCATCCCGAGCGCAGCGAGGGACCTTGCCGGGCCGAGTTCGAACCGTTCCCCGGCAAGGTCCCTCG